>DTYI01000165.1 GCA_012961935.1 Thiotrichales bacterium | reverse complement strand
CGGCGTCACCCTGCATATTGACTGCCTGCGCGGCAACAATGCTCACCACGTTGCAGAAACCATTTTCAAGGCATTTGGCCGTGCCCTGCGGATGGCGCTTGCCCCGGATGAACGCATGCAGGGCATGATGCCCTCGACCAAGGGAAAGTTATAAGCACCGTCACATGAAGCAGAAAATTGTCGTTGTCGATTATGGTATGGGTAATATCCATTCAGTGGTTACGGCGCTGGAATATGTCACCGACGGCCAGGCAGAGGTGCTGTTAACCAGCCAGCCGGAACTGATACAAAAAGCTGACCGCATTGTGTTCCCAGGGCAGGGCGCCGCAAAAGATTGTATGCGTGAATTGCAAACACTGGGACTGGATCAGGCCGTGCTGGAAGTGGCGCAGCAAAAACCTTTTCTTGGAATTTGTATGGGCTTACAGGTGTTGATGGCGCATAGTGAAGAAAATGACGGTGTGGATTGTCTGGGTTTATATCCGGGTGAGGTACGTCACTTTGGTGAAGTTTCGGAAAAAGGCGAACGCTTGAAAATTCCGCACATGGGCTGGAATAATATATCCCAGACGCGACTGCACCCATTGTGGAAAAATATTGCTGACAACAGCCGGTTCTATTTTGTGCACAGTTATTATGTCGATCCGGAAGATGCAGCGTTGACGGTTGGTGAATGCGAGTATGGTCTAACTTTTACAGCCGCTATCGCCCGCGACAATGTTTTTGCCCTGCAATGCCATCCAGAAAAAAGCGCGGCGGCCGGCTTACAGTTATTGACCAATTTTATTGAATGGGACGGGACTGAATAGGTGAGTTATGGATTTAATTCCAGCCATTGATCTAAAAGAAGGTAAGTGTGTGCGTCTACGTCAGGGACGCATGGATGACGAAACGATTTTTTCTGACGATCCAGTCGCAATCGCTGGACGATGGGTCGACGCAGGCGCGCATCGTCTGCACATCGTAGACCTGGACGGCGCCTTTGCCGGCTCACCGAAAAATCATCAGGTGATTCAGGCGATTGCAAAAGCATTTCCGGATCTGGATATTCAGGTTGGCGGTGGTATCCGTAATGCGGACACGGTCGAAACTTATCTTGATGACGGCGTGCGTTATACGATCATCGGTACCCGCGCGGTGAGCGAACCCCATTTTGTCAACGATCTTTGCCTGAGTTTTCCCGGCCATATCATCGTCGGGCTTGACGCAAAGGATGGCAAGGTTGCGATCGACGGCTGGTCGAAACTGTCCAACCACGATGTCATCGACATGGCACAACATTTCGAACACGACGGCGTCGCCGCAATTGTCTATACCGACATCAGTAAAGACGGCATGATGAAAGGCGTCAATGTCGAGGCCACCGTCAAACTGGCGCAGGCCGTGCGCGTGCCAGTGATTGCATCAGGCGGCGTCACCAGTCTTGATGACATCAAAGCTTTGCTCGCGGTAGAGGAAGAAGGGATTAACGGCGTCATCATTGGCCGCGCCCTGTACGAGGGCACAATCGACCTGGCCGAGGCGCAGAAACTGGTGGATGATGCGAAGTAATTTTATTTTCAAGGCAGAGATGCAAAGTTTCCTGCTTCCCCCTTTGCAAAGGGGGATTGAGGGGGATTTGCAAAGGATAAGTAATGCTTTGAAATGCATGATGTGCTTCAGGATTTTTAAATCTCCCCCAACCCCTCTTTTGCAAAGAGGGGGGCGCTGTATTGCCCTGCTTGGGGAAACAGAATTATTTTTCTTTACCCCTCTGCGTCAAAACAAAACAGCATGAGCCTCGCCAAACGCATCATCCCCTGTCTCGACGTCGACAACGGCCGCGTTGTAAAAGGTGTGCAATTTGTTGATATCCGCGACGCCGGCGATCCGGTCGAAGTCGCGCGTCGTTACGATGCAGAAGGGGCGGATGAAATTACCTTTCTCGATATTACAGCAAGCTCAGATGACCGCGAGACCATTGTGCACGTGGTCGAAGATGTCGCCGAAACAGTTTTTATTCCACTCACAGTTGGTGGCGGTATTCGCACAGTTGAAGATATTCGTCGCATGTTAAATGCCGGCGCCGATAAAGTGGCAATTAATACCGCGGCTGTTTTTAATCCTGATTTTGTTTCCGAAGCCAGCGACAAAGTGGGTTCGCAATGTATTGTAGTCGCGATTGATGCCAAGCAGGTCAGCAAAGAAGGCGAACCGAAACGATGGGAAATATTTACCCACGGCGGGCGCAAACCGACAGGACTGGATGCGGTCGAATGGGCAAAAAATATGGTCGAACGCGGCGCCGGAGAAATTCTGTTAACCAGCATGGATCGTGACGGCACCAAGATTGGTTTTGATCTGGATTTAACCCGCGCCATCGTTGATGCTGTCAGTGTGCCTGTGATTGCTTCCGGCGGTGTCGGCAACCTTCAGCATCTGGCCGATGGCGTAACAAAAGGCGGTGCCGATGCGGTGCTTGCCGCGAGCATATTTCACTTTGCTGAGTACACGGTTGGCGAGGCAAAAGAATACATGGCCGAGCAGGGGATCGAAGTTAGAAGGACCTGATTGGTTTTTTTAGGAAAGTCTGGTCATCTGTCATTTCGAGCATAGCGAGAAATCTTATGCTACGTAACCGCCAGATATCCTGTGGAACTTTATTTCTCGGTAATTGCTCCTTGCATTACTCTACCTCCTGCATCCATGCAGTCGTCCCTGCGGTCAAAATGGCAGGAAAGAAATTACTCAGACTGCCCTTAAATTTTACGAATCTTCAACGTGATATTTTCAGGTTATTGATTGTCCGCTGTTTGACATCGTCCGCCATGTATCATGTGTCATTTCGCCCATGTTGATTGATTCGACACGGGTAAATTTTATATCACGAACCGTTTTCATATTTTTCCACATCAAGGCATAACCTTTTGTGTAACGAAGCTGCCTTACTCTGTGATGCCACAACTTTATTTCTTTTTCCGTTGCCTCACGCGCTTCGCCGACCGTTCCAAATAAACGTATCGCAGGTGGGTTTTTAAAGCGGCCACTGAATAACGATTTAATCCAGAACCAGCGACTGCTGTTGACTGCCAGTACGCAAACTTGTTTGTTTTGTTGGACATTGCGCGGTAACTGGCGAGTAAATTCTTCAAAGTAAATACCCTGTCCCGGTTGACGAAGAATTAATGAACCAATCGGCGTAACATGCGGCTCTCCATTTTCATTCACCGTCGCAAGTGAGAAATGGAATGAAGATTTAAATGACTGCGCAAAAATCCTTTTGATGTCAGTCCAGTTTTCTTTTACTTGCATGAGCTTATTCCTCTATCGCAAATTCAATTCGCTCATTCAGTTTTTCGATGGCTTTTTTTGCACAGGCTGCGTCTTTGTCGCCGCCGGGTGCGCCGCTGACGCCAACTGCGCCGATGTTATAACCGCTGGCGACAATTTTGACGCCGCCTTCCATCACGATAATGCCCTCAATGTGATTTAATTCTTGTTGAATGTCAGCGCGTTGCGCCTTGAAGTCGCCGCTGTCTGCCCAGGCCATAACGGTCATATTGGCTTTGCGTTCGGCGATCTCCAGGGTAAAGCGCGAGGCCAAGTCATCGCGCAGTGCAGCACGCATTAGACTGAAGCGGTCAACGACCACCGCACTGATATGGTAGCCATCTTTACGGCAGGCCAGGATGGCCTCACTGGCTATGTCGCGCGCCAGCTCCATGCCGATACTTTTGTCAGAAACGATATCTCCGGCGTGGGTTGGGATGCTGATTAAAAACAAGATTAAAAAAGATAAAAAATATTTCATTGGTATTGTCCTGGTTTGTTTTAAGGAAGCTCTGAATAAATCAGACCTTCCTTTGCATTTTATTTTGCAAATAAATCATTTAAAAATTTCTCAAGCTCGCCCCAGCTTTTTTTGTCGGCGTCTTCGTTATACGCAAGCGGCAGGTCGAATTCTTTTCCCATCGCGGTCGCGCCGGGATTCGTGAAAGCATGGACCGCATCGGGGTAAACAATTAATTTCATATCCGCTTTGGCATCGGCCATTTCTTTTTTGAAAGCCTCAACCTGTTCTGCTGTCACAAAAGGATCGCTGCCGCCATGCAGTACCAGTATTTTCGCTTTGATGTCGCCAGGTTGTGCGGGCATTTTTGTGGAAAGGCTGCCGTGGAAACTGGCGACACCATCCAGGTCGAGCCCCATGCGCGCCATGTTCAAAACAATGCCGCCACCGAAGCAGTAGCCAATCGCGGCTATTTTGTCCGCATCCGTCGTGGCGTGGTCTTGTAACAGTCTTTGCGCAGCGAGAAAGCGTGCTTTGCCGGCCTGCATGTTACTCATCACTTCCATCATGAATTTTTTTGCATCCGCTGGGTGTTGTGCTGATTTACCGTCGCCATACATATCAATGGCCAGTGCGGTGTAACCCATTTCTGCGAGCATGCGCGCGCGGTTGCGAACATAGTCGTTGTGTCCCCACCATTCATGTACGACCAGCACACCTGGTCTTTTCCCCTTGATATTGGCGTCGTAGGCCAGGTAGCCTTTGAGTGTTACATCGCCTGCTTCGTAGCTGACTTCCTCACCGCGAATATCCTTAGTAATGCTTTTTGTGTTGTCCTGACAACCGGCCTGCGATACAAGCGT
>DTYI01000164.1 GCA_012961935.1 Thiotrichales bacterium | reverse complement strand
GCTTTGATTTCACTGTTTGTAGTAGGTTTGCTCATAATCTTTCCTTTTTGTTTAAGGTATTAGAATATGAGCAGTTACACAATTTAATTTACAGACTCTGGCTTCTATCTCACTGCCAGTGAATCCTTTATTTTTTAACGCCTGGGTGATCTGGACCATGGCGCTGACATCAAAAGGCAATGCGACCGCGCCGTCAAAGTCAGAACCCAGGGCAACATGCTCGACGCCTGCAACACTCACGGCATACTTAATTGCTCTGGCGATATCGGCAGGTTTATCTCCACAGGTCGCAACAGACCAGAAACCGATTCCGATCAGCCCGCCGTTCTCCGCAACTTTTTTAATTTGTGCATCGGATAGATTGCGATTATTCCTGCACGTGCCTTTTACGCCGGTATGCGAAACAACGACCGGGCGAGTTGTCAGCGCAAGGATTTCGTTAAATACTTTTTTAGATGCGTGCGAGAGGTCAATAATCAAACAGGCACGATCCATCTTCTTGACCCACTGCTTGCCGAATTCAGTCAGGCCACCTTTATGCCAGCCATGCGCTGAACCGCCTACTTCTGTATCAAAAAAATGCGCGGGCGAAATTATCCGGTAACCTGCTGCTGAAATTTTTTGCAGATTCTCCAGGTTTCCTTCCAGCGCCTGCGCGCCTTCAAGTGCAAGCAAACCGCCCGATAGTTCAGGTCGCTTTTTTCGGCGCTGGAGAAAATCCGCCAGTTGAGTACGGTTGGTAATAATTTCAAACTGACCATCAGACTGAGCCGACATTTTATGCAGTCTCTCAGCCTGATAAAGCGCACGCTCAGTTAAACTGGTATAAGTTCGCCAGGGCCAGCGCTGTGCAATCGCCAGTAATGTAATGTTATCTGTATCATTATTGTTGCGGGTAATATTAAGGCCACGCGGCGTTTTGGTGACGACTGAAAAAACCTGGAGTGCATGGTTCCCTTCTCGCATTCGTGGGAAATCCACCATTCCTCGATCACTTCTTTTAGATAAATCCCTGCCCCACAACAAGCTGTCCGCATGCAGGTCGGCAATCACAAGTTCTTTATGCAACTGACGGGTTTTATTTTCAATGGGAAGCAGGCCGATTCCTGTGACCGTATTTTTGTGCTTTTCTACCAGCGTGGGTAATACTGTGAAAAATATTAAAAGCCCTGCTGTGAGCAGAAAAATAAAACCGAAGAGTATTTTTTTAAACACTCTTTATCTTATATAATTTTTATGGCCCCGCTTCTTCCTTAACTTTTTTCTGATGCGCTTCATAAGCGGCCATTTGTTCTGGCGTTGCTTTGGTTTGATATTTTTCTTTCCACTCGTTATAAGGCATGCCGTAAACAGCTTCTCGCGCTTCGTCATAATCCATTTCAATACCCTTTTCTTTTGCCGCCGCCATATACCACTTCGACAGGCAGTTACGGCAGAAACCGGAAAGGATCATTAAATCAATATTTTGAACATCGGTTCTTTTACGCAAATGGTCGCGTAGTTCGCGGTATGCTGCTGCTTCGAGTTCGGTCTGGAGTTGTTTATCCATGATTCATTTTCACACTTGGTTAAATTAGTGAATTAAAAGGTTGCACGGTCACCTGTTCGCCGACTTCAATATTGCCTTGCTGTTCGGACAACAAAATAAAACAGTTTGCACGGCTCATGGTGGTCAGAATTCCGGAACCCTGCATGCCTGCTTTTTTGACGATCAACTGGCCCTGTTCATCGTGAGAAAGTATGCCGCGTTGGAATTCATGTCTGCCCGGGCGCTTTCTGATTTTTTCTGTCGTCACTGCCTGCACGGTAAAAGGCTCGATATTTTTCTTGCCGGATAAATATTCCAAAGCAGGCTGGACGAGTTGGTAAAAAGTCACCATCACGGCAACCGGATTCCCCGGCAGGCCGAAAAATAAAGTTTTACCGATACGGCCAAACGCCAGCGGCCGGCCCGGTTTGATGGCGATTTTCCAGAAACCCACCTCGCCGACTTCATCGAGTATTGTTTTAGTGTAATCCGCTTCGCCGAGCGAAACGCCTCCGGATGTAATCACTACATCGGCGATTTCTGCTGCTGTTGTAAATGCATCACGCATTAAATCCGGATCATCTTGAATGACACCGAGGTCATGAATATCAACATCGAGCCGTGACAACATGCCGTACAGTGCATAGCGGTTGCTGTCATAAACATCGCCGTCCTTAAGCGGTTCACCCAACGAACGTAATTCATCACCGGTAGAGAAAAAGGCAACCCGGGGACGACGCCGTATTTTGACCTCACCAATTCCCAACGACGCCAGCACACCCAGATCAGCCGGCACGAGAACGCGTCCTGCTGCCAGCACCACGTCGCCTTTTGCAATATCCTCTCCCGCCTGGCGAACATTTTGACCAGGGCGGTGCTGGGCACAGTCAATTTTTATTTGTTGCTCATTTGTTTTTTCGACATGCTCCTGCATGATCACGGTATCGGTGCCGGACGGCATGGGCGCGCCGGTCATGATCCGTACGCATTGTCCCTGGCCGCAGGATTTTTCAAAAGCAACACCGGCATAGGCCGTACCGATCACTTCGAAAGTTTCTAATGACTTGCCTGATAAACTTTCACCAGCTAGCGCGTAACCATCCATTGCTGAATTGGTATGCCCGGGAACATTAATGCCTGAGATAATATCTTCCGCTAGCACACGTCCCAGACCTTGCCGGATCGCCAGTTTTTCCTCACCGGAAACAGGCGTGACCTCGTCAAGAATGCGTTGCCTGGCCTGATTAAATAAAAGCGCTTCGGCATCAAAATCGTCTGCGCAACTAGCCCGCATTTCTCACCACCCTTCTACTGCGACGGCCCAAGGGCACGCCCTGCTTGACTTTCACTCGGTCGGGCTGCTCAACATAGTGTTGACTATGCCTGCGCGGCCCTCGGTTGTGAAAGTCAATCATGCCACACCCTTGAACCGTCTCGCTACGAACGGTGGTGAGAAATGCGGGTAGCTGTTTTTTTATTGTGTCTGGCATTGGCTTTCTGTCGTTTTCTGGCTCTGATAAAACGCGATGATAAATTCTGCGATTTGTTCCGGGTTATTTAAATCCAGATTAACACACTGATCTGTTTTCATCTGCAAAGGTTTGTCCGTTGCAATTGCAATTATATTTTCATCATCGGGAAATAAAAATGGTTTTTTTAATTCGGATCTGTGCAACTCAATTTTTGCAATTTCTTCATGTTTAAAACCTTCCACTAAAACGAGATCAATATTTCTAGCGTCAATGGCGGATAAACATTCTTCAAGACTCGGTTCCTCGCGCTTGTCTTGAAACTCTTTCATCAGAGCCATGCGCTGACGCGAGGCAATTAATATTTGCTCTGCGCCCGCTTCACGAATTTTATAACTGTCCTTGCCGGGCTGGTCAATATCGAAATCATGGTGCGCATGTTTGATCACAGCAATGCGTAACCCTTTTGTGGTTAATAACGGCAACAGCCGAGTGAGCAGCGTGGTTTTACCTGTGCCGCTATAAGCACAAACCCCTAGCAATGGTAGTGGATAATGCAGCATTAACCGACCACTTCTGCGTGTAATTCGCTGTGCTGCTCGGGCGTGTTGACATTACGAAATATCTCCGGCTTATCCGAAAAGTCCGCGACAGCCATTTTGTGTCTTGCATACCATAAATCAATTTTGCGATTACCTTCGCCCATAAATTGCAAAAGGCTATCGAGCAATTTAACCGGCAACAATGCGTACACAGGTTGCAAACGCTGACCATCATGCGCAACGGCCAGCTCGGCCTGCTCATCAATCAGCGCAGCGCTGAGTCTTTCAAACATATCAGCGGGGATCAGTGGGCTGTCACATGGGATGGTCGTAATATAATCGGTTTTTGCCGCCTTCATCCCGGCGACGAATCCGGCTAACGGGCCCTGGTAACCGTCGAGGTTATCTGCAACGACCGGGTATCCATAATTTGTATATTTTTCCTTGTTGCGATTTGCATTAATCAGAATATGACCCACCTGTGGCTTGATGGTATCCAGAATTGTTTCAATCAGCGGCCGTCCTCCCCACGCCAACAAACCTTTGTCTTTTCCGCCCATGCGCCTGCCCTGTCCGCCCGCAAGAATAACAGCCGTTATATTTCGTTTATCGATAAGGTTATTCACTGAATAAATTGATGTATAGAAACGACAGAACCATCTGTATAGTGTACATCTTTTTCTTTAAATATTTTGCCGTTTTTCAGCGTCAGGCAGGAATCTACAAGGTTTCTAAACTGCACAGGATCATGTGTTGCGATCAGTAATGCCAGCCCCTCCTGCTTGAGCTGCTGTAAAAGTTCCAGCGCGCGTAATCGTGCTGGCGCATCCATGTTTGCAGTGGGTTCATCCAGCAACATGACAGCAGGATTCCGCAGCCAGGCTCGCGCCAGGGCAACGCGTTGTTTCTCCCCGCCCGACAAAGTCCTTGCAGCATGATGCTCCAGCTCTTCCAGCCCTGCCCATTGCAATGCCCTGTGCGCGGATTCTTTTTTATTCATCTTTTTGCCGGAGAGCGCAAACTTTAAATTATGCATCACCGACCCATCAAACAGATAGGGCTGCTGATGTAGATAGACAATCTTCTCCTGCAATGTTTTCCGACAGCGGCGCCAGCTCACATCACCCAAACCTGTATTGATATTTCCTTTATCCGGTTTTTCCAGACCGGCTGCAATGCGTAATAAAGTTGTTTTCCCCGCGCCGTTTTCACCACAGAGTAGTTTGCATTCACCACCGGTTAATTCCAGCGCTGCATTTTCAAGTACCAGACGATTTCCAAATCGTTTCTGGACACCCGATAGTGCCAGTTGTATTTTTTGTGCGCTCATTCGACCAGCCCTTCTTTGCCCTGAAAATGTTGCAACATAAAATTTAATGTGAACGCGAGCATGAGCAACACCATGCCCAACGCAATACCCTGGGCAAACTCACCCTTACTGGTTTCCAGCGCGATCGCGGTAGGAATATTCCGCGTATGGTTCAAAATATTTCCGCCCAGCATCATGGAGGCGCCCACTTCTGCAATGATGCGGCCGTAGGCGGCCAGCAATGCTGCAAATAATCCAAATCTCACTTCACGCAAAACCGTAAAGATAGTTCTAATCACACCCGCCCCCAGCGTGCGCGCCGTCTCCCACGCACGCTTGTCGGTCGACTGTAAAGCGGCATGGCTCATTGCCACTAAAATGGGAAAACATAAGGCCATCTGCCCGAACACCATGGCCGTCTGGGTAAATAATAACCGCCACTCTCCCAGCGGCCCATGCCGGGATAAAACCAAATACAAAGTCAGGCCAACCACAACCGCAGGGACTGATAATAAAGAACTGAATAATGAGATCAGAAACCGCCTGCCAGGGAAGTTAATATAAGCCAGTAAAAATGCAGTTGCCAAAGCCGGGATAACGCTCAGTAAAATGGCCGTTGTCGATACGCGAAATGAAATACCGATGATGCCCCATAGTTCTTTATCGCCAGCAAACAGCAATGAAATGGCTTCTGTCGTTGCTGATGTTAAATTGCTCATGACTTTTATTTTTGGGTGGAGGCTTGCTGATTATTTACAGACTTCTTTGCGGTCGGTTTAAATAACTGTGTATTTTCAATCTTAAAATCAGCAATCAGACGCTGCGCATCCAGACCTGTAATCCAGTCAATCAACGCTGAAGCTCCACCATGATTAATATCAGGATATTTATTCGCTGTCACAGCAATAATACTATACGGATTTTGTAAAACCATATCACCTTCATACACAATCCGCAGCGGCGATTTGGCTTTATAAGCTAGCCAGGTCGCGCGATCAGTTATGGTGTAGGCATCCATTTCTCCAGCCATCTGCAGCACTTTTCCCATCCCCTGCCCCGCCTCTCGATACCACTCTCCAGACGGTTTAATGCCTGCACTTTGCCACAGGCCAAGTTCTTTTTTATGGGTGCCCGAGTCATCACCCCGGGAGACGAACAAAGACCGACTCTGCTGAATTAATTTCAGACTTTCTGTTGCACTGCCGACAGTCACCAATCCGGCCGGATCATTTTTTGGCCCGACAATTACAAAATCATTGGCCATGACGGCATGGCGTTTTTCACCACAGCCTTGCTCAACAAAAACTTTCTCTGCCTCAGGTGCGTGCACCAGGACGATCCGGTCAGAAGACCGGAAGAGATATCAAACTCCCGGATCGAGTCGGGATGCTCCACGCCGAGGTAGATATAATTGATAAAAGACCAGAAATTGTAATATTTGGAACAGGAGCATATGGAGTGGTTAAGGTTGATGAAGAAGTCATAGAGGAATTAAGGAGTAGAGGAATAGAAGTCATATGTGAGCCTACAGCAAAGGCAGTTGAGATATATAATAAGCTATTGAAAGAAGGTAAAAATGTCGTTCTTGCAGCTCATTTAACGTGTTAGCTGGAAAATTGAGAAAAATTTTATAAATTTTTTATTTTAATAATTTATATTTATAATTATAATTACAATTTATTATTAAAATTAAAATTAAAAATGTGAATTTGAATTTTTTTAAGTTAAATATTATATATAAAATATAAAAATACAAAAAATGAAGAGATTAATTAACAATTTTGATTTTTGATAT
>DTYI01000163.1 GCA_012961935.1 Thiotrichales bacterium | reverse complement strand
GAGGGTGGCAGATTTTTGCCAAACACATGCGAATAATTTACGCCAGCCTGTTCAAAAACTGCGCCATCGGTTAATACCCGAGTGCGTCCACCACCACCTGCCTCGCGTTGCCAGTTATCTTCAAAAAATGTTGCTTTGCCATCCTCGCTGGCCAGTGCGTTGCAAATATCATCTTGCAGGGTTTTTAAAAAATCGATTACAACCTGGATATCCGGCTGGCTCATTTGGAGTCCGTATGTTTTTTTGAGTCTGTGATTTTAGGGTAAAGCGCTCGAAGTAGCCAGACTCTGTTGCCGCATCACTTCAGCTGCGGCAACCATATTTTTCAGTGCTGCCTCCACTTCCGGCCAGCCACGGGTTTTTAATCCGCAGTCAGGATTGATCCACAGGCGTTCCGCGGGGATGCGTGTTGCAGCTTTTTGCATCAGCTCGACGATTTGCGCCACATCAGGAATATTGGGCGAATGAATATCGTAAACACCGGGGCCGATTTCATTGGGGTACTGAAAGTCTTCGAATACATCCAGTAGTTCCATGTCCGAGCGTGAGGTTTCGATGGTAATCACGTCTGCATCCATGGCGGCGATGGATTCGATAATATCGTTAAACTCTGAATAGCACATATGGGTATGAATCTGGGTTTTATCCTTGACGCCACTGGCTGTGAGACGGAATGATTTAACCGCCCAGTCAAGATATTTTCCCCAGTCTTTCTGACGTAGCGGCAAACCTTCTCGCAAAGCTGCTTCGTCAATTTGAATCATTTTAATGCCAGCCTGCTCAAGATCATTTACTTCGTCTCGCAGCGCCAATGCGATTTGTTTGCAGGTTTCGCTGCGAGGTTGATCGTCCCGAACAAATGACCAGTTGAGAATGGTAACCGGGCCGGTGAGCATGCCTTTCATGGGTTTTTCAGTGCACGACTGCGCGTAGCGACTCCACTCAATCGTCATGGGTTTGGTGCGTGCAATGTCGCCGAAAATAATGGGTGGTTTGACGCAGCGCGAACCGTATGATTGTACCCAACCAAAATGGGTAAAAACAAAACCGCTGAGTAATTCACCAAAATATTCGACCATGTCGTTACGTTCCGGCTCGCCGTGAACCAGCACATCCAGACCGAGCGATTCCTGTTTTTTTATGACTGAATTAATTTCCTTTTGTATGAATTCAGTATATTTTTTTGCTGTTATTTTGTTTTGTTTAAAAGCGTGTCGAATTTTACGGATTTCATTTGTCTGAGGAAATGAACCAATCGTAGTTGTTGGGTAAACTGGCAAATTAAATTGCTTGCGTTGTAACCGTGAACGCTGCTGATAGGGACTGTTCCGCTCCGTCATTTTTTCCGTTACTGAATTCAATCTCTGTGTAACAGTATCTTGATGAACGATGCTCGATTGACGTCGCGCCTGATTGCATGCCGCCGATTTATCCAGTTCAGTTTCTACAGACTGGCGTCCATCTGTTAACGCTTTTTTGAACAAGGAAATTTCATCGGTTTTTTGCAATGCAAAAGCCAACCATGATTTTATTTCATCATCCAGTTTATCTTCCTGCGCAAGATCAACAGGAACATGTATTAGAGAACAGGAGGGTGCTACCCACAAACGATCAGCAAGATGCGTCTGGGCTGTTTCCAGTGTACTTAAAACTTTTTGCAAATCAGTTCGCCAGATATTTCTGCCGTCAACGATTCCAATCGATAGAATTTTATAAGCAGGCAGTTGATCGATGATGGTTGTGAGTTCATGTGGGGCGCGGACTGCATCAACATGTAAGCCTGCAACGGGCAATGAAACAGCATATTTAAGATTGTCCTCCAGTGCGCCAAAATAAGTTGCAAGCAAGATTTTAACCGGAGACGACTGCAACAGGTTATAGGTCTTTTCAAACGCCTGTTTCCATTCCTGTGGTAAATCCAGCGCCAGGATCGGCTCATCAATTTGCACCCACTCTACGCCAAGCTTGTTAAGCCGGTTTAATATTTCACCATAGACGGGGATTAATTTGTCCAGCAAATCAAGCTTGTTAAAGTTGCCCTGTTTTATTTTTCCAAGCCAAAGCCAGGTCAATGGGCCGGGAATAACAGGTTTGATGTTATAGCCGATATTTTTCGCTTCGACGACTTCATTGAATAATTTTCTACTGGAGATTTCAAACTCCACTTGCGGATAAAGCTCCGGCACGATGTAGTGATAATTTGTATCGAACCACTTGGTCATTTCACAGGCGGTGGTTGGCTTACCATGAGGCGCACGGCCACGCGCCATGCGAAAATATGTGTCGAGTCGAACATCGCCCCCTTCATGTTCAAAACGGGGTGGCACGCAGCCGAGTAATGCGCTGTGGTCGAGTATGTGGTCGTAAAAAGAAAAGTCGTTAACCGGAATTAAATCCAGTCCAGCTTCAGCCTGTTGTTGCCAGTGTTGTGCACGCAGGCTTGCGGCGAGTTGTTCCAGCGTGGCTTGATCAATCTCTCCACGCCAGTAATTTTCCAGCGCAAATTTCAGTTCACGCCGTGCGCCAATGCGGGGGAATCCCAGGTTATGTGCCACTGTCATGATGTTGTATCCCTGTAAAAAATAATGTGGAGGGTATTCTCTGGCAGTTTGGAATTGAGTACAATTGATATTAAATCAACTAAATATGAAAATGCCTCATGTACCTGGAGTTAAAACATCTGCAAACCCTGATTGCCCTGCGTGATACAGGCAGCCTTGTCGCCGCAGCAGAACGGTTGCATCTAACCCAATCTGCTTTATCACACCAACTCAAAGGACTGGAAACCTACTTCGATGCGGTATTATTTATGCGCAAAAGCAGGCCGTTGGTTTTTACCTCGGCAGGTGAAAGGTTGTTGCGATTAGCCGATCAGGTCATGCCGTCGGTACACAGCACCGAAGATGAATTGCGTCGCATGGGCGCGGGAGTGGTGGGACGGATCAACATAGCGATTGAATGCCACAGCTGTTTTGAATGGCTGCTGCCGACCATGGATGCTTATCGAAAAAAGTGGCCCGATGTGGAAATGGATTTGACGTTGGGTTTCAGTTTTGAAGCTTTGCCTGCTTTACAACAAGGTGTTGTCGATTTGGTGATTACTTCTGATCCACAGCCGCTGGATGAAATTTATTTTGAGCCGCTATTTCGTTATGAAGGTTTGCTGGCTGTACATAGAGAACATGCGCTCGCTGATCAGGAATGGATTGAACCCCGCGATTTGCGAACGGAAACATTGATCACGTATCCGGTAGAAAGAGAGCGCCTGGAAATTTTCAGTCATTTTTTACAGCCTGCCGGTGTAGAGCCAGCCGCAGTACGGAGTGCAGAACTGACAGCAATTATGCTGCAACTGGTCGCCAGTCAACGGGGCGTTTGCGCTTTGCCTAACTGGGCATTGCATGAATATATAAATCGGGATTACGTGTCGGCAGTACGGTTAGGTAAAACAGGTTTGCATGGCACGCTTTATGCGGCAATACGTAACGCAGAAAAAGATAAATTATTTATGCAGGAATTTTTAACGCTTGCGAGCAGCATATCATTTCAGAATTTGAAAGGGATCACCAGGCTTTGAAATGAGTTTTGTTTTGAAACTAGTCATCAAAACGATATTCGATTATTTCCCCCTGAAGTGTTTTTAGAAAAGCGACAATCTCATCAATCTGTGATTCTGAAAAATCAATACCCAATTGATATTTTCCCATTATCCAGACGGCCTTTTCAATATCCTTGACAGCGCCGTTATGAAAATAAGGACTGGTTTCTGTTACATTTCTTAAAATGGGAACGCGAAATGTTTTGCTGCCATCCTTGCCCAGAAAACCGCCGGTATTTTTAAATGGAAATGTCGTATCTATTGTTTTGAAATCCGGTGAGAATGTTACATTAAATAAATCAGCAATATTTCTTCGCAGCGGAAATTTCTGAATACTTAAACCACCGACGCTCATGCCGGTATGACAGCCTTTGCAGCCCTTGTTGATAAAAAGTTCGAGTCCTCTTTTTGCTTTCTCGCTAATGGCATTATTGTCGCCCTCCAGGAATTCATCAAAGCTGCCCCTTGTGAGTAGCGTTCTTTCGTATGCACCGATGGCTTTTGTAATATTGTCAAAATTAATGCCACCATTAATATCTTCAGGGAAGACACGCTTAAATATTTCTTTGTATGAAGGTATAGCATTTAATCGCGCTACTAATTCTTCTGGCGTCATGTTCATTTCAAAAGACGCCTGTATAGGGCCGTGCGCCTGCGCCTCAACATCTTTCGCTCGTGCGTCCCAAAACTGGGAGGTGGCAAGCGCGGCATTTAGCACGGTGGGGGAATTTAAATGGGAAGGATTTGCCTGGCCACGATGTCCGATTGCGGTCGCAAGATTATCATCGCCACCTTCGTCTAGCTTGTGGCATGAAGCGCAACTGATGTCTTTATCCTTTGAAAGTAGCGGATCAAAAAATAACAGCTTCCCGAGTGCAATTTTTTCTTTTGAAAGTAAGTTTTGGGGGTTGTCAATAATTTTCAGGAGCGTTTTAAAATCAGTCGGTGTTGGTTTTAAATTTAAACTGAGTGCTAGTTCGCGTAGCTCATGATCTGTAAGTTGAGGTGCTTCTTTTTCCGGGAAGAAGTAGGGTAGTGATACCACTAAGCCAACGACGAGTATTACAATTAAAATCTCTCTCATGATATTTGCTCGGGATTTGACAGAACAGTTTCCTGCCTTAACCTGAAATCTGTTTTGCGGTATTAGTGTTAACAGGCCCTAAGCCAACAATACACAGATTGCCTGTGCATTATGCGTGATGTTAATAAGGTTTTTGATTGATATGAGTCAACCGTATCAATCAGGTTATGGGGAGAAAATTCTGGGTTATTCCTGCAATTGATCAGAGGTTCCTTAAGGACGAATAATTTGGTCGCTTACCAGATCACGACTTTTGCTGGGTTTGCGATT
>DTYI01000162.1 GCA_012961935.1 Thiotrichales bacterium | reverse complement strand
GTAGTGTTCAAAGTTCTGTGTCATTTCATTAATATTGCAAAGCAACGATTAAGAAAGGAAAAAAGGGGTCAGTACCCTTAAACATTTTTTGTCCATTGCGTTTCATCTCATTCTCATCAAATGCCTGCCCTGGTTGGCGGGCTGTTTTTAAATCATCAAACTGCTGCCTGTGATCTACCCAGGTAGCAAGCCCTCTGCTTTTGCGAGCTAGACACACCCCTTCCATTGCAGTAATTGTTGTATCGAAGTTTTTCAGAAGTTCAGTGGCTGTGCCCACCTGGTCCATGTACATGTCCATGCGCCAGTTCTTCTTCACTGGCATCACGTATCTCAACGATTTCTACGGAGAAATGCAATGTCTGCCCGGCAAGCGGATGATTACCGTCGATGGTTATTTCATCTCCATCCACTGCGGTGACGGTCACGACTTGCACGCCCTGACTGGTCTGCGCCTGAAACTGCATGCCTGGTGATACGTCCATGCCTTCAAACATTTTCCGTTCAACCACCTGAACCATACCTTCTTGATGCTCTCCATAGCCTTCCTGTGGCTCGATACTGACTTCTAGTTTATCGCCGATCGACTTACCTTCGAGTGCGTTTTCGAGACCTGGAATAATGCCGTGATGACCGTGGAGATAGGCTAATGGATCAGCGCCTTCGGATGAGTCGAGAACTTCACCGCTATCATTTTTGAGTGTGTAATTAATTTGTACTGCTTTGTCTTTTGTAATCTGCATGCTGGTTCCAGTTTGTAAAAAAACGTACAGTTTACAGAAATTTTTATCGGCTTGCTCACCCGGCCGTGCCGACATTGTTTAAATACCCAGTTTTGCGAATCGCAACGGTGCAATGAATGGTTGTGCATTGCGTACCATCATCCAGATAGTATCCATATTCAAACACCGGATTACTGCGACCTTTCTTTTCCAGCTCTGCGAGAATTTGTGCTTCCAACTCCTGCGGAAAATCAAAGCGTAATTCCAGGTCACTTGTACCGGGTTTGTGCATATCGATAACCAGCTTACGCGTCCAGACATCATAACCTTTGAATATTCGGCTGCATGCCAGCGGCGCAATCGGATCAGCCAGGGATGCCTGATAACCTCCGAACATGCTGCCACCCATATTTTTTGATTTCCAGGTAAGCGGCAACCGGATTCTTATCCGATGGCTGTCTTCAGACCATTCAATGACTTTGACGCCCATCAACCAGAATGGCGGATATAATTCCATCCGACGTGCATAGGATAAAAAGCCCAGACGCCGGCGAATAAAATAAAGCGCGTTAAAACTCATGGCCTGATTTTAGCTTAACCGGATATCGATGAACCTGTTATTGCTTTTGGAAAGCGTTATGATAACCCCTGAAAAACAAACACCCGCTATCATTATGTTTAACGCAAAGTCACACCCTTACCTTGTGCCTTTCAACGGTACATTTAAAATTTCAGACTTCTCAACAAGGCCGCCTGATGAAAAACTAAACCGCAAACAGCAGAAAAAACATCTCAAAAAACTAGTCGGCAAGCTGGACATTTTACAGCGTAAACTTTATGCCGCTGACAAACATAGTCTGTTACTGGTTTTTCAGGCCATGGATGCAGCAGGAAAAGACAGCACGATCCGCGCAGTTCTCAGCGGCGTTAATCCGGCTGGCTGTGAGGTTTATTCCTTTAAACAACCATCGGCCGAAGAACTCGATCATGACTTTTTATGGCGCACCAGCAAACGCTTGCCACAACGCGGCCGAATTGGCGTATTCAACCGCAGCTATTATGAAGAAGTGCTAGTCGTTCGTGTTCATCCGGAATATTTGCAGAGCCAGAAACTCCCCCAAACTCCAGACCTGGATACACTCTGGCAGCAACGTTTTGAATCCATTATTGAACACGAAAAACATCTGGCGCGAAACGGGACAGTCATTTTAAAATTCTGGTTAAATGTTTCCCGGGAAGAGCAAAAGAATCGATTTCTTTCACGACTCGATGAACCCAGAAAACACTGGAAATTTTCTTCCGGTGACGTCCGTGAACGAGGACGCTGGAATGATTATATGCAGGCTTATGAAGAAGCGCTCAAAGAAACATCAAAACCCTGGGCGCCCTGGTACGCCATCCCGGCGGATGACAAACCGTTTATGCGGAGTGCGGTTGCAGAAATAATTGTAGATGCATTAGAAACGCTGGATCTCCACTACCCAAAAGTTGATGACAACCAAAAGCAGTCTTTCGCCGAAATGCGAAAACAATTAATGGCGGAATAGGCATACCGGAGAAAAATATTCACGGGAGATTGCTCAGCTGGCTGGCAATTTAGCTTGGGATTATAATTGTAAGCAAAAAAACCCCCGCCATTAGCGGGTATTTCTTGAGATAATGTGAGTCTGTAAATTAAATTGTGTAACTGCTCATATTCTAATACCTTAAACAAAAAGGAAAGATTATGAGCAAACCTACTACAAACAGTGAAATCAAAGC
>DTYI01000161.1 GCA_012961935.1 Thiotrichales bacterium | reverse complement strand
TCCCTTCTTGTGTTTCGGTTTTTGTTAATCCGTTCCTTCTTGTTTTTTGGCCTGAGCAGTGTTGCTGTTCAGGGCGTTTGTTTAACTGTTGCCCATGATAACGATTGCGGAAAGTTTTTGGGTGACCTGTATCAACTTTTTACCGGAACACAGACGGGCGGACTATCTGGCCGGATGAGGGGACTCAAGATTTGGAAGTTCAGGTTTCGGGGGCGCTGTTTTGGGTTTGCAGGTAGGCGGTTGTGCCCTTGCGGTGGGTGGTAAGTGTCTGTTGGTCTTTTGCAGCTTCTGCACGTGCATCAGATGCAAGGTTAATGACTTCTTTATTAATGCTGAAAATTGCTTTAATTTCCCGGCTAAAATGCGCAATTTCATCAGCAGGATTTTTAAGCAGTGTTGCAAGTAAGTTCCGGCGTTCGATATCCAGTTCCGCAACATTTTCCCATTCCCGGTTTTCTGCACAGTCAAGCATGGACTCAGATGTCGCCATTAATTCATCAATTATATTTTCTGGTATGTCGTGGTTCATTTGCTACCCATGTGCAGGTCTTCAGGAATACTATTCCACGCTACACGCAGGTCAGAAAGTAGTTTGGTCACCTCATCCAACGGTTGGGTATCGTTTTGCTGGTTGGCATCCATCAGGCGTCTTTGCATGTAGTCGTAGAGATCATTGAGGTTGGTCGTGATTTCACCGCCGGCTTCGTCCAGGCTGCCACGTAAACCGTCCAGGATTGCAATGGCTTTGCTAATTGCCAATCCTTTTGCCGCGATTTCATTTCTGGTCATCAGGCCTTTTGCGACCGAAATTTTATCCAGCGCACCTTCCATTAACATATCAACTAGTTGATGTGGGTTTGCACCTTCAACACCGCTGATTCGATTAACCTGTGTGTAGGCCATCGCACCTTGATTGGCTAGCATTGCGTTCATCTTCTTTCCCCTTAAAGTTAGCGGTTACTGTTGAAGTTTAACGAGCTGAGCTGTTGCGTCATAAAGCTGCTCGTTGCCTGTAATTGCGCGACCAGCGCATCCATTGCTGTAAACTGTTTGCGGTAGCGCACCTCTGTTTGCTCGAGGCGATATTCCATTCGCTCTAACTGATCATCGAAAGTACGTTTGCGGCTGTCCAGACCATCGGTTCGGTCACCAATCAGACCGCCCGCAGTGGTATATTTTTTCAGGGAGTCTTCGATCTGTTTTGAAAAGCCATTCGTGGTATCAGAAAAAGCACTGATGAATTTTTCCAGATCGCTGTCCATGGCTGCAGTCATTTTGCTTTCGCTCAGACTTAGCGTGCCTTCTTTGTCGAAGGTAAAGCCCAGGTCAAATACTGAAACAGTCTCACCATTACCAACATCGATGGGCGCAAAAAATTGTTGTCGCAGGCCGGACTCAATATTCAGTAATAAACTTTCGCCTTTCAGACTGCCTTCGCGCAGGCTGCTAATTGTGCTGTGCAGCTTGTTGTAGCTTGTGGCAAATTCTTCCAGCTTTTCTTTTACGGATTCTGTATCACGCGCCGTGCTGAGGTTGCCTGTGCCGATGGCTTTTAATTCGAGCGTGACACCCGGGACGACACCGCTGACAGAGTTCGTGGAGCTGGTGACAGCAAAGCCGTCAATTTCCAGAGAAGCATCTTTCGCAGCCGCTATTTCTGTAAACAACGCCGGTGCCGTAATGCTGTTTGCTGTACCGGAATTTTTTGCGGTAAGAACCAGGCGGCTGCCGCCATCAACATTAATAATGCTGGCGCTGATTGAACTGTTTCCGGTTGCGTCATTGATTGCATCGCGCAGGCCAGTGAGTGAATCGTTGGTTGCGTCAATGGTGATATCGAAACTGTCCGAGCCGGAACTGAAAGAGTAGGTACCGGTTCCCACAGGATCAGCGGCTGAGGCGTACTGTCCTGACGACAGTCTATGGGCTTCTGCCAGTGAGATGACATTAATAGAATGTAGTTCTGCAGCTGTTCCGGTTGTTGTCGTTGCCGTAAACGCGTCTTCATTAGAAGAGGTGGCGACATAGCGGCCAAACTCTGAATTGTCGCCGAGTTTTTTTGCGGCGGTCTCAAGTTCAGAAATCGCGCTTTTCAAAGAACCAAATGCACTGACCTGAACATCCAGGTCGGCCTGTTTTCTTCTGATGTTATTAAGCGGCTGGCGTTCAAGTACCATCAATTGAGAAATAATTGACTCAATATCAATGCCTGAACCAACGCCTGCTGATGTAATCATCGTATTATCTTCCGTATGCCATTAATGTTTGTATATTTCATTTTTGCTGCAAGTCTTGTGCCGATTAGTCAGGCCTCTGTCTCAATCCAGCGACCGGGCTGATCGTTTAGTTTTTCATTTGATTCCATAATCATTTTTGCAATGGCCAGAAATTCTTTGCTGGGCATTTGCCGGATAACTTCACCCGTTTCTTTCAGCGTCATCGTGATCACGTTGTGACCTGTGTCCTCATCAACGCTGAACTGTAAATGTGGTGGTTCTGATTCCCCAATTTCATTTAACGCCGAGATGAATTTTTTCAGCTCAGTCTGGCTGGGCTCCTCAGAAGTTGCCGTTACTGGCAATTCTTTGCCACTGACCGGTTTATGATTGCCAGGGTTTTCAGGCTCCGGCTGAGTCAGTAATCGATAGTTGCCAAAACCTGAGAGTGTTTGGGTTGCCTGGATAGGTGCAATACTGCTTTCACTTGCCATCACTATTCTCCGTCAAATTTAAAAAAAGCGTTTGGGGCCAAAAGGCCCCAAACTTTGACGGCTAATTCCTTTAGCCTAAGAGCCCCAGTACAGACTGTGGGAAAGAGTTAGCCTGAGAGACCATCGCAGTCCCTGCCTGAGACAGGATCTGAGCGCGGGTCAGGTCAGCTGTTTCAGCGGCGAAGTCAGCGTCCATGATGCGACCACGTGCAGCAGACTGGTTCTCAACCGAAATCTGCAGGCTGTTGATGGCGCTGCC
>DTYI01000160.1 GCA_012961935.1 Thiotrichales bacterium | reverse complement strand
CACCACTTGAGTCCAGCGCCAAAAGGGGACACTTCTGAATGGCAGAAAAGGGGACATTTTAGAATTGGGTTGACACGATATGCTCATCAATCTATCCTGGAATACCACCTATACATCCTACAGTTTTTTATTTTATGTAAGAATCTTTGCGGCTTCATGTCACGTTTAGAGACTGGTGTATATCCAAAATAACGCTAAGGAGCAATATGTTAAATTTTGTCAATATATCCGCCATGCATTGGACTTGAGCCGGTGCTACTACTTTTCTTCCTCGTATTCTGGCAAAGCGGGCACCCCTGTAAAAAATTCCTCCAGAGTAACCTCACGCCAGAGTTCAGATGGTTTAAATGCTGCTGCGCCAGGCGGGTCCAGGTTGATGTCCCTCAACTCAAGTATTTGCCCTTCACCTGACTCCTGCCTGACCACCACACCCAGCAGGGTGCTGTAATGTTGAAGGTAGGTTTCTCCACTTTCCGCATGCCTACATTTCCATACCGTGAGCCGCGTCCCTTTCACTTCGCGCTCATCCAGCTTCTGCCCTTCCATCCCCTGACAAGGCTTGTTGCTCAAAATCCCTAAGAAGGGTAAATCTTCTATTTCCTTGCCTGGCGCTACGGGTTGCGAATCACCCGTGACGGGTAACTCTGCGTAATATAATCTACCTGGAGATGCTATCCAGCTTTGCTCTGTCTTGAAGTTCTGAATAGTGATTAGAAACGGCTTTTCGCTGCCTGACGCCAGGTTTGTGGTGCGCATGCCTGCTTCCGCAAATTGTATCCGGCTTTTTTTTGCAATTTTGGGTTGTGCCTGTTGAAAACAACCATGTCTGCCGAAAAAGGTCTTGCTGGCTTCCAAAGTATTTTCTGCTCTTCTGCATAGGATGCCGAAACGATTAAGATCAAAAACTGGCAGAGCCAGAAGCAGGAAAACAGCTTCATGGTGCTTTATTTTATACCCGGCTGTGCTGGGGTTGCTGCTGAACCTGTAGACGGTTTCAGTTTTCTTAATCCACCAGCCCTGGTAATTTTTATCCCCGGTGGTGGCTCAAAAATCTCGTCCTTGAATTGCTTGCGTACCTCGAAACGCGTCGCTTCCTTCACAACAGTGCACTGACTGAGTTTTTGTTCTTTTTTCAGTATGATGGGGCGCTCCATTACCGTAGGATAGTGGCGCATTATTTGCCAGTACCAGATTTTTCCTTTGGTAACTTTTGACTCAACAATATCGCAAAGCTGTTTGAGTACATAATTCTCTCCACCTCTACCCGGCGCTCCCGGGCCAGTGTGGCTTCTAACGCCATGGGATTCCTCCAGCTTGAATGCTTCTCGGATTACTTCGGCGTCTTCACGCGTCGCCTTTGGAGGAACAGCCAGATGATCCAGGCGTTCAGAAAACATTCTGTCTGCCATATTCTGGAGATACTCAGGATGATCTTCTGCAAGTTTCTTGAGTTGGGCGTCGTTTTGCTTTCTCACCAGGACGGGACTAATTGACTGCCTAACCTTTGCGTATTTAAACTGGTCTTTTTTGGCGATAGATCCACCTGAAATAGTTATTGGCGTCTTCTTGTTTTTGAGCGTCACCTTGTATCGATACTCGCCATTATCAATATCCTGTTTTTCATATTCTCCGTAGGTCTCGAGGCGACAAAGCCCATCATTCCTGGAGATTCTGAATTTTTTTCCGTATCTTATATGCGCATATTTATCACCATAAAAATATTCTTCTTCTACAGAGATTCCAACACCTTCCTTCTTCCAGTCCGGTTCAGGAACAGGAGAGGCACGGATATGCGAAACATATTCCGAACTTAATGATTCTTTCATGGCAGGCCATGCAACAGAGTTCTCCCTAAATGCTTTTTGGGCAACCCGCTTTTGCGTGACACACCATTCATATTGCATTTTTAACTTTGGAATGAGTGTTTCACTCTGGTCAATTTTTCTTTCGATATATATAGCGGGCAGATTTTCAGCACGAAGGTTCTGGGGCTTATCTGCAATACCTGGAACTAATGCAAAACCCAAAAGCAGGAATAATCCGCCTTTATAAGTCGAATTCATATACCTTCATCATTCCACATGATTTTTCGTTCCTCAACGAGCATTCCGTCAGGACAGAGGGCCAGTCGGCCCTCTGTAGTTAATACTGACAATAGTCACAACGTTTAGCCACCCAAGTCCTCGGGCGTAAATGGTTTGGTTTCTTCAGGCGTACCGTCACCATTCTCATCAAATGCAACCTGAACCAACGTTTCAGACAAAACGGTAATGACAATAATTGCCGCGCTGTTTTTGTCACGAATCGTGACAGTGCCGCTTGAAGGATTCTCGCTGGCTGTCATCCCTTGAACATCAAAAGTTACTGCGAAAGAACCTGAAAAAACATCAGGGGTTGTTGTGACAACAATGTCATAACCTCCCGTTATCGTTTGGGTGCCGTCTGCAAGATTGTCTTTCACCTCAGTATTGATGTTTGTCATGGCAAATGTTGTTGATTCACTGCCATGCGTCGAGCCAAAGGTAAAATTATTCGACGTCAATTTTAAACGGTGAGTCGTTGCTGTTTTTTCCAGCTCATAAGTCGTACGGCCATCAAACGAAACACTAAATGCAGGCTGGGGTGGAAATTCTCCACCAAATGAAAACTGGTTATATTGCCCGTTGATGACCACCGAACCAACATCACCAAAGAAATAATTACCTGTCACATTGCTGTAAGTAAAAGTATAGCTGCCATCCAGCAAATAATAACCTCCAACCGGGGGAGGATTGTCATTTCGGCAATTCTCAAATGTGCCACTGTAACTATCCCCATTCGACACCTGACCTTGCACTGCGATATTTGAAGTGTTGCTACCAGATCCACTACTCACGCATGTTGCGGGATCGGTGGTCGTAGCACGAGATGTCAATTTGGTTGCGCTGCTCCTGGCCGGGTTGTTCGTCACTCCCGCTCCCGAGGCTTGGGCGATGGTTCCACTAAACCCAGCCAGCCCATACCCGAAGCCTGCCACAGTTGTATAATTTGATTTTGTGATAGGCGCAGTTGCTGTACCACCACCTCCTGTGCCACCACCTCCTGTGCCACCTGATCCTGTGCCACCAACAGGCGCAGGGTCACTGCCCCCGCCACCACAAGCAACCAGGCCTGCTGTCAACAGGGTAATGCTAATTAAGCGAATTGGATTTTTTAGCTTTGAGTGTACTTTCATGATTGAAACTCCTGAATTTCCTTTCCATCAGATATGTTGAGTAATTAGAGTCTAATGCTCGCGGGTCAACATACAGAAAAGCATACGCGCTTTCAAGTTAAGCGCTCATTGCAGACATTCGATTCAGAAGAATAGATACACCAGTCCCTGAATCATTAACATTTCGTTCCAGAAAAAAGCCTGTCAATAAATTTCTGAGACTTGTTTACGGTGTAGTTCGTGGATTCCATCCCTGAAAATGCACAATTTGTTAAACATATGTTTAATTATGGTAAGATATAGCCATGCTTTTCTACCATTCTTATACTTCTGGATAATGAGCAATAAAATAGCAACTTTACTCGAGCAACTGATCCGATCTGCAAAAGCACGCGGGCTGTCACAGGGCGAACTGGCAAAAAGGGCGGGTGTGTCTGCCGTGGGTTTGAGCAAGGCCAAGCACCGAGGCGATATCCGCGCCTCGACGCTGGAGCGGCTGGCGGAGCAGGTGGATCTGGAACTGGCGCTGGTGCCGCGACGAAGCCGCGAAAGAGCGGCCGAGGCCATCAAGACTGGCGCATTCTTTCGTCCGCGGGATGCTGGGGATGAAACCGATGGCGCGTAACCTGCACGGCGTCATCTGGACGCGCATCTCTGGCCAGCCGGAAAAAATGGGCGATCTGGTGTTGACCAGCGAAATGGCATCGTTCACCTATACCCGGGAATATCTGGACTCGGGTCAGCCAGGGTTCTGCCTGCTGGGTGACGGCGCGATCTGGGGCGCGGATTCGGTGACCTACCCGGTCAGCGAGCGCATACCGGTTTTTCCGCGGCTGCTGGCGTTGATCCCGGGCAACAACCCGCGCAACCTGCAACGGCGGCATTATCTGGATCTGCTGCGGACGCAAACCGGCCGCGAGCCGCCGCCCGGGATGGAAACGGAATGGCGGTTGCTACTGATGGGCGGGCACGGCGGTGTCGGTCATGTCGATGTATTTGCGGATGATCTTGCCGCCGAACAGTGGTACCGGCACCAGCCAGGCGCGAGCAGCCAAACCGAGGGCAACGGCCAGTCCCAGCTTTGGCGCATGATTAAACGCAACGTGCTGGACGAGAACCTCGACTTCGACCCGCAGATCATCGAACAAACGCTGGGACCGACGCCTTCGGTCGGCGGCATGATTCCCAAGCTGCTGGTCGCCATCGAGCCGGACACTGCACCACTGCGTTTCCACCCGCCTGACACACCCGGTATGACCAATGTGGTGCTGAAAATCGAACCGCCGGAATACACCGGCCTGCTCGATCTGGAAGCACTGTGTCTGGACATTCACCGGCAGGCCGGTTTCAGGGTGCCTGCATGGCGGCGTATCGATCAGGGCGGCCTGCGGTTTCTTGCCGTCGAACGCTTCGACGAAAATGGAGAAATCCCCATTCCGATGGAATCGCTGTTTTCTGTCATCGCCACCGGTGACCACCAGTTCCGTGAGACTGGCGACATAATGCTCGACGAACTGGGTGGCATCCTCGAACGGCTGGCGACCATCGCAACACTGGAGGAAGGCGCCAGCGAACACCTCTACCGCCGGCTGCTGATGGCGCTGCTCACCGGCAACGGCGACCTGCATCTCGACAACCTCGCCTTCCTCGGCGGCCTCGACGACTGCTGCTGGACGCCGGTCTACGACCCCGCACCGATGCGCGCCTGGCCACGGCATAACCTGGTCAGCGCGATTCCGTTCGACGCCTCACAATACGAAGACCATGCGGCCTTCTTCATCGACATGGGCGGCAGCTTCAGCCTTTCGGACGCACAAATCCGCCACTGCGTGCAGGCTGCGCTCGACGCAACGGAAGACTACGCCGCACAGGTCGTGGCATTGAAACAGGTACCTGAACAACAACGCTGGCAGTTGCGTGAGATAGCTCGGCAGGAACGCGCGCTGCTGAAAAATCAAGTCACCTGATAATATACTCCCCTCTTTTGCAAAGAGGGGTTGGGGGAGATTTGAGGCGCAGGATAACACTGTCATATCAATGCAAAAACAAACTCTGTAAACCCTCCTCGGCAATAGCTCCTGCATTGCTCTCGACTCTGGCTTCCTACTTCGTTCTACCACGCCCACCTCTGGACTCGTATTACCTACGTCCATCAACCCCCCTTCACAAAGGATAAAGCTTAAAACAAAAAAACATTAACGGGACAGCAGTGACTCAACATCCATATTTTTGTGAAGTATACGAACTATAATAATTTTACTTTTTTCATCTTCTCGGTAAAAAATTATATGGCTACTTTGTGGAAATTTTCTGTATCCTTTTTTAATGTATTCACAGCGCTTGCCAAGCGATGGATTTTTGGATAGCAAATGAAAGACATCATCAAACTGTTTAATATACAAAAATCGCTGGTCTCGTCCCCAGCGATTTTCGATAAATCTGGCGATTTTCCTCAGATCTTGTTTTGCCTCTCTAGTTAACTCAAATGAGTTCATTTATCATTTTCGCTATCAAGCTCTGTCATAAAAGCATCAAAATCATAATCGGCAATACCACTCTGCTCGCCTTCGTTAAGCATTTGCCTCAGGGCCTCAAGCCTTGTTTCAGTATTTTCAAGCAATCTAAGCGCGGCCCTAATTACCTCACTTGCAGAGCCAAAGCGACCACTACTAACCTGACCAGCTATAAAACCATCAAAATGGTCACCCAATGTAATACTTGTGTTTTTAGCCATCACGTACCTCTCGCAATACCAATATATACCTGATATTGGTATAACATGCATAATAAGTCAATTAAGCACACGTAAAAATTTTTTTGCCTCACGCCTTAATTGCGGACAAAACCGAGGAGATCAGGTCGCCTGATAATAAATATTCTGTGGGTGGTTGGACTGGGCGAAGAAGAACCAGCGTTCGGCGATCAGGCCGGTGTATTGCATGAGTGCGGCCATGATGAAAAATTCGCCTTTGTGGAATAGCAATCCAAGTGGCACGAGGATGAGCGGCAGGATAAATACGAGAATAATGAATGCCCATTTCACCATTTTGACCGTGGTGGCGGTTTTGCCGTGGAAAAATTCGCGGGTATTGAAGGAACCGCCCATCGCACCTTGTGCAGTCTGTCTGATTTTTGCGTGGCGCACACCGATGGCGGATTTGGGTGTGGAGAGCGGTTTGAGGTGATGGTTGCGAATCAATGAGGCTACGCGCGAAACCATCGCGGCGATGGTGAGCACGATCGCCCAGCCGCCGAACAGGTAGACCAGTTCGGGCGCTTTAAAAACCGCAAACACAGTGGCCAGGGTAAAACCGGAAGCCGCGCCCAGTAAAACAAAGTTGATCACGGTGAGCATGCTGGCCCATTCCTGCAAGAATTTGATGCTGGCGTAGATCATGCCGGTGCAGAGAAACAGGGTGAAGCAAACGATGGTGCCGATGACGGCAATGATCATGGTGAACGGGATCACCAGATTTTCATTGATTCTGACCACGGTAAAATCCCAGCCCAGCCAGTGCAGCAGGCCGTAGAGCGCAACGAAGGCCATGAAGACCGGCAGCACGATGACTTCTCGGGACAACCACGAAGTGCGCCACATCGCAGCCGAACGCCAGGCCCGTTCCGGGTGGCCGAGATGAAAGAAGGAGGCCAGCAGGCCGGCGATCAGTAATACCAGTGCAAGCGCACTGCCCAGACCATAAAACTGTTGCGAGCCCTGCACTGGCACCACTTCGACGGCCGAATAAATCTGCGCGGTCGCCAGCGCCAGAAACAGGCCCTGGCCCAGACCAATCAATGTGGTCAGAAAAATAACGGAGAAAGCAGGATGCATGTTACATAAACCTCGTTAGCAAAATAGAGAACCACCCAATAGACAGACCAACCCCCTTTCATTCGCCCCTGTGCGGCATGTGGCCGGCGGGGGCAATTGCCATGGATGGCAATTGAGGGTTGTGCTGCAGGGAGCAGCTACGACCCGACCTCGCCGGACGCTTGCCGCAACGGATAAAGGCGAATGACCGGGGTGTCCTTTCTTTTGGTTCCTTTTCTTTGGACAAGCAAAGAAAAGGAACTCGCGCATAGGCACCAAACACCAAAAAAGAATCGTAACCTGAAAATGCGCGAAACCCATATCACCAAAATTCTAATGACAAGTTAAATCCAGCTGGTGTCTTCCAGCGTGACATCGTCTTTGGATGGCTTGGTGAAGTTTTCGTCCTTGAGCGGATTATCGACGCGCTCCAGCTCATCCTTGTGGATGTGGATTCTGGTTTTCCGCCGTGGTAAATAATGGTTGGCAGGATTCGTGCCCCATTCAGGCATTAACTGATAGCCGCCTTCTTCGCGAATCATGCGTGAAACCTCCGATTCCGAGTCATGCACATCACCGAACAGACGGGCATTGGTCGGGCAGGCCAGCACGCAGGCGGGTTTGCGCCGATCTTCGGGCAGGGACTTGTCGTAAATGCGGTCGACACAGAGCGTACATTTTTTCATTACCTTCTGTTTTTCATCCAGCTCGCGTGCGCCATACGGACAGGCCCAGGAACAATATTTGCAACCAATGCACTTGTCGTAATCCACCAGCACGATGCCGTCTTCTTCGCGCTTGTAGCTGGCACCGGTGGGACAGACCGGCACGCAGGGCGGGTTCTCGCAATGCAGACAGGATTTGGGGAAATGTACCGTCTCAGTGTTGGGGAATTCACCGACTTCAAAGGTCTGCACCCGATTGAAAAATGTGCCGGTCGGGTCTTTGCCGTAAGCGTTGAAATCGGTCATCGGCCCGGCTTCGCCCGAGGTATTCCATTCCTTGCAACTGGTGACGCAGGCGCTGCAACCGACGCAGACATTCAGATCAATAATCAAAGCTAGCTGAGTCATCTGTCACTCCATCCGCAACAGTTTCTTGAAAAAACCCGAACCGCTTTTGTAAGCCAAAGGCTTTTTCGGGCGCTTCATCATGCCGGGATATGGCTTTAACGGTTTGAACTGGGGCGAGGTTATTTTCGGTTCGCCCTCTTCCGCCTTGTAAATTCGCACGCGCACGTCATACCAACCTGCCTGTCCGGTGACCGGATCGGAATTTGAAATGGTGCCATTACCTTTTTTACAGGGCAGCTCTTCAGCAATCAGGTGGTTCAGAAGAAAACCCGTTTGCGCTTCGTTGGCATTTTTATCCAGGTTCCAGGCGCCAGCCGCCTTGCCGATTGCGTTCCAGGTCCAGACTGTACCCGGCTCCACCGCTTCACTAAACTGGCTCATGCAGCGAACTTTGCCATGCATGGATTCCACCCAGACCCAGTCGCCATTCTCAAAACCATTTTCAGCACCGACACTGGGGTGCATAGTCATGTAATTATGCGCATGAATCTGACGTAACCAGGCATTTTGCGAATCCCAGGAATGGTACATCGCCATCGGCCGCTGAGTGATCGCAGCCAGCGGATATTCACGCCGATTACTGTGTTCTGCCTCAAGCGGCTCGTGGTACATCGGTAGCGGATCAAAATAAGTTTCGATACGCTCGCGAAGATGTTCCGGCGGCTGCCTGCCCTTGCGCTTGCCCTGCGCGGCGAGCCGGAATTCCTGCAACACTTCAGAATAAATATGTAACTGGATCGGCTCGGCGTAGCGCGTCAGGCCGTGGTGCTGCGCCCATTGCAGGTAACCCATGTTCCAGTTGCGCATGTACTGGTAGGAAGGCGGCAATTTGTAATGAAAATAGCTGTTGTTTTTTTTCGTACATTTCCCACTGATTTGCATTGGGTTCGCCTTTCATGGATTTTTCGCCCGCCTTGCCGCGCCAACCGGCGAGAAAACCGATCCCGGAACCGGGTGCAGTTTCAAACTTGGTGATGAAATCGGGGTAGTCACGATATTTGCGCTTGCCCGCATCATCCACGAACGCAGGCAATTTCAGACGCGTGCCCAACTCGATGAGCACATCCTGAAAAGGTTTGCACTCGCCCGTCGGGGGCAAAATCGGCACGCGCACAGAATCCACCGGGCCGTCGAATTCAGAAATTGGCCGATCCAGCATCGACATCACATCATGCCGCTCCAGGTAAGTCGTGTCCGGCAGGATCAAATCCGCAAACGCGGTCGTCTCAGACTGGAAGGCATCGCAAACAATAATAAAGGGAATTTTGTACTCGCCATTTTCGTCCTGATCGACCAGCATCTTGCGCACTTCGCTGGTGTTCATGGATGAATTCCAGGCCATGTTCGCCATGAACAGCATCAGGGTGTCGATCGGATAGGGGTCGCCACGCCAGGCGTTGGTAATGGCGTTGTGCATCAGGCCGTGTGCAGACAGCGGATGCTCCCAGGAAAAGCCTTTATCCAGGCGTACCGGGTTCCCCTCATCATCAACAAACAGGTGATCAGGTGACGCCGGAAATCCCAGCGGCATGCCATCAAGCGGTGTATCCGGCTGCACCGCTTCCGGGCCAGTTGGCGGCTTTGCGCAGGGCGGAATCGGACGCGGGAAAGGCGCTTTGTGGCGGAAACCACCGGGACGGTCAATCGTCCCCAGCAAGGTCATCAGAATCGACATATTGCGAATCGAGTGGAAGCCGTTGGAGTGCGCTGCCAGGCCACGCATCGCATGAAAAGCCACCGGATTGCCAGTAACACTCTGGTGTTCTTTACCCCAAGCATCGGTCCATGCGATGGGTAATTCGATCTTCTGGTCGCGTGCGGTAACCCCCATTTCATGCGCAAGCCGGCGAATCGTCTCTGCCGGGATCCCTGTGATTTCCGCCGCCCATTCCGGGGTATAATTTTCCAGCCGGTCGACGATCAACTGGAAGGCGGTTTTAACTGGCGTGCCATCATCCAGCTCATATTCACCTAACAGGAAAGGGTCCACATCACGCTGCTGGCTGGAGACCGCCTTGTTCGCATTCCGGTCCCACCAGAGTTTATTTTGCGGATCGAAACAACCTTCTTTTATATCCTCTGTGCGGATAAACAGGCCGTGTTCACCGCTACCCTCATCCACATTCACCAGTTCCGGCGCATTGGTGTATTTGATCAGAAATTCGCGATCGAACAACGCCTGCTTGATCAACTCATGACTCAGCGCCATGAACAATGCGCCGTCAGTGCCCGGGCGAATCGGCATCCACTCGTCTGCAATCGCGGCATAGCCCGTGCGCACCGGATTGATGGAAATAAACTTGCCACCGTTGCGTTTGAATTTCGCAAGCTCGATTTTTAGCGGATTGGAGTGATGATCTTCAGCCGTGCCGATCATGATGAATAGCTTGGCGCGTTCCAGGTCTGGCCCACCGAATTCCCAGAAAGACCCGCCGATGGTGTAAATCATCCCGGCCGCCATATTGACCGAGCAGAAACCACCGTGGGCGGCATAATTCGGCGTGCCGTACTGCTTGGCGAACATGCCGGTCAGGGCCTGCATCTGGTCGCGCCCCGTGAACAAGGCGAATTTTTTCGGGTCAGTAGCACGCAGGTGGGCGAGTCGCTCCTCCATGATGGAGAACGCTTCATCCCAGCTGATTGCCTCGAACTCACCCTCACCCCGTTTAGCATTTTCCTTTCGCTTGAGCGGTTTGGTCAGACGCGCTGGCGAATACTGCTTCATGATACCGGCCGAGCCCTTGGCGCAGATGACGCCTTTATTTAAGGGGTGATCGGGATTGCCTTCGATATAACGAATCTCACCATTTTCAAGCGTAACGTTAATACCACAGCGACAGGCGCACATATAACAGGTGGTGCTTTTAACTTCAGCTTTTGCCATGAAAAATGCCGCCTCTTCAAATTCCGGCTACTCGAACAGCGCGCCAGAATACACAAAATAGAATCAATTTGATATATAAGAAGGTATTGATATTCTCGATGGTAGCATCATTGCTGTTGATGGCCTGAGATTCCATTTGTCATGCACGGCCTTTCATATTGCTAACTGGCGGGAGTGGATAAACAACTTCAGGCCAGTTCTACCAGACCATCTTCTGCAACCTCTCGAACCTCTGCGCTCTCATCCTTCAGTAAGGCTTGCAGGTAAGGTCTGGCGTCAGCGCTGCCGGTTAATGCCAGATAGTGCGCGGCATCGGTGCGTACTGGCGCAGCTTCGTGACGGGTTAGCTCTCCAAGTTGATCGACATATTTTTGCAGGACTTCCGTCTCCTGCAATTCTTCCATGATGACGCCAATGCCGATGCGCACATTTATTTTTGCGTCCGGCTCAGCCAGGATTTCCATGACGGCATCGAGATAATCCGGCTCTTTTTTGACCAGCGAGACCGCCTCATCCAGTTGGCCGCTGGTCAGCAACTCATTCAGTTGCAGCACCATGCCCTCGGATGAATTTGCCTTTTCCGCCCACTCGCGCAATTCCTGCAGGGAACGCAAGCCCGTCAACTCGAATCGCCCGATCCTGACCCAGGGCGCCGATCGCACACCCAGCTCTTTTGCAATATCGGGTCGCTGCTCCAGATTAATGACTTCCAGCTTGCTGATCTCACCTTTTTTTACCATCTCGCCCAGGGCATTTAAAACCTGCGGACAATGCGGGCAGTGTGTGCCCAGCAACATCATCACCTCAGGTGCTGGGCTGGATTTTTCATTCATTCTGGCGGACTCCATTCATGCCTGCCGGCATGCAAACGCTTATAATTTCGGATCATAATAATCGACTTGAGAACATCAGGCTCGGTAATACAAGGTAAGTCTAATATTATTTTTAGCGGAATTTCAGCATTAACTTCCTCTCCAACCTCAAACGACTGTCGTGACTGATTTGTTTTTTTCAGCGGAATCAATTCGGTATTCCAGATAATCTCTCGGCCCTGATAAAAACCAGTAAAACAAAAATGCGCGCTGTCAGGCTGTAAAGGTTCAAGCATTAAATAATCTACGCCAGCCTTTTTCTTTACCCAACAATTCTCTTGCGATCAGTGCCGCTACCCGGTT
>DTYI01000159.1 GCA_012961935.1 Thiotrichales bacterium | reverse complement strand
TGCGCTGGGAGCAGAAGCCTGGGCGAAAATCTGTCTAGAACGTGACGCTAAAGACAATAAAATCGACCACGAAAACGAAGACTGGGCAACGGATATCCCACCTTTGCCGGTCGAAGGCGGTGTCATCATCGCCCAGCTTTTCGATCTGCAGGGACGTTTTAACCTGAACAACTTGCTGGATAGCAAAGGAAAAGTTGACCCAGTACAGCTTGACCGGTTGAAAAACCTTCTTGCCGGGCTCGATATTCCCGTCACCACGGCTGAGTCAGTCGCCGACTGGCTTGATACAGATTTGAATGCATCTGGAGTCGGTGGCGCTGAGGATGATTTCTATCTCAATCTGGAGCACGCCTACCGTACTGCCAACCAGGCCATGCACAGTGCAACTGAATTCCGCCTGCTCCGCGAAGTAACGCCTGAAATCATGGAAAAACTTAAGCAGGAAGAACAGCCCCCAGAAGACCCTCGCCTAATGGTTACGGCGCTTCCCGGTTTCACAAATATCAACGTGAATACCGCGCCTGCTGCTGTATTCCAGTCCCTGGGGCTAAACAAGTCTGACGCCGAGGCGATCGTCGCACTGCGTGATGGCGATCCAGACAAGCCCGGCAGCAACAAGCCGTTCGATGACATTACCGATTTCACTAGCATCCCTTCGGTAAAGAAGGCGGATATCAAGGGCACCACCCTCGGCGTCAGCAGTCAGTTCTTTTTAGCGACCATTCAGGTAAATATTGCTCGTTCCCGAGCGATACTCTACAGTATCATTTACCGCGACAATGATGGTAAAACCAACGTGATCAGCCGCAGCTACGGAACACTCTGATGGATCAATTATTCATACGTCTGTCTACAGACCCGGCCGCAACCCTTTACTGGATTAGACGGCACGCTTCAGAATCCGGTTCAGTTGAATCGGGTGGCTTTGAAGCGGCTGCAGAGGCTGCGAAAGGTTGTCAGGTCATCATGCTGGTGCCTGCTGAGCAGGTGCTATTGAAACAAGCCGAAGTCCCGGCACGCCAGACCAGTCAACTGCGTAAAGCAGTCCCCTTCGCGCTGGAAGATGAACTGGCTCCAGATATTTCCGAACTACACTTCGCGCTGGGTTCGCGTGAGGATGGTGTTACCCCGGTCGCCGTTGTTGACAGTCGGTTGATGGAAGGCTGGATTGGACTTTGCCGCGCACACGGCATTCAACCACAGGCGATTCTGCCGGATTTATTAACCCTGCCCTGGCAGGAGAACACCTGGAGTATCCTGCTGGAAGCAGATCAGGCGCTGGTACGTACAGGCTTGAACAGTGGTTTCAGTTGCCAGCGCGAACTGCTCGACACCCTGCTTCAGGCTGAACTGGAAAATAACGATCAGCCGCAGCTTGTGAATGTCTGGCTTTGTGATGGACAAGAAGCTCGACTCGCCCTGCCGCAGGATGATATCGAAACGAAAGCGCTGGCCTGTCCGGATGGACCCCTGTCAGTCATGGCTCAGGGCTGGCAACCTCGACAAGGTATCGATCTGCAACAAGGCGAATTCAAAAACCGCCCTGATATTGCCAAGAAACTTCAACCCTGGCGTTGGGCCGCGATCATCTTTGGTGTTTTTGTGGTGATCTCTTTTAGCAAAATGCTGCTGGAACTGAAACAGCTTAATCAACAACAGGCGCAGCTAAAAACACAAATTGAAAAAGAGTTTAAGCGGGCGTTCCCGGGAGCGAAAAAAGTGTCCAATGTTCGGGTGCGAATGGAGCGCGAATTAAAAGCCCTGCGTGGTGGCGGTGGTAGCAGCGACGCTAATGCACTGGCCCTGCTGGCAGCCAGCAGCAAAGTGATCACAGCGCAAAAAGACGCCAAACTCGAAGCCATTAACTTCCGCAATAACCGGCTTGAACTGCAGGTTTCAACGGCATCACTTTCGCAGCTCGACGACCTCAAGCAGGCCATCGCAAAAGAAGCTGGTGCCACGGCTGAATTAAGCTCGGCTAATTCCGACAAAAACCGCGCACGCGGCCAGATTCGCATCTCGAGGTAATTCATGAAAGCCTGGTTTATTGCACTCCAACCCCGCGAACGCCTGATCGTCACCATCGCTGCCATCGTGCTTGCGCTGATGCTACTTTACCTGCTGGCCTGGAACCCGATTTCCACTCGTCTGCATGCCGCACGTCAGGATGTCGCTGCCGATCGCAGTCTGCTGGTGTGGATGCAAAAAAGTAACGCCGAGATTAAAAAACTCAGAGGCGGTACAAAACGTAAAGCACCCAACCTGAATATCTCTCTGATTAATGCCGTTGAAAGCACCGCACGCCAGGCAGGCATTCGCAAATCAATCACCCATCTTGAACCCAAAGGCGACACTGGAATCAGCGTACAAATTAAAGGCGCAAATTTCGATCAACTGATCCGCTGGCAGGCCACGATGGAAAAACAATACGCGGCATTGGCTACCCAGATCAACATCAAACCCACTGACAAACCCGGGCTGGTCGATGCGCGAATTAAATTTACCCGGGCGGGCGCATGAAACGCTGGATCAAGCCCACACTGTTTACCCTGCTGGTATTTTTTATCAGCCTGATTGCCACTACGCCGGCCCGCTGGCTGCAAACATTCATCCCGCCGAATAGCCCGGTAAAACTGCAAAGCGTCACCGGCACCATCTGGAAAGGTGAGGCGATGCAGGCAAGCTGGCAGAAAAACCCGCTGGGCAAACTGAACTGGTCGCTCCGTCCCTTTAGTTTGTTAACGGGTAAACTGGGCGTGGATTTTAACCTGGAAAACGAAGGTATTCAGGTCAACGGCGATGCGTTGATCGACCGTAATCAACAGGTAAAGCTCACGGACACAATAGCCAATATTGATGTGAACAAATTGCCGCTGGATGCGGCCAAAATGCTGGTGAGTGTTGAAGGCCGTATCAATGCAGATATCCGCAAGCTCATCATCAACAATCAGAGTATCAACTCGGCTGATGCAACACTGGTCTGGAAACCAGCCAGCATCACTGCCCCCATCGCCATGCCGCTGGGCGAAATTACGCTTGAAATCAGTGGAGAAGATGGCAACCTCACGGGAAAATTAAACAGTAAAAACAGCCCGGTCGATGCGACTGGAAATATTGCTGTCGCAAAAAATGGCACGCTGACTTCCAATATTCGTTTAAAACCAAATTCAAAAACACCACAGGATATTCGGGAACTGCTCCCGGTACTGGGCAAGCAGGAACGCGACGGCAGCGTGAAACTGCACTACCAGGGTCGCATTAAACTGTAGGGTAGCTCTGTAGTGGATACAGCCATAAAAATCACAGCAGAAAACAAATGTGGTTTATGCACCAACTCAAAATGCTGTACCTATATCACGCAGCAAATCGACACGCCCCGCAGCAAAGCCGAATTTGATTTTTTGCTGTGGCAAATCGCCCATCGCGGTGTAAAAATCTACCAGGACTCTGACGGCTGGTTCCTGCTTTTTGAAACAGTCTGCACGCACCTTGAGCCAGATGGCTACTGTGGCATCTATGAAACCCGCCCACAAATTTGCCGTGATTACAGCAACGATTATTGCGAGTTCGACGCGCCCGCAGAAGATGGGTTTAAACTTTATTTCAACGATTATGAAAGTCTGTTGGATTATTGCAAAAGACGATTTAAGCGGTGGGGCTCATAATTCCCTTCATGCAATATGCGGGTTAAACCCTCGGCAACTCACTCTCACCCGATAACCATAAATCCACAGCGCGCGCGCACTGTCGTCCTTCACGAATCGCCCAGACCACCAGAGACTGACCACGCCGCGTGTCACCGCAGGCGAACACACCCGGTACACTGGTCTGGTAATGCTCTTCATCAGCCGAGACGTTGCCACGTTTATCGAGTTCTACCGCCAGGTCCTGCAACAATCCCTCATGCACCGGATGCGCATAACCGATGGCCAATAGCACCAGTTGTGCTGATAAGCGCCAGGGTGGCTGATAAAAATGCTGCTTCTCCCACGAACCGTCAGAACGTCTTGTCCATCTTAACCGCTGCAACAGAACCTGGTCGACATGACCTGCTTCTTCTTCAAACGCGACTGTGTCCCATCCCCAGACCCGCTCGCAGCCTTCGGCATCGTGATCGCTGCTGTGTAATACCGGCATGGGTTCAGGCCAGTACTGCAACACATCAGCGTGAATGGGTGGCCGTTCGTGGTACTGCACCTGCGTCACAGACCGCGCATCCTGTCGAAGCGCGGTCCCGACGCAATCGCAACCGGTATCGCCACCCCCAATAACAACCACATCCTTGCCGGTGGCGAGAATCGCCTCGGCAGGATTAATCGTATCACCGGCCATGCGTTTGTTTTGCTGGGTGAGATACGACATGGCGTAATGAATGCCCTTCAGATTACGACCGGGTACCTGTACCTGTCGCGGTTGATCTGATCCGCAGGACAGCACCACAGCGTCAGCAGACATGTAAAGCTCCTCCGGTGTCAGATCTCGACCTACATGCACGCCGGTTTCAAACTGCACACCTTCTGCTTCAAGCTGTGCCAGCCGTCGATCCAGTACCGTCTTCTGCAGCCTGAAATCCGGAATCCCGTAACGCAACAGACCGCCAATACGGTCAGCTTTCTCCAGCACAGTCACGCGATAACCGACACGAGCCAGTAACTGTGCACAGGACAGGCCAGCAGGACCAGAACCAACAACGGTTACAAGTTCCTTCCGCTGTTGTTTACAATGTTTGGGTTGCACCCAGCCACGATCCCAGGCACGTTCTGAAACCGCCATTTCAATTGATTTAATGGCTACGGGCTGATCGGCCAGACTCAGTGTGCAGGCATTTTCGCAAGGCGCTGGACAGACACGACCGGTAAATTCAGGGAAGTTATTGGTTGAATCCAGTTGTTTCCAGGCGCGGTTCCAGTCCGCGTTAAACACCAGAGCGTTCCATTCAGGAATGAGATTGTTCACTGGACAGGCGCTGTGACAGAACGGCGTGCCGCAATCCATGCAGCGATCGGCCTGACGCACGGCCTGTGGGTCGGGCATCACGCGTACATACTCACGCCAGTGTTTTATTCTTCCAGTTGCTGGTTCCTTCAGTGCCTCCTGTCGCGGATATCGGAGAAAACCATATGGATCGTCCACATTTGTTCGAAAATGACTAATATACCTGGAGTGTAGACCAGTCTCGTAATCATGCGGGCTATCTACACACTAAGCTTATGAGTATAAGCGGAAAAAACTTCATCAGATTCAGACGGCTGGTTCCTGCTTTTTTAAACGCGTGGTTTTTATCGCTAAGCGTTTGAGAAATATTATAAACACTGAATACTGGAACCGCCTTTGTGTAATATGCGAGCTAGTTCTTAACTGATAAATCCGTTTGATTTGAATATTGTTTCGCAAGGTTAGTCAGGGGTTCAGGCTTATGTATACCATAGCCCTGAACATAATCTACTCCGATATTCTCGACAGCCTCCTGGATAGATTTATTTTCCACGTATTCGGCAATAGTCTTCAACCCAAGCACGTGACCAATTTGATGTATCGCCTCTACCATAGAAGCATCAGCCTGATTATTAAGCATGTCCTTGATGAAACCGCCATCGATTTTCAGATAGTCGACATGCAGGTTTTTCAAATAGGCAAACGAACTCAGGCCGCTTCCAAAATCATCCAGAGAAAACATGCAGCCAAGTTTCTTCAAATCCGAGATTAATTGTGATGCGTTTTTTAGATTGGAGATGGCCGCTGTTTCTGTTATTTCAAAACAGATTCTTTTGGGATTAAGCGTGGATTGCTTGATTTCAGCGACCAAAAACTTGTGGAATTCAGTCGAATTGATGGATTGTCCTGAAAGATTGATAGCAAAGCGAGCATTCCCTAATACGTGGTTATTTGTTTTCATGAAAATCAGGGCTTCAGTTACTACCCAGCGATCTATCTGCTGCATTAATTGAAACCGTTCGGCTGCTGAAATAAATTTATACGCCGGAATGAGTTGCTGATCCTGGCCCTGCATCCTGACAAGTAATTCGTAAAAAGGCGCTTCGGCAGCCCCCGTTCGGGTGCTATTTATTTTCTGGAAATGCAAACTGAATCGGCCTTCTTCCAGGGCCAGTGAAATATCAGAAACAAGCTGCAGTTCACTTCTGCGCAGCGCATGTTCTTCATCTCCGGCCACCTGAATATGAATGCGGTCACGCCCTTTTTCTTTAGCAATATAACAGGCGACATCTGCAGCACTCAGCGCTTCGGCCATGCCAATGCTTTCGCTGGTAACTGGAACAACGCCGATACTCGCGCTGATTTCAAATAGTTTGTCATCCCATTCGAAGCGAAATTCCTTGATATATTTTCGCAAGTTTTCGGCAATGACTTCTGCCTGCGAAAGATCACAATTTTCCAGTAACACACCAAACTCATCGCCACCCAGTCTGGCCAGCGTATCTGAGTCACGTATTTTACTCTTAAGCCGGGTTGTCAGTTGCTTGAGAAGTTCATCGCCCGCAAAATGACCACAGGTATCATTGACGATTTTGAATTGATCAAGATCTATATAAAACAGGCTGTGATGTCGGCTTTCGGATTTTGCCGTCAGCAGCGCCTCATTCACGCGCAGTTCAAACTCACAGCGATTGACCAGGCCGGTAAGCGGATCATGCTTTGCCTGATATGCCATCTGCCGGGCCATTTGCCGGGTACTGCTGACATCATGGAAAACAAGAATAACACCAATGATTTCACCGCCCGCATCACGTATGGGCGCTGCACTGTCTTCTATGGGAAATTCGGTACCATCAGGTTGCACCAGTACCGTATGATTGGCCAGACCAACAGTGCCGCCGGTTTCAAGTGTCTTCATTACCGGATTTTGAACTGGTCGTCCGGTCACTTCATTTTTAATTTTAAACACTTCTTCTAGCGGCAGTCCTCGTGCTTTTTCGTTACTCCAGCCTGTGAGTTTTTCCGCAACTGGATTGAGCAACTCGACCCTGCCATCTACATCCGTTGTGATAACACCATCACCAATGGAATTCAGTGTTACCAGAATGCGTTCCTTCTCATCAGTGAGTGCGCGCTGAATTGTGTTCAACTCCTCGATGCGGTGCTGGACGGCCGCGGTCATGGTATTGAAGTTATCCGCCAGTTGACCTATTTCGTCATTTGCCGGTTTTTTTACTTTGGTGGAATAGTCACCTTCGGCAACCTGGCGTGTTGCTCTGACAAGACTGAAGATGTGCCGCGTCAGCAGGTATCCCGCAATGCTTAGCAGCAGTATTGTCAGAAACACCTCGATCGAGGCAATAAACAGACCTTGCTGAAGTAGATTGGATCTCGCGTGAATCATGTTGGCAAGTGAAACACCGTACAGTACCTGCCCAGCATCCTGGCCGCCCAACTGCAGATGTGTCGATGTGTCATACCTCTCGTCGTTTAGCGCCGATTCAAACGAGGTATCTATTTTGGGCATTGAACTCTGCAAATCCCAACCAGAGCTTGCATAGACTTTACCAGATTCATCCAGAACGATGATGTAATTCAAATCTGATTTTTTTTCTTCAACAAGCTTATCGATAACCGCCTGAATTGAGACATAATCCCGCTCAAACATATAAGGACTGAGCGTGTTATCAAGCAGCGGCGAGACATTTTCAACCAGCGTTTCAGCATGATATTTGACTGCGTCATTCATCAGCCGCAGACTGTTGCCGAGCAGCAGTCCCAGCATGACGATTTCAACCGTAATACTAACCAGCACCAGTTTAAATCTCAGGGGCATACTGGATAATCGGCTTCTGATTGACATATTGGTATCGGTAACAACCGTGTTCGTTATTCTCTGAGAAAGATCTGAATGTACTGATCCAGGTGTTGTTTCTCCTGCTCATCCACAATATCGAAAGACCTGAATCCCGTCTTGTTCAGATAGTTTTTCCCAGCTTTGGTCCTGTGGCATTCCAGTAAGGCTTTTTGGACCTTCAGCCTGTCTGCTTCTGCAACCCGTGACGCAGCCATAACCTGGAAACCGATCGTTTCGGGTGTTTTACCAATAACCCGAACTTCATCGAGATTTTTTTGCCCTATTTTTTGCCACAGGAGGACACCCGTGAACGAGGCATCGCTTTCGCCGCGAAGCGGAGCATACATGGCATTGTTGTGTGTCTTGGTGTAGCGAAAAGTTATATTGACGCCATCTTGCAAGCCCAGTGCTCTCAGCTGCTTTTGTGCCATTTGAGTAATAATCGCTCTGGGGCCAACCATCGTCAGCACTTTGCCCTTCAGATCCTCTAGCTCTTTTATATCAGAATCCTTCCGCACAAGATAAACACCCTGAACTTTATGCATAGTGTGAACGATGGGCACATAACCATCACGCACTTCAGCAAGTCGTCCCAGATGAGGAGCTGTCATAATGTAGTCATATTCATTATCACGAGTGCGTTTAATAAAGTCCTTGAAACTGGGTGCGGTCACCATGACTACTTTATGGTTCAGCGTTTCCTCAAGCAGAGCCCTGAAATCACCATGAAATTTAACCAGCTGCGCGGGATTGACGTAGGGGAAAATCCCCAGCTTTAGCGAGCCTTCGGTCTGCGCACTAACGGGCGAGGTTAATAAAATCACCCAGGATATGCCGAACATTAGCCTGAAAAATAGGGTACAGCTCAAAACAGTCCCAATCCATGCATTAAAAAGCTCAATGTTTTTACCACGTAATTGAAGCAATGGTAAAGCCTGCAACGAAAAATAATGATTACCATCACAGTTGTTGACCTGGTGGGTAACATTCCCTGTGATTCGAAATATTGGATAACGCAGAGTTAACCAGCTGGTTTTATGGCGGCCAGGAACAGGCCTGCGATTGGAACATAGCATCCATGTTAATCAGTCTCCCCTCCCACCAGATCAACCAGGCTTTCTAGTGCTGTAAATCCATCTAGCTTTACTTGTGGCTGCTGTCTGTCTGGCTGGGCGATGCCATACAACCATTTTATGCCATAGCGTTGAGCGGATGCGAGCACCGATGCGTTGTCGTCAATCAACAGGGTTCTGTCTGTAATAAACGGTTCTTCATGCTGGAGCTTTTCCCAGAAGCCATCGACTTCTTTTGCTTCACAGAGATCATGCGCACTGATCAGGCGGTCAAAATAATGACCCAGTGTGACTCGTTGGAGTTTGAGTTCCAGGCTGTCTCGATGTGCATTAGTGACCATGACGATGCGCTTATCCTGCTTACGCACCCACTGTAAAAAAGACTCCACACCAGGTAGTACATTTATACGTTCTGCAACTTCTTGTTTAAGCGCGACAATATTGACGTCCAGCACTTCACTCCAGTAATCAAGACAGTACCAGTCCAGCGAACCTTTTTTTGCGGCGTACATCGCCAGCAATTCCTGTTCGGCATCCTGCGCTTTTTTGCCTTTAATCTCCGCATAGCGCTGCGGTAAGTGTTCCAGCCAGAAGTGGTTATCAAAATGCAGATCCAGTAGCGTGCCGTCCATGTCGAGAAAGACGGTTTCTATGCTGGCCCAGGTGGATTGCGAAAGTGGTAGAGACATCTTTGTGATTTTAACAAGTACAATAGATTGATGTCTTTTAATTTTACAACGCCGATCCCGCTCAGCCTGTATATCCACCTGCCCTGGTGCGTGAAAAAATGTCCTTACTGCGATTTTAATTCCTACGCTTTGCGGGATGATCTGCCCGAGCAAGCATACGTCGATGCACTCCTCGCTGACCTGGAACAGGAATTACCCAAAATCTGGGGACGACGACTCGAGAGCATCTTCCTCGGCGGTGGCACCCCCAGCCTATTTTCACCTGAAGCAATTGATCGACTGCTGTCGGGTGTGCGGCGTTTGCTACCTGCACGCCGGGATATTGAAATTACGCTGGAAGCAAACCCGGGGACGTTTGAGCAAACCAAATTTTCCGAATTCCGGTCAGCGGGAATCAACCGACTCTCCATCGGGATTCAGAGCTTTAATCCTGAACATTTAAAAGTCCTTGGGCGCATCCACGATGATAAAGAGGCGAAGCTGGCCGCAGAGGTTGCACATCGTGCGGGTTTTGAAAATTTCAATCTCGATCTGATGTTCGGTCTGCCCGGCCAGCGTATTGAAAGTAGTCAACTGGATTTACAAACCGCTATCGATCTGAAGCCGACCCACATTTCCTTTTATCAACTGACGCTGGAACCGAATACCGAGTTTCACGTACATCCACCGCAATTACCTGACGATGAATCAATCTGGCAGATGCAACTTGAAGGTCAGGGATTGTTGGCCAGTACTGGTTATCAGCAATATGAGATTTCTGCCTACGCCAGACCCCATCATCAATGCCACCACAACCTCAATTACTGGGAATTCGGAGACTACATCGGTATTGGCGCTGGTGCCCACGGCAAAATCACCGACCCTGCCAGTTCAAGCATCAGCCGCTACTGGAAACCCCGTCAACCACAACAGTATCTGGACCAGGCATCATCTAATCCAACAGAGAATCATCGGCATTTAAGCGAAAAGGAAGCTATATTTGAATTTATGCTGAACGCACTTCGACTCACAAATGGTTTTAGCGCAGATCTGTTCTCGGAACGCACTGGACTACCGTGGGAAACGGCCAGTAAGCTATGCGAATCCAGTATCGCCGACAGTCTGTTACAAAAAAACAACAGGCTAATCCAGCCCACCACGCTGGGTCGGCGCTTCCTGGATAACCTCACTGGCCGCTTTTTACCCGATGACTGAGCCGCTGCAATTCCAGGCTATCATCTGCCCCTGGTGCGGCGAAGATATCAGCGTGGAAATTGACCTCACCGCAGGAGACCAGGAGTACACTGAGGATTGCCAGGTGTGCTGTGCACCCATTGTTTTAAGCGTCAGCCTCGATGAAGACAACGTACAGTGTACCGCCCATAGAGAATAAGCACCTTTGATCCCGAAATTTTTTCTAATGTCAAGCCTTTTTCGCCAGATTATTCACAAGTATTTTTCAAACCCACTTAATACGCGGGCCTGGCTGCGCAAATGGCCAGGCAAAAACAAGGTATTAGATATAAACAAACAAAAACAATAGCTTACATGCCTGTACATTTTCTATTCAATTTAACAAAAGTGTCATATTTCTGCGGGGAAAAGACCCGGTTAAACACTTCATCCACAAAGTTATCCACAGATTTTGTGGATAACCAGCAAAGCCATTATTCTTCAAACACTTACCGCAAAATGTGAAAACCATCACTTAAATTGTTACGCCAAGGTCGGTATCTGGAAACCAGGAAACCATCTTCTTGCAAATGATAATGATTCGCATTAATATGATGCTAACCTAATAAGGAGATAACACTCATGACCTTCCAAATAGATGCCTGGCTAGAACGCCCCGACCCGCAAATGCGCGTAATCGATACCGCAACGGGTGTGGTGGTCGCAGAGTTCAATCAGACAGAAATACAACAACTCTGCGAGTGGGGCGAGATCTGTCCGCAGGATTTCTGCAGCCGATGCGCTGAAACACAGGAAGCGTTGGTAAAACAGCTCCTACTCGCCTCCTGTGCCCGTCAGATCGGGCAGCCTGTTTCTGAAATAACCGTAGCCCCATCACAGAATTCCAGAAAGACCGCAAAAATTTACCTTTTCCCAGTTTAAATCTATGTCAACCCAATTCTAAAATGTCCCCTTTTCTGCCATTCAGAAGTGTCCCCTTTTTGGCGCTGGACTCAAGTGGTGATGCCGGGGTGTGAATCTTCAGTCAGAGGGCGACGCCACGGGTGGTCCACCGGGGGTTTCCATTTGGGTTTGCACTGCTGGCGCGCCCTGGCCTGTGCGACGGTGTGATGAATACTCTTTTCATCGTCCAGGGGAACAGGCGGCTCACCCTCGACCAGGATGCGATAGTCCAGGGAACGTCCCTGGTGTAGTACGGTCACCTTGCCATCAAAGGCCTCGCAAACGGTGACCTGGGTGCCTCTGAGGCGATACCCCTTGCCTTGGCCGGTGAGCTGGTATTCCCGGTTCTTGTACTGAAGGGTCAGGTTCTTCGAGAGTTTGCGGCTGTGGTGCAGGCAGAGGATCCGTGCCAGTTCCTCCTCGCCATGCAGCACGGGCCGGTGGGCATCCTCGGGATTTTGTGGCGCCACGCCAAAGCGCCGGTTCCAGGCCGCGATGAAACCGGGGAGCAAGGCATTGGCCGCGTCGATGTCCGAGATGCCGGCCAGGCGCAATGCCTTGACCAGGCGATCCTGGAGGGTCTGATTGGCCCGCTCAACCCGGCCCTTGGCCTGAGGGGTATTGGCATGGATGGGCTCGATGTCGAGGGTTTTGCGTGCCCGGGTGAACTGGGTCAGCTCGCCTTCCTGTTCGGGGCGGTTCACGCGAAAGATGCTGTGCTTGTCGGAGTAGAACGCCACGGGTCGGCCATGCCGGGCCAGGTAATCACGCAGGGTTTCCATGTAGACCTGAGTGGTCTCGGCAGGCGCGAAGCGCAAAGCCAGTAGCTCACTGGTGGCGTCGTCGATGAAGACGATGAGCGTGCAGCGCGGTCCCCGCTCTTCGAACCCGTCATGGGGTGAGCCGTCGATCTGCACCAGCTCTCCCCGGCAGGGCCGGCGCGGCCGGCGTTGATGGATACGCGCCTGCTTGCGCGCCCTGGGTTTCCAGAGGCCATCGGCGATCATCCATTGGCGCAGGGTCTCGACACAGAGCGTTTGCTCATGGCGTTCGGCCAGCTTCTCGCAGGCCAGGGTGGGACCGAAGTCGGCATAATGCTCCTGAACCTGCCCCATCACCTTCTGGCGCATCGCCTCGGGCAGGGCGTTTGGCGGGCGCTTGCCCCGACGGCGTGAAACCAGTCCAGCCGCCCCTTCGGCCCGATAACGCCGCACCAGACGCTTGATCTGCCGTACACTCAAGCCCAACCGCCTTGCGGTCTCCTTTTGCCGAAGCTGCTTGCCTGCCGCCTGCTGTATCACACTCAGGCGATCAACCTCTTTCTGAAAACTTCTGCCTCCTCGTGAGAAATTTCAACGCTGTATCATACTTTTGCGTATTCAGCGAGCCCTTTTGCAGATATTAGAGTTTCACTTCGAGGACCTGATAAGATATACGGGTTCAGTGCATTCCCTATTGCAGTTAAT
>DTYI01000158.1 GCA_012961935.1 Thiotrichales bacterium | reverse complement strand
TCACCCAGGTCGCGGAAACCGGCTCTTTCTCAAACGCAGCCGAGCGGCTTCATATCACCCAGCCTGCGATCAGCAAACGCATCGCCACACTGGAGCAGCAATTTAACACAAAGCTATTTGACCGCATCGGCCGCAAGATACAGCTCACTGAAGCGGGTCGCACATTAATGCCAAAGGCGCGTACCATTCTTCAGGAACTCGAAGAAAGCAAACGCCTGATCAACGACCTCAGTGGTGAAATCCAGGGGCCGTTGCGGCTCGCGACCTCGCATCACATCGGCCTGCATCGCCTGCCGCCGATCCTCAGAAAATTCCGGCGCCATCATCCCGGCGTATCGCTGGATTTGCACTTCATGGATTCAGAAGATGCCTGTCGGCTGATCGAAAAGGGCGATCTGGAGATCGGCATCGTCACCTTGCCCACCACAAAATTCAGCAACCTCAAAACAGAAAAATTGTGGGACGACCCACTCGCCTTTGTCTGCCACCCGGAACACCCGCTTTGCACAGGGCAGAAAATAAAACTGGCCGCACTCATCGAACACGACGCCATCCTGCCCGGCGCAGGAACCTTCACCCGCGATCTGATCGACCAGCTTTTTCAGCAAGCGGGCCACAGCCCAAAAATTGCACTGGAAACCAACTATCTGGAAACACTTAAAATGATGGTCAGCGTCGGACTCGGCTGGAGCATTTTACCGAAGACCATGCTGGACAAAGATTTATGTGAAATAAAAATAATGGATTGCCAGCCAACTCGTCAGCTGGGTATCATCCAGCACAAAAAACGCAGCCTGAGTAATGCAGCAAAGGCTATGTTGAAAATACTTCCTACCTGTTGATGTCTAGTCAAGCAGCCACATCATCTCGTGCGCTCATTAACTTCTTGCTAAACTCATTGTTTGCAGAAGTTGTTATTAACAAGCACTCCTGAGCACGTGTCATGCCGACATATAGCAAGCGTGCATTGGCCAGTTTTCTATCGTCATCATCCTTGAGACTACCAACACCCAACATAATGACTCTTGGAAATTCAAGTCCTTTACTGCTGTGAATGGTTGAAATGGTTACCGTATTATTTGTTGGGTCGTAAGCGTTTTTATGTTTTTTAGAGTCGGCCAGCAGATAAGGAATTTTTGCTTCGCCTAATTGTTTTGCAATTTCTTTTCCCTGCCATTTTGAAGTCGATAATACAGCAATATTTCTCCAGTATATTCCCTGCTTTCTCCACTGCTTTAAGCATTTCACTGTGTAGTTTATCTCATCATCAAAACGATTAAATTTACGTATCTCAGGTGAGGGTCCGGTACTACCGGCAGCTTCTGGTTCAATTAATGGAATATGATCTTCATCAGTGGTGTGCGGGTTGAGATAATGACGAGAAAATGAATAGGCAAAATGCAAAATCTCTCGAGTATTACGATAGTTTAATCTTAAAATAGTTATTCGCCCCTGTGCATGCACGCCCACACTGGAAAGGCTAAACCCAAGACCAGACTGGTTTTTATAAATAGACTGAGCATCGTCATATAGCAATAAGAGAGAATCCGTTTCAGGATCAATCATTTGCACCACAAGCTTTAACCAGTCCGCTTCAAAATCATGTCCTTCATCTATTAAAAGTGATCCATATTGCGCCCTGGGAATTTGCCCCTTCTCCACAGCCTGAATCACAGTTTCCACTTGCCTTTCAAAAACTGGGCAATCAGACTCAATCAGATCCACATGGTAAGTTTTTATCTGCTCTCCACACCAATCATGAAAGTGATAGACCTGCACTTGCCCGCCAACACCTTTAGAAGAGATAAAAGCACGAAGCCTGGCTGCGAGTGTAATATTAAAGCAGAGAACTAATATTGGCTTACTAGAGGCCTGTGCAAGATGCAGGCAACGGTAGCCCAGTATCAGTGTTTTTCCTGAACCAGCAACACCATGTATCACTCGATGGCCTTCACCCATACTTCGAGCAAGCTGCTCCTGCTGGATATCCATGATTTTGATGATGCCTGGAAGAATTTCTTCCTGAACAGTATCATCAAACAATTCCCATTGCGTGGTATCATCAATTCGCATTTCAGGGAACAAATGCCAACGTATTCTATCAATTTGGGGCAAGGATAATTTATTGCCAAATTGATAAGTAAACATGCCCCAAAGTTGTTCCTGGAATTTTTCAGCCTCCGCACTTTCAGTTATTTCATTTTTGTAAATTATCAGATGGTCTGGCAACAGCAATTCGCGCTTGTCATCAGGCAACGCTTTTTCCATCTGTTTACGAGTAATATTGGTAAATACCACACCCCAGCCATAAGGCATAATTAAATTACCTTTATATTTATCTGACGTCTGGCAAAGTGAAGGGTCTTGTTCAAGTTTACTTAAAGCGCTATAGCTACATTGCCGTGCCTGCTCAAGAGGGTGTGGCTTGGTAACCAGTCCTTTATCAGTCAGAAGAGTTACATTTTTTTTATTAATCGTTTTTAGTGTTTCGGGCTTCCAGTCTTTAACTTCTAGAAACAGTAATCCCCGCAGGGGGTGGAGAATAATAAAATCAGGGTAACGGCGCTTTTTGCCAACGGGAATGTCATACCAAACGAGGTAGTCGTCTTCCAGCAGCGATTCCAGACGGCGAGCAAGGCGTTTTTCACCAGAAGTCATCCGGCTTAATGTTTGTCGATTTAGTGGTGGAATTATTTCAGCCATCTTTCTTCCTGTTGAAGGCTCGCACATAAATTTTCAGAACGTATAATTCTGGCCGCAAAAGCCTATATTAATCTGATACATTGCTCACAAAACAATAATTTGCTTTCAGAAAAGCTTACAACGGCCAGGCCCAAAGAATCAGCGGCACAGAAACCAGCACAATCAAAACCTCCAGCGGCAGACCCATCCGCCAGTAATCACCAAACTGATAACCACCCGGCCCCATGACCAGGGTATTGGACTGATGGCCGAAGGGTGTCAAAAATGCGCAGGATGCGCCGATTGCAACGGCCATTAAAAACGGATCTGAACTGACATTCATGCTTTGCGCTGTTGCAACTGCTATCGGCGCCATTACGACCGCTGTCGCTGCATTATTGATGACGGCGGAAAGCAGCATGGTGATAATTAATAACAGTGTAATCACTAATGCTGGTGAGCCGGTGCCGACATAGCCCAGCATGGTGTTTGCAAATAATGCGGTTGTGCTGGTTGTTTCCAGTGCGTGCCCGAC
>DTYI01000157.1 GCA_012961935.1 Thiotrichales bacterium | reverse complement strand
TGGCAAAAAGAGCACATGATTATGGTATGTTTGTTGCAATTGCAACCAACGGAACATTGTTGAATAAGGAAAATGTAAAAAAACATAAGAACTGTGGTGTATGCAGATATTGCAGGAGCAAATATCTGCCCTGCCTTGGCGAAACTCACATTGCCATCCATGGCAATGTGTTCCGGTGCGCTGACCGCCAACAGGAAAGCCGCAAAGGGTGGGAGAAAAGCACGATTCTTTCAGGCATCTGGATTTATCCATCCCCTTTCAGTCGCCCCGTTGCTGTGAGTGGCAATCGGGGGCAATCGCCCCGGATGGGCGATTGAGTGTTGTGCTGCCGGGAGCAGCTACAACACGACCGCGATTGATGCTTGCAGCAACGGATCAGGCGAATGACGGGGCGTGTTTTTTTCGTCTCTTTTTTGCCGCGCAGCAAAAAAGGGACTTGCGCATCTGCGATGAGATATAAAAAAGGTACATACTTAAAAATGCGCGAAACAGATACCAATAGATTCTCTTACAAAACCCGGATTACGCTGCGCTAATCCAGACTACGAGTTCTATATCACTTGTATTAATCATTCTTGGCCCACGACACTTCTTCCACCTGCCCCACGTATCTTTCGCTATTTAATCTGTTCCCATAGGTTCCAGTGTAATCACAAATTGCCAACAATCCCATCTCCAAATACCATAGCCCGAGATTCCAAGCCTCATAGCAAACAGCAGCTTCAAACAGCCCACCTTTACGGTCGGGGTGGACCAGAGAATTGCGAATTGTTGTCAAGGCATCTGGCGCATCCCAGTTATTTTCGTTAGCCAGTCTTTTTATCTTGGGGCACTCTGATGGTATCTCTAGCCGAATTCCTAATGAAGAAAATAACTGACGGAATTGATTAGCCGCATTAAGCCTTTTGAATCCATCCTTATTCAGAAGTCCTTTGTCTCGAACCGCATATTCGTAGGAAAGTTTTTCAATTGCCGCTTGTGTCAAAATAATACCTGCATCAATCCCGCGTGATGAGTTATTAGCATTTAAGTACCAATAAATTACCTCCTCTAATGCCTTGCGCCAATCATCCTTTTCCAACCTTCTCATAAAGTCGGGAAACAAGGTAGATATCTGCTGGCCATGATGCGGATCAAACCAGGAAGCAGGAGCATGCCAGAGTTCTCTAGGTGACGACCATGTTTCCCAGACACGACCGCCTGATTCATCAAAGCCGACTGCACACACCGGATTACACCAACCTCCTTTTACGAAGGAGAGAAAATATTGGAGTGCAATTAAAATCCCTTCCGCAGCCTTACCAGAAAATAATGCCCCGTCTGATTTATTGATGGATCCAACATGAGTCAAACGATATCCTCCTGACTCACTCAGCTGCTTGAATTTCTTGGTTGTTGTAGACAACGATTTCAGTTCAACATTCCATTCATCACAGGTCAGATCAAGTAGTTTTATGGCGACACCACCCACGACTTGACGCCGGCTCTCGCCACCATAATCAACAAAATTAAACAAATGAAACACTGCAGAGTGAATCCGAGTGTTTTCATCACCAACTCCAATAATCGGCTCGGACGTTGGGCACCATTTAACTTTGAAATCCTCGAAGTCAGGAGATAACCGATCCTTTACGCAAAACCCATCAACCTCGCGCCCCTCAAATAGAAAGGAATCATATTCAGCTGAACCATTTGGAATATCCTGGATGCCCTCAATGTTAAACTTACCAGTGAAGTAAATTCCAGCACGTGGCAACAGCTCTAAATAGACCTCACCTTCTCCGGTAAAGTCTTTTCCGTTTAATCGTACTTTTGCCTCACCTTGACGGATCAGTATTCGTGACTCATCGGTAGTAAAGTCAAATACTGGTTCTAAATTCCTTTCCATTTGTTCTCACAGTCATAAAAACACTACTATCTTAACACTCAGTAATAACCTGAAGCTTTGTCGATACAGTTGGTTTTAATCCTTTTCAAAAACAACCATCGATTCAACATGTGCCGTATGCGGAAACATATCCATCACACCAGCACTGACTAATCGATAACCATAGTTAGTTACCAGCATACCAGCATCTCTTGCCAATGAACCCGGGTGACAGGAAACATAGACAATTTTTTCTGCGCCGATTCTGCCGATTTTTTCGATGACTTCTTTTGCACCAGTGCGGGGTGGATCGAGCAGGATTTTGTTGTAATTATCTTTTAGCCATGGTTCATTTTCCATGCCGCCCATCAGGTCGGTTACAAAATATTTCGTGTTCTGAATATTATTTTTTTGAGCAGTTTGTCGCGCGCGGTTGACCATGACCTGATCGACTTCAACGCCGATGACTTCTTTTGCCTTTCTCGCCATGGGCAGGGTGAAGTTTCCGAGGCCGCAGAATAAATCGAGCACTTTATCTTCTTGTTTTATGTCCAGCAATTTAATTGCACGCTTTACCATTTGGTGATTGATATCAGTATTGACCTGAAAAAAGTCGAGTGGCGCGATTTCTATTTTAATATCGAAATCTTTGTGCACGTAATAGAGTGGCTCGGTCTTTTCTGATATTGGTACGATGCTATCTGGCCCTGCAGATTGTAGCCAGATATCAAACTGCTGTTCTTCACCGAATTGTTTGAGTTTTTCGGAATCGGTTTTTGTTAAGGGTTCCAGGTGACGAAAAACCAGTGCGGTTGCATTGTCGGCTACGGCGATTTCAATTTGCGGAATGGTATTTTTCGCATCCATACCGCCGATTAGCTCGCTGATAATTTCCAGTTTTTCTCCCACGGCAGGATATAAAGTTTCGCAGCGTTTGATGTCGGCCAGGAAGCTATTTCTTTTTTCACGAAAGCCGACCAGCACCCTGCCCTTTTTCACGACGTATTTAACACCCAGGCGCGCTTTGCGGCGATAACCCCAGACGGAGGCCGTGATCGGTTCGAGAATATTTTCAGGTTGCACTTTCCCGATGTGTTCCAGTCCTTCCAGCATGGCCTGTTGCTTTGACTGTACCTGTGCTTCGGGCGACATGTGTTGCAGACTACACCCACCACATAAACCAAAGTATTCACAGCGTGGTTCAACGCGATTTTTTGAGGCGACTAAAACATTTTCAACTTTTGCTTCGTCAAATTTTCTACTGGTTCGGGTGAATGCTATTTCAACTTCTTCGCCCGGCAACGCACCGTCCACGAACACCGCTTTGCCGTCAATATGACAAACGCCTCGACCGTCGTGGGTCAGGGATTCGATTGTGACTGTGGTATTTTCTGGAAGCGGTTTCCGGCGACGTCTACGGGGCAAGCTTGAATTCCTCTGACTTCCATTTTTTTGAAAATTCTTTCAGGTGATCTTTACCGGATTCGACAAGCAGTTCATGCAAACGCGCGCATTCAATTTCGTAAGCCGTGTCGGTTAAATGTCCGCGCAATAATTCAAAACGTAAATAAACCAGGTAGGTATTCAGTACATCGGTTTCGCAATAGTCGCGGATCGCTTCTATGTTTCCAGCCTGAAATGTGTCCCAGACTTTTGAGCCATCCATGCCCATTTTTCCGGGAAAGCCAAGCATGGTGGCGATCATGTCGAGCGGCGCATTGGCGCGCATTTGATAACCGGCGAGTACGTCCATTAAATCAATGTGCCGCCAGTGGAAACGCCCGAGGTAATTGTTGTAACGGAAGTCACGATTGTCATCACCCACATCCCAGTAACGTTCAGCGGACACACCGTGTAGCAAGCTGCGATAATTCAGAACGGGTAAATCAAAACCACCACCGTTCCAGCTCACCAGCGTCGGCATGTATTTATCGAGACCGGCATAAAACCGTTCGATGATTTCTTTTTCCGGTGATTCAGGCTCGCCTAGTGACCAGACGCGCAAATGATCCCGGGTTGCCAGCACAATTGAAATGGCGACGATGCGATGCAAAGGATGGGCAAGAAAATCATGCCCGACTTTTTGCTGGCGGATCGAAAACATGGCTTTGGCAACGTCTTTGTCGGACAAGTCATCCAGCTCATAATAACGGCGACCGGCTTCGACATCCGGCACCGTTTCAATATCAAAAATCATGACATTATTCATCGAATATTCCCGTTGATAAATAACGGTCTCCACGGTCACAGATAATGGTAACGATGACCGCATCATTTAATGTTTCCGCCAACTGCACGGCGGCAAAAACAGCACCGCCTGAGGACGCGCCGCAAAAAATGCCTTCCTCTTTTGCCAGCCTGCGTGTCATGATCTCTGCTTCTTCCTGGGTCACGTTAATGATGTGATCGACCTGTTCTTCTTTATAAATACTGGGTAAATATTCCTCCGGCCAGCAGCGGATACCCGGTATTTTTGCATCGCCTTTCGGCTGCACGCCGACAATCTGAACATTACCTTTTTCGTGCAGATATTTACCGGCTCCCATGATGGTTCCCGTCGTACCCATGGAGCTGACAAAATGCGTGACTGCGCCCGATGTATCGCGCCAGATTTCCGGGCCGGTGCCTTCATAATGCGCACGGGGATTATCCGGGTTTGCAAACTGATCCAGCACCTTACCTTTGCCTTCTGCCTGCATCTGCTGTGCCAGGTCGCGCGCGCCTTCCATGCCTTCTGACTCGCTGACCAGAATTAATTTTGCGCCATAAGCCGACATGCTGACGCGGCGTTCCATGCTCATGGTTTCAGGCATAATTAAAGTCAGCTTGTAACCCAGCATGGCGGCAACCATTGCCAGCGCGATTCCGGTGTTACCGCTGGTGGCTTCGATCAAAGTATCACCCGGTTTTATTTCACCACGATCTTGCGCATGTTTGATCATGCTATAGGCCGGGCGATCCTTTACCGAACCCGCAGGATTCTGCCCTTCCAGTTTCACCAGCAGAGTATTATTTTTTCCTGCGCCGATGCGCTGCAGTCTGGCAAGCGGTGTATTACCGATCAGTTGTTCAATGGTTGGATATTTCATGTTTCAAAAATAACATAAGCGACAGCGTAACGTTTTTCATCCGTAATAGACAAATGGCTGTTAAGCATTTTCTTTTTCTGCATGATTTCTGCTGCATGATTATAAACTCGCAATTCAGGTTTGCCCAATTCATCATGCCGCACTTCAAAATCAACGAACTGCACGCCTTCTGCAATACCCGTTCCCAGCGCCTTACTTGCAGCCTCTTTAACCGCAAATCTTTTTGCTAGAAAATGAACCGGATTATCGAGCTTCAGCATTTCTTCCTGTTCGAATTCCGTCAGAATTCTTTGTGGAAAACGCTCTGGGTGCTTTTCATACAATTTTGTAATTCTATCCAGCGAAACGATGTCTGTACCAATACCAAGTATTGCCATGATTAACTTGTGAGCTGTGCAATAGAAGTAGTTTGTTTTCGACGCAGAGGCGCAGAGGCGCAGAGGCTCGCAGAGTATTCATATAAATAAAATACTCTGCGCCTCTGCGCCTCTGCGTCGAGAAGTTGTTCATTTAAATCTCGTGTTAATAAATACAATTCTGACATTACCATTTTCGCTTTCAGATAAATTTTGACTAGCTCAGGCAAACTTTCATTTCTGCGACGGCCTGTCTGATGCCGACAAATAAAGCACGCGCAATAATTGAATGGCCAATATTTAATTCGTTCAGATGCGGCAATAGTAAAATCGGTCCGATATTTTCATAATCAAGACCATGCCCGGCATTTACGATCAAGCCGAGATTATGTGCATATTCGGCCGCTGTAATCAGCCTGTGTAATTCCTGATCACGTTCCTCACCTTTTGTATTGGCATAAGTGCCAGTGTGTAGTTCAATTACTGGCGCAGCTATCTCCGCAACCGCTGTAATATGTTCCAGGTCTGGCTCAATGAAAATCGACACCTCGATACCAGCCTCTTTTAAGCGGTGGCAAACATCTGTCAACCGCGCTTGCTGTCCCAACACATCAAGCCCGCCTTCCGTAGTCAGCTCTTCACGTTTTTCAGGAACCAGACAACAGTCTTCGGGTTTTACCTTGCAGGCAATTTCGACCATTTCATCAGTCGCCGCCATCTCAAGATTCATTTTTGATTTTATTTTTGTTCGCAAGGTAAAAACATCGTCATCCTGAATGTGGCGGCGGTCTTCACGCAAATGTAAGGTGATACCGTCCGCACCACCCGCTTCAGCTTCAGAAACAATTCTTACCATATCGGGATAGGGTGTGAATCGCGCCTGTCGTATGGTTGCCGCATGATCGATATTGACGCCGAGTTTTATTAACCCGACACCCATTTATGTCACCCTCAGCCGCAGTGTGCGCACTTGCAGCCAAGCGCGGTTGTCGCTGCGTTCCAAAACCTCGACTTGTTCGCCTTCCAACAGCACGTCCACGATGCGACGATCCAGGCCCGGCCCTGCGCGCAGATTCAGGCGTTTGGCCGTGACAGCGGCCCGGATCGCGGCTTGGTTTTCGCCGCGCGGGGTGTTTATCTCACCATTGGCGATGGGTAGTTTTCCCAGTTCGGGGATCAGGGCGAGATGCGCCACGCGCACCCATCCTTCCACCGGCTCCGCGTCCGACCCGGCCAGATAACGCACTCGTACCCACGTATTA
>DTYI01000156.1 GCA_012961935.1 Thiotrichales bacterium | reverse complement strand
TTCTGCGGGTTAAAATGTCCCGCAAGTTCCACGAAGTTCGCCGCGATAGCTGGGCTATTCCGACTCACTTCGTGAAACGTGCAGAACATTTTTACTCCACAGAAATTCAATCGGACTTATTCAGACCATCCTTAACTTTATTTTGCTACATCCCAGGCAATCGGAGCAGAGAAATTTAACCGCATAGCGAACTGAGTTTCGTTTTTATGCTGTTTTCTTCGACTGTCTGTTCAGGATCGCCTTTAGGAATTCACCCGTATAGGAGCCTTTGGTTTCAGCTACGGTTTCGGGTGTACCAGTCGCGATAATCTGACCACCGTTCGAGCCACCTTCAGGTCCCAGGTCGATAATCCAGTCGGCAGTTTTGATGACATCCAGATTGTGTTCAATCACGACGATGGTGTTGCCGCCATCTCTTAACCGGTGCAGCACGCGAAGTAATTGTTCGACATCGTGAAAGTGCAGACCGGTTGTGGGTTCGTCGAGAATATAAAGTGTGCGTCCGGTGCTACGCTTGGAAAGTTCTCGTGCGAGTTTGATTCGTTGCGCTTCACCACCAGACAGTGTGGTCGCGTTTTGCCCGAGCGTAATGTAAGACAGGCCAACGTCCATCAGCGTTTGTAATTTACGGGCGATGACGGGGATAGCGCTAAAAAATTCCAGCGCATCTTCAACAGTCATCTGTAGCACTTCGTGAATATTTTTACCTTTAAACCGGATATCCAGCGTCTCGCGATTGTAGCGTTTGCCGTCACAGACATCGCAGGAGACATAGATGTCGGGCAGAAAATGCATTTCTACTTTGATCAAGCCGTCGCCCTGGCAGGCTTCGCAGCGGCCACCTTTGACGTTAAAGCTGAAGCGTCCCGGTGTGTAACCTCTTGAGCGCGCTTCAGCCGTGCCGGAAAATATGTCGCGAATTGGCGTAAACAAGCCGGTATAAGTGGCCGGGTTGGAGCGAGGCGTGCGGCCGATGGGACTTTGATCAATATCGACAATTTTATCAAAATGATCCAGCCCCGTAATGTCTTCGTAGCCAGCGGGGTCGGTTGTCGCCCGGTGCAAGGATTGCGCAACAGCGCGGTAAAGCGTGTCGTTGATGAGCGTGGATTTGCCTGAACCCGAGACGCCTGTGACGCAGGTAAACAAACCGACCGGCAGCTTGAGTTCCACTGCCTTGAGATTGTTTCCACAGGCGCCTTTAATAATCAGTTGCTGTTTTGAATCGGCCTGTACGCGTGAAGCGGGTATGGCGATACTACGCTTGCCGGAAAGGTATTGCCCGGTGAGAGAACTCGGGTTTTTAATCACGTCCAACGGCTTGCCCTGAGCGACAATTTTGCCACCATGCACACCAGCGCCAGGGCCGATATCTACAACATAGTCCGCGCTGCGAATCGCGTCTTCGTCATGCTCGACGACGATGACGGTATTACCCAGATCGCGTAGACGCATGAGCGTTTCAAGCAGGCGCTGATTGTCGCGCTGGTGCAGACCGATGGAAGGCTCGTCAAGGATGTACATAACGCCGACCAGTCCGGCGCCGATCTGGCTGGCCAGACGGATGCGTTGCGCCTCACCACCTGACAGCGTGTCGGCACTGCGGTGCAGGGCCAGGTAGTCGAGGCCGACGTTGACGAGAAAGCTCAGGCGCAGATGAATTTCGCGCTGAATTTTTTCGGCAATTTTGCCGCGCTTGCCGGGCAGGCTGAGGGTGTTGAAAAACGTTTGCGCCTCACCAATCGGCATGGCCGTTATTTCAGGTATGCTCAGATCATTGATGAAAACGTGTCTTGCCTGTTCGTTCAAGCGCGTGCCATGACAGCTTTTACAGGGATGGCTGCTCAGATATTTGCCCAGCTCTTCCCGGACTGCGTTGGATTCAGTCTCGCGGTAGCGGCGCTGCATGTTGTTGACAATACCTTCGAAGCTGTGCTTGCGGGTGTACTGAACACCCCGGTCATTAAGATACCTGAATTCAATCTGCTCCCGCTTGCTGCCATAAAGGATAATGTCCTGGTGCTTTTGGCTGAGTTGGTTGAACGGCGTTTCAACATCAAACCCATAATGTTTCGCCAGTGAGGAAATCATCTGGAAGTAATAGGCGTTGCGCCGATCCCAGCCTCGCACAGCGCCTCCTGCCAGGCTCAGTTCCGGGTTGCCGACAACATGCTGGAGATCGAAAGACTGTGACACACCCAGGCCATCACATTCTTCGCAGGCACCGGATGGGCTGTTGAAGGAAAATAGTCTCGGTTCCAGCTCGCTGAGTGCATAGCCGCAGTGCGGGCAGGCAAACCGGGAGGAGAATAAAATCTCGGCCTGGCTGGTTTCATCCATCCAGACGATGCGGGCGATACTGTCCGAAAGTTTCAGCGCGGTTTCGAACGATTCCGCCAGACGCAAGCGTAAATCGTCACGAACCTTAAAGCGGTCAACGACTACCTCAATGCTATGTTTTTGCTTTGGGTTGAGTTGGGGTGGGTCGTCCAGTTCGATGACGTCGCCATCAATGCGTGCGCGCAGAAAACCTTGTTGCCGCAGGCTGTCCAGTAGCTGTAAATGCTCGCCTTTGCGATTTTCAACGACGGGCGCCAGCAACATTAATTTGCTGCCTTCCGGCAGCGCCAACACGTGATCAACCATCTGGCTGATGGTTTGTACTTTCAGTTCAACATTATGCGTTGGGCAACGCGGAATGCCTGCGCGGGCAAATAGCAGACGCAGGTAATCATAGATTTCAGTGATGGTGCCAACGGTGGAACGCGGATTATGTGAAGTCGTTTTTTGCTCGATGGAGATGGCAGGCGAGAGCCCTTCGATATGGTCAATATCGGGCTTTTCCATGATCGACAGAAACTGTCTGGCGTAGGCGGAAAGCGATTCGACATAACGGCGCTGGCCTTCGGCAAAAATAGTGTCAAAGGCCAGCGATGATTTACCGGAACCCGAAAGCCCCGTGATCACGATGAGCTGATCGCGCGGCAAATCAAGGTCGATATTTTTCAGATTGTGGGTGCGGGCACCGCGGATGGAAATCGTGTCCATAAATGTATGTTCGCGCAGTCGGTCAGCAAACTTGTTAATATACGCCGCTTTAATCATACAGCGCAAAAAATTCATGCTCAAAGCAGTAGAAAATCGGCTGACCACACAGGAAATCCGTTCGGCTTTTGGGCTGGCGGCCATTTATGGCGTGCGTATGCTGGGCCTGTTCATGATCTTGCCGGTATTTGCTTTGTATGCGCGTGATCTCGGTGGTGTGACGCCGACTTTGGTGGGGCTGGCAATCGGGATTTATGGCCTGACCCAGGCGCTGTTGCAGATTCCTTTGGGGATGTTGTCGGACAAGGTGGGACGCAAGCCGGTGATTGTCGGTGGGTTGCTGGTGTTTGCGCTGGGCAGTGTTGTCGCCGCGATGTCGACCAGTATCGAGGGTGTTATTTTCGGGCGCGCTTTGCAGGGCAGTGGCGCCATTGCTGCGGCCACGCTGGCGCTGGCGGCCGATTTGACGCGGGAAAATATTCGCACCCGCATTATGGCTTTTATTGGCTTGAGTATTGGTCTGGCTTTTTTACTGGCGATGGTGCTGGGGCCGATTCTAAATGAGTGGATTGGTGTGCCCGGTATTTTCTGGCTGACGGCCTTGCTGGCGTTGCTGGCGATTGTGATTGTGATTGTGTTGATTCCAACACCTGTGCAGATGAAACACCAGCGGGATACGGAGGTGGAGCGTAGCAACTTCGTCCGGGTGCTAACGGATGGTCAGTTGTTGCGACTCGATTTCGGTATCTTTGCGCTACATTTGATGTTGACGGCTAATTTTGTCGTGTTCCCTTTGATTCTGGAGGATCAATTCAATCTTGCATCAGCCGTCCACTGGAAGGTTTATTTGCCGGTTATGCTGGTATCGTTTGTGTTGATGCTGCCATTTATTATCATCGCTGAAAAACATCGACGGATGAAAACGGTATTTGTCTCGGCTATTGGCTTGCTGGTGATCGTAGAAGGCTTACTGTTTATGTCTCTTTCTCAACCTGGTTTTTGGTTGATCGTGCTACTGGTGTTACTGTTTTTTGCTGCCTTTAATCTGCTGGAGGCCAGCCTGCCTTCGTTGGTGACCAAGCTTTCACCGGTCGATGCTAAAGGTACGGCGATGGGCATTTATTCGACGTCGCAGTTCCTGGGTATTTTTGCCGGTGGGATTTTTGGTGGCTGGATGCATACCCATTATGGACTAGCCTCTGTTTATTTACTGGGTGCACTGGTTGCAGCTGCGTGGCTATTGATGGCGTTGTCGATGAAAAGCCCACGCTATCTCAGTAACTATCTGATTAATATCGGCAAGCAATCTGGACAACAGGCGCAGGCACTGGTGGCAAGGCTGACAGCAGTGCAGGGCGTCGCCGAGGCTGTGATTGTGGATGATGTTGCATATCTCAAAGTTGAGAAGCACGCGCTGGATGAAGAAGCTTTGCGTGCTTTTTCGAAGTCTAGCGATTAAACTATGCGGCCTATTTGAATTTGGAGATGAGTCATGGCGCGCGGTGTTAACAAGGTTATTCTGGTGGGCAATCTCGGTGCTGATCCGGAAACAAAATATATGCCAAGCGGTGATGCGGTGACGAATATCACGGTCGCAACATCTGAGTCGTGGAAAGACAAACAGACTGGCGACAAGCGTGAAAAAACTGAATGGCATAAAGTGGTTATGTTCCGCAGGCTGGCTGAAATTGCTGCCGAATATCTGCGGAAAGGCTCACAGGTTTACATCGAAGGCAAAATTCAAACGAGGAAATGGCAGGATAAGGATGGGAATGATCGTTACACAACGGAAATTGTCGCCGATCAAATGCAAATGCTAGGTGCTCGAGGTGGGAGTGGGTTTGACTCGGCACCGGCAAGTCGCTCTGAGCCTGCGGCTGCTAAATCCGCCCCCGCGCCTGCGGTGGATGATTTTGATGACGATATACCTTTCTGATAAAAAACGGGATAGCTTTCTTAGTTTGGTCATTCGCTAGAGACGGTCTTCACATTTCTTTGTACCCGTTCTAGATTTTCATAATCAAGCAGGGGCATACTCCGGCCAGTTCAACTCTCCTAACTCAGCTAATTACAACAAAAGGTAGCCGATGGCTAAGCGAAAAGGCATTATTCTCGCTGGTGGTTCAGGGACACGTCTCTATCCGTTGACCATAGCAGTCAGCAAACAACTCATGTCGGTTTATGACAAGCCGATGATCTACTATCCTTTATCTACGCTAATGCTTGCGGGGATTGATGATATTTTGATCATTACCACACCGGATGACTCTGCATCGTTCCAACATTTGCTGGGTGATGGTTCTCAGTGGGGGATTTCGCTTTCATATGCTGTCCAGCCAAGCCCTGATGGGCTAGCTCAGGCATTTATCATAGGTGAGCAGTTTGTCGGAAATGATAATGTCAGCCTGATTCTTGGGGATAATATTTTCTATGCAGAGGGGCTGGCCGAACGGTTACAGTCTGTAACGCAGCAAGAAAGTGGTGCTACAGTATTCGGCTACTATGTGGATGACCCTGAACGCTATGGCGTGGTCGATTTTGATGAGAAGGGCCGGGCCGTCAGTATTGTAGAGAAGCCGAAAAACCCAGCTTCGAACTATGCCGTCACTGGCCTGTATTTTTATGACAATGATGTGGTTGAAATTGCAAAAAATATCCAGCCTTCTGATCGCGGAGAACTGGAAATAACCGATGTGAATAATGTTTATTTACAACGCGGTGACTTGAATGTCGAACGGCTCAGCCGGGGTACAGCATGGCTGGATACCGGCACTATGAATTCCTTGATGGATGCGGCGAATTTTATTCGTGTTGTGGAAGAACGTCAGGGCCTGAAAATCGCCTGTCCTGAAGAAATAGCCTATCGACAGGGGTTTATTGATGCTGAGCAATTAATGGCGATAGCCGAATCTGTGCGTAAAAGCGGGTACGGCGAGTATTTGCTGAATATGGTTAACAGGAAAGAATAATCAAGATGAAAGTGCTTGTTACAGGCGCGGGAGGCCAGGTTGGCTGGGAACTGCAACGTCGCATGGACTCAGATCCGGATATAGAGCTGTTTGCTTATCCTCGCACTGAGCTGGATATTACCGATTACAAGGCTGTCCGCCAGAAGCTGGAGGATATTAAACCTGACTGGGTTATCAACGCAGCGGCCTATACAGCTGTAGAAAAGGCCGAAGAAGATGAGGCAAAGGCGCATCAGATTAACGCTGAAGCAGTGGGTAAGCTGGCGGAGATGGTCAAAGAACTTGGTATCCGCCTGCTGCACATTTCGACAGATTATGTCTTTGATGGGGACAGTTCCAGTTCCTATATTCCAACGGATGATACCAACCCGCTGAATATTTATGGCAAGAGCAAGCTGATTGGCGAGCTACAGGTCATGCATGCTTTAGAAGATGATGCGTTAGTCATTCGCACTGGCTGGGTTTATTCCAGACATGGGCATAATTTCGTCAAGACCATGGTGAAGTTAATGCAGGATCGTGACAGTGTCAGCGTGATTGACGACCAGGTCGGGTCTCCAACCTGGGCGAATGAGTTTGCAAGGGTGATTGCGATTGCCGTCAAGAAAGATCTGCGTGGCATTTATCACTGGACGGATGCTGGCGTTGCCAGCTGGTATGATTTTGCGCACGCCATTCATGGTATGGCTCGTCATTTGGGTTATGTCAACGGTAAGGTAAGCGTGAAAGCCATCTCATCAGAAGAGTATAAAACCAAAGCCAAACGCCCCAGAAATACGGTCATGTGTAAACGCAGTATTCGAGAAGCAACGGGTTATCGTGGGCATCACTGGCGAGACACGCTGTATAAAATGATGAAGGAACTGAAAGATGTCTAATTTACTGGTCACCGGTGCAGCCGGTTTTATTGGTGTTAACTTTGTCTACTACTGGCTGGAGAAATATCCAGATGACAGAGTCGTTGGCCTGGATGCGTTGACCTATGCGGGTAATCTGGCGAGCCTGACAGATGCCGAAGATAATCCAAAATTCAGATTTGTGCATGGCGATATCCGCGATCAGGCGTTGATTGAAAGCTTGCTGAAAGAAGAGGCGATCGACACCATTGTCCACTTTGCGGCGGAAAGCCATGTTGATCGCTCAATCTCAGGGCCGGATGCCTTTATTGATACCAATATCATCGGTACGCATACCATGCTCAAGGCTGCGCGTGCGGTCTGGCAAAATGAGGGTGGCAGTTGGCAGCCTCATCGTTTCCACCATGTCTCCACCGATGAGGTTTATGGTTCTCTTGAGCGCGAAGATCCTGCTTTTACTGAAACCACACCCTATGCACCCAGCTCACCTTATTCTGCAAGCAAAGCCGCTTCGGATCATCTGGTTGGTGCTTATCATCATACTTATGGAATGGAAGTCAGCATTAGTAACTGCTCCAATAATTACGGTCCTTATCAGTTTCCTGAAAAACTGATTCCGCTGGTTTTGATCAATATTTTGTATGGCAAGTCGCTACCCATCTACGGTGATGGAAAAAACATCCGTGACTGGCTTTATGTGGATGACCACGCACGCGGGATAGACCTGATCATCAAAAAAGGCAGGATCGGAGAAACCTACAATATCGGCGGCCATAATGAGTGGCAGAATATCGACATTGTCCATCTGATCTGCGACATGATGGACGAACATCTGGCTAAAAATCCCGTCCTGAAAACGAAGTATCCTGAGTCACCTGCCTCAAAAGCAGAAAAGGCGCGGTCGCTTATCACCTATGTAAAAGATCGCCCTGGTCATGATCAGCGTTATGCCATCGATGCGACAAAAACAACGAATGAATTGTCTTATAAACCAGTCGAAACCTTTGAGAGCGGTATCAGTAAAACTGTCCAATGGTACCTGGATAATGAAAGCTGGTGGCAGGCGGTGATGGATGGCAGTTACCAGCAGTGGATGCAGCAACAATACAAAGACCGTCAGGCAAGTTAATTCCTCGGTCGTCATTGCTGGCGGCCTCGTTCTTTTAAGGTATAATCCCGAACTTTGTGGTTTTGTAATAGTCAGTAACCAGTGCACTGATTTACGCAGGAATAATATCAAAAGTCATGACCAGTCATCCGCCGAAAGATTTATCACATACTGAGTCAGTACAGCTTGTCAGTTATAATCAGT
>DTYI01000155.1 GCA_012961935.1 Thiotrichales bacterium | reverse complement strand
TCCCGCAAGTTCCACAAAGTTCGCCGCAATAGCTGGGCTATTCCGGCTCACTTCGTGAAATTTGCAGAACATTTTTCCTCCACAGAAATACAATCGGACTTATTCAGACCATCCCTAGTGAAGTTTGATATTAGGATGGACACTGCGACGGAAAAGATGGGAAAGCGTTAGCATTGCCATTCGGACTGGCCCGAACAGTGCCATCTGGTGCATTTTATAGAGAGAAAGATACACGGAACGCGCGATGAAACCTTCGACTCGAATGCTGCCCATGATGCCACCCATCAGGTTCCCTACTGTGGAATATTTTCCTAGCGAAACCAGGGAGCCATAATCAAAATATTTAAAAGTCGGGAGTGGCTTTGCCGATAGCCGCGCCTTGACAGTTTTATATAGCAAACTTGCCTGCTGATGAGCTGCCTGCGCGCGGGGTGGAATATCGCCTTCATTCCCGGGCCAGTCACAGGCCGCACAATCACCCAGGGCAAATATGTTGGGATCCGAAGTTTGTAAGTGTGCATCAACAACCAGTTGATTAATCCCGTTCACCTGAAGACCCAGGTCTTTAAGAAAGTCTGGTGCCTTGATGCCGGCAGCCCAGACTCTGATACAGGCAGGGATATAGTGATCGTTGTCTGTCTTGATGCCTTTTTTGTCGACCTCAACGACACGCTCATTGGTTAAAATTTCGATCCCAAGTTTTTCAAGCTCTACCGCAGCGGCGGCTGAAACACGCGGAATAATGCCCGGTAGAATCCTGTCCGCCGCTTCGATAATACTCATTTTTATATCAGCGGGTTCGACCTCATCCAGGCCAAAGGTATTCAAAAGATGTGATACCTCATGCAACTGTGCTGCCAGCTCGGTTCCTGTGGCGCCTGCGCCGACGATTGCAACATCTAACTGGCCAGTATCCATGGGTTTTTTTTGCGTGTGCGCCTTGAGATACGACTCCATCAGCTTCTTCTGAAAATCCTCCGCTTGCTGGGTCGTATCGAGAAATAAACAATGTTCAGCTACCCCGGGTATACCGAAATCGTTGCTGACACTGCCCACGGCCATAATCAATGTATCGTAGTGAAAGCGACGCTCAGGGATAATTTCTTCACCCTCTTCATTTAAAGTCGGGGCAACATGCACTTCTTGCTTTTCCCGATCTAATCCAGTCATATGACCCAGACGAAAGCGAAAATGGCAATGCGCCGCTTGCGCAAGATATTCGATTTCATTCTCATGTGAGTCGAGCGTTCCGGCTGCCACTTCATGTAAAAGTGGTTTCCAGATATGCGTGCGGCTGCTATCGATTAAAATAATCTCCGCCTTTTTACGCTTGCCTAATTTTCGGCCCAGTTTTGTCGCCAGCTCCAGACCGCCAGCGCCACCACCCACAACGATTATTTTGTGTTTCCCGGTTTCTGTAGACATTAAAAACGCTCGATAAAAAAATGGAAGCGCATTCTAAAGGTTAAAATAAATAATTACTACCCCCATTAATATAATTAATGGCAGATTGAATTCCATACTTTTTACTGGTGCAAACAGGGACTTCCCAAGTATCGACTATACTCAATTCAAATTGTATTTAATGAGGTAAAACGATGGGATGGCGTGAGCGTAAAGAAGAGGAAATTTACAGTGATGATGAGATTGAACAACGTCTGAAGGAAATGCTGCCTGCATGGATTTTTGAAAACGGCTGGATCCGAAGAAAATATAAAACAAGTGGCTGGAAGGGGACATTGATGGTCATCAACACAGTTGGTCATCTGGCAGAGGCGGGGTTTCACCATCCTGATTTAGCTGCCTCTTATGCCTTCGTTATTGTTAAGCTGAAAACGCACTCGGCGAAGGGCATAACGAATAAAGATTTCGAACTGGCGCAAAAAATTGAAGAAGTCGTTATGTGGCAACCCGGGAAAGAGGATGGCGCGTTGGAAGGCACACCAGATGACCCAAGATTTAAATATATTAAATACGGGTAGTTAGTTGGTTGCATTCCATCTCAGCCTAAATTCAACCAGACTTATTCAGAGTGTCCCTGGTCTTTTCTCTGTATCAAGTTTCCACCTCGTGCGCAGGCTTCGGTAGCCCGGCCAGTTTGCAGAGCATGCGGATTGGGCCATGCGGGAACAGTTCATACAGAAAATCCCGATAACTTTTTTCGTCCTCGAAGTGTTTGCCTTCCAGTTTCGCCCGCTCGTTTAATAGCTTGCGCATGCTGGGATGCGTCATATGTTCCTCGTAGTAGTCACGGAAATAACGGATCAATTCCCAGCCAGTTTCGGTGACGGGTTTGTGCCCCTGTGCTTCGTGCTCGCGGATCAGAACTTCGGCCACGTCCTCAGTCCAGTCTTCAGGGTTGAGCAGGTAGCCTTCTTCATCGGTTTCGATGATTTCGCCGTTGACTTCAATACTCATTTTGATTCTCCTGTGTTGTTAGCGTTCAGGTGATGACCATCACCTGAACGCTGTTTGGTTACCATTTTAAAACGACATAACTTTGTGCATTGCCATTACGAATGAGCAGTAGCACATTCTTGTCAGCGCTGCTTTGTTTGACGATACGTTTGAATTCGGCAGCGTTTTTCACCGGTTTGCGATCGACCTCGATGATGACAGTACCAGTTCTGATCCCGGCCAGCGCCGCGATGGAGCCCGACTCAACTTGTGTGACCACAACGCCTTCGCCAGGTTTGAGGTCAAACTGTTCGGCCAGCTGTGGTGTCAGTGTTTGCACGGTCAGGCCCAATTCCCCTGCTGTTTGCGCTGGGCCTGCAGCCGCAAGCTTGTCCTTGCTTAGCTTACCGATGGTGACGGTCAATGTTTTCTGCTTACCTTCACGGTTGATGGTAAGCAACGCTTCAGTGCCCGGTGGTGTGAGTGAAACCCGGTTGCGGAAGTCGCCTACATCCGTAACAGGCTTACCTTGATAGGAAGTGATCACATCTCCCACTTTCAGCCCGGCCTTTTCTGCGGGTGAATCTTCGTTGACCTGGGAAACCAGAATGCCGCGTGTCTGATCGAGACCAAAGGATTTCGCCAGTTCGGGAGTCAGAGGCTGAATGATGATGCCAAGGAAACCACGCGTGACCTCGCCATGCTCGATTAATTGCTGGGCAATGTTTCTGGCCAGGTTGATCGGGATAGCGAAACCGACGCCCATGTAGCCACCGCTGCGACTGAAGATCGCAGTATTCATGCCGACGGCCTCGCCGTTGAGGTTGACCAGTGGCCCGCCAGAATTGCCCGGGTTGATCGCAGCGTCAGTCTGGATAAAATCCTCATAGTCATTGATGCCTAGTGCGGTGCGTCCTTTGGCACTGACCACTCCGACCGTCAGGGTATGACTTAGACCGAACGGGTTGCCGATGGCCAGCACCCATTCACCCACTTCGATTTTTGACGAATCGCCCAGGGGCAGGGGTGGCAGTTTACCCGTCTTGATTTCGATCACAGCAACATCAGACAGTGGATCCCTGCCGGTGACTTTTGCTTCAAATTCACGGCCGTCTTTAAATTTTACGCGGATCTTTTCCGCATGCTCAACGACATGATTATTGGTCATGATGTAAGTCTTGTCCGATAGCAGACCGTTTTTCGATTTAAAAACAAAACCGGAACCCTGGCCAATCGACTGCTG
>DTYI01000154.1 GCA_012961935.1 Thiotrichales bacterium | reverse complement strand
CATCGTCCTGGCTTTCAAGCGCCAGTCTTGCAGCGGCCAGTGCTGTTTGTAGCGTTAACAGCCTGGCCGTTTCCTTATCAAGCCCCAGCTTTTCGCCTGCTGTCTGCATCGCCTCCATGACCAGAAAATAATAGGCTGGCCCACTGCCAGACAAAGCCGTGACCGCGTCCAGTAAGGACTCATCATCGACCCAGACAGTAATACCCGCCGCACGCAAAATACTTTCTGCCAGTGCTTTTTGTTCGGCAGTGACCAGAGCATTGGCGAACAACCCCGTGGCGCCTGACTGAACCAGCGCGGGTGTATTCGGCATGCAGCGGACAACGGGTAACTGGCCGCCCATCCAGCGATTAATATCCGCCTCACGAACGCCTGCTGCAATCGAAATAATCAGTGGTCTGTTTGCCTGAAGATCATCGCGCAGGTCAGAGGACACGTTGTGTAGTATCTGTGGTTTTACAGCCAGAATGACGGCGTCAGCATTTTTAATTGCAGCCAGGTTATCTTCCGTCACCATGAGATCAGGACTGCGTTGCAGCATGGTATTGAGTTGCTGTGGATCGGGGTCGGCGACATGAATGCTTGCCGGGTTCCAGCCATCACTGATCAAGCCGCCGATCAGGCTGCCCGCCATATTGCCACCACCAATGAATGCCAAAGTTGCTTGCTGCATTTTGAATTATTAAATTAAGTTATAAATATTGTACGCCTGTGTGTGGCTGACGTCAGCGTCTCGCGCCAAATAAAGCAGTACCGATACGTATGATTGTCGCACCTTCAGCAATGGCTGCTTCGTAATCGGCCGTCATGCCCATGGACAGGGTATCCAGTGCAAAGCCTTGCGCGATTAATTTTTCCTGTGCTTTGCGCAGGCGGGCGAAAGTTTTTCTTTGTGCTGAAAAGTCTGGCTGTGGTTTTGGGATTGTCATCAAGCCTCGCAATTTCAGTTGATCCATATTAGTGACAGCCTCGGCGAGCTCTGAGATTTTGTTCAGAGAAATACCGGACTTGCTGGCTTCTTCATCCAGGTTTACTTGCAGGCAAATATTCAGGGGGGGCAGGTCGGTGGGGCGTTGTTCATTCAGTCGTTTTGCAATTTTAATTCTATCGATCGTGTGGACCCAGTTCACAGTTTCGCTGAGCATTTTTGTCTTGTTACTTTGGATGGGGCCGATAAAGTGCCAATGTACTACCTCCTGTCCGATGACGCGCGCTTTTTCAGCCAGCTCCTGCGCATAATTTTCACCGAAATCCATTTGCCCACAACGGATAGCTTCTTGAATGCTTTCAATGGCTTGGGTTTTGCTGACGGCCAGCAGTCGCACACTATTTTCAGTGCGGCCATACTGTTGTTCATATTGACGAATGGATTCCCGCAATTTTGTGATCTGGTTGCAAATATGGGTGGCTGTCATGTGACTCGATTCAATTATTGTTGTGGGGGAATATGAGATTCTTTTAACCATTATCGGTTTTTATGCAAAAAATTAAAATACATCCGGAGCTTTAATGGATATTACGCAATTACTTGCCTTTGCGGTCAAAAATGGTGCATCTGATTTGCACTTGTCTGCTGGCTTGCCGCCCATGATTCGTATTGACGGCGAAATACAGCGGATCAATCTGCCTTCGCTGGAACACCGTCAGGTGCATGCCATGGTGTACGACATCATGAATGACAAGCAGCGCAAAGATTATGAGGAATTTTTTGAGACTGACTTTTCCTTCGAGGTGCAGGGGCTGGCACGTTTTCGTGTCAACGCTTTCACCCATGACCGTGGTGCGGGCGCCGTATTCAGAACAATCCCCTCCAAGGTGTTGACGCTTGAAGAGCTGGATGCGCCCAGGATCTTTCAGAAAATCGCCTCTTATCCTCGCGGTGTGGTACTGGTGACCGGCCCAACTGGCTCAGGTAAATCAACCACCCTTGCGGCGATGGTTGATTATAAAAATAATAATGAACAGGGGCATATACTTACGATTGAAGACCCGATTGAATTTGTGCATGAGAGCAAAAAATGTCTCATTAACCAGCGTGAAGTCCACCGCGATACACTAGGCTTTAATGAAGCGCTGCGATCGGCATTGCGTGAAGATCCCGATACCGTTCTGGTCGGCGAAATGCGCGACCTGGAAACCATCCGGCTGGCGTTAACAGCAGCAGAAACCGGACACCTGGTTTTTGGTACGCTGCATACCAGTTCTGCAGCCAAAACCATTGACCGTGTGGTTGATGTGTTCCCGGCAGCAGAAAAAGATATGGTGCGTGCGATGTTGTCAGAATCGTTACGCGCGGTGATTTCACAAACGCTATTGAAGAAAGTCGGTGGTGGCCGAATTGCAGCGCATGAAATTATGATCGGCACGCCCGCGATACGTAACCTGATTCGGGAAAACAAGATCGCACAGATGTATTCTGCGATTCAGACCGGACAGGGTACGGGCATGCAGACACTGGATCAATGTTTGCAGGAGCTGTTGCAGAAAGGCGTGATTAGCCGCGAAGATGCACGATTGAAAGCAATGAATCCTGATTCCTTATAGGTTGAGAAATGGATAAAGATAAAGCAGTAAGTTTTATAAATGACCTGTTGCGCTCCATGCTCGACAGAAATGGCTCCGATTTGTTTATAACGGCAGGCGCACCACCGTCCATTAAAGTGGATGGCTTACTGTCTCCGCTAACGAATCAGCCCCTGACACCCAGTCATACACAGATGCTGGTGCGTTCAATTATGAATGACCGTCAGTTGCGTGAGTTTGAAAAAACCATGGAATGCCAGTTTGCGATCAGTGTGCCGGGCATGTCTCGTTTTCGTGTGAGTGCATTCACCCAGCGTGGCAGTTACGGCATGGTCCTGAGAACAATCAATACTGATATTCCAAATTTTGAAGATCTTAATTTACCGCCGGTCATGCCGGATATTTCCATGACCAAGCGTGGCCTGGTTATTTTTGTCGGCGGTACGGGATCAGGCAAATCGACCTCACTGGCTGCGATGGTCGGCTATCGGAATAAAAACAGTCACGGGCATATTGTCACGATTGAAGATCCGATTGAATATATGCACCCACATGAGAACTGTGTCGTGACCCAGCGTGAAGTTGGGGTGGATACGGAATCTTATGAAATCGCGCTGAAAAATACTTTACGACAGGCGCCTGATGTCATCCTGCTGGGTGAGATTCGTGACCGCGAAACCATGGATTACGCTGTCGCTTTTGCCGAGACGGGGCATCTATGTTTGAGCACCCTGCACGCCAACAGCACCAACCAGGCGCTGGATCGAATTATCAACTTTTTCCCTGAAGAGCGACGTCAACAATTGTTGATGGATTTGTCGCTCAACCTGAAAGCAATTATTTCCCAACGACTGATTCCGCTGGCTGATGGAGAAGGGCGCGTGCCCGCCATGGAAGTGTTGATCAACACGCCATTGATGGCGGATCTGATCTATAAAGGTGAAGTGGGAGATATGAAAGAGTTGATCAAGCAGTCCACCGAGCAGGGGATGCAAACATTTGACCAGTCCCTCTTTGATCTCTTTGAGATGGGCCTGATCAACTATCAGGATGCAATCCGCAATGCGGATTCTGTTAATGATCTACGCTTGCGTATTAAGCTGGAGAGCAAGCTGGCAAAGAACCAAGACCTGTTGGCAGGCACGGAAGACATGGCGCTGGATAAAACCGCCGATGACCCAGGTATGTTGCGTTAATTATTAAGGCTGAATAGAAATGAATATCGAACCCTATCTAAAATACATGGCAAAACAAGGTGCTTCCGACCTGTTTCTAACCACCGGCGCCGCACCCTCGATTAAATTAGAGGGAGAACTCAAGCCAATTTCCGACACCAAACTACTGCCCGGTATCACCCGTGAAATCGCCTACACGCTGATGAGTTCCGAGCAGGTAGAAACCTTTGAACGGGAACTGGAAATGAATCTGGGCATGTCCATACCAGAAGTCGGACGTTACCGGATTAACATTTACATGCAGCGCGGCGAAGTCTCGCTGGTGATACGGTACATCAACTCCAAAATCCCCACCGTCGAAGAACTCAATTTGCCGCCGATATTGAAAAAAATGGTGATGCACAAAACCGGGTTGGTGCTGCTCGTGGGAGCAACCGGAACGGGCAAATCCACATCACTGGCTGCAATGGTTGATTTCCGCAACCGCACAAAATCTGGACATATCATAACGGT
>DTYI01000153.1 GCA_012961935.1 Thiotrichales bacterium | reverse complement strand
TTCATGTCCCACCCAAGCTGTTTGCTTGCCGCTCGATAACAACTATGAATAAATACCGTGCAGTAAAGTGTATGTTGATATGCCAATTGTTCATATTTTACACAGCCTGTAGCTTTTTACAGCATTAAACAATAAAGTCTAGGCATGATACATGCGTATTCAGATTTCTCGGGCGTGAGATTGGTGGCAACCACAAATGCGGGCAGCGGAAACTGAGAGAACGATAACCCTATAGTCCAATCAGTTCCGCGTGCAGACCCTGGCTGGTAACTGTATTGAGAATTCGGTGGGAAGTGACTCGGTCCGGGTTGTACTCGACCATCATCAGGTGTGGACGGTTTCCTTCTCGGTGAACGCTGATAACGCCGTCGTTTTCGCGCAGGTCTTCTTCAACAATGTTCAGGTCATTTTCATCCAGTTCTTCATCGATATGTAATGTTACGTCTGTCATTTGAATGTTCATTTCTGGTATATCTCCAGTAATACTTTTACGGAAGTAGACTCAATTCATAGCATAATAGTCGGGATTATCAAGCTTTCGCAGGATTGGAGCCTGGATGGTGCGTCAATTATCAGTAATAAAAACTTCTGAATAAATTAGCATTTCCTTAAATTTAGGGTTTAAGGCTGTGGATTCACGCTGTATCATTGATAGTTCGTGTGTGTTGCAGAACGAATCTGGCCTGTCCGGTAAGTCTGTAAAAAAATATTATTTAGTTCTGGAGAAAATGAGTGTGGAATTGACCGGTGCAGAAATCTTTGTGCAATGTCTGAAAGATGAAGGCGTTAAGCACATTTTTGGTTACCCCGGTGGGGCAGTACTGCACATTTATGATGCCCTGTATCAGCAGAAAGTCGTGAATCATATTCTGGTTCGTCATGAGCAGGGTGCAGTGCATGCCGCTGAGGGTTATGCCAAGTCCAGCCAGAAGCCGGGCGTTGCGCTCGTGACTTCAGGGCCAGGTGCGACCAACGCCATCACGGGTATCGCTGATGCTTATATGGATTCAGTTCCCCTGGTCGTTTTTACCGGACAAGTACCCACTAGTTTGATTGGGAATGATGCGTTTCAGGAAGTGGATACGGTCGGTATTACCCGTCCCTGCGTCAAACATAATTTTCTCGTCAAGGATGTCAATGATCTTGCCCTGACGATCAAGAAAGCATTTTACATTGCGACATCCGGTCGCCCTGGTCCAGTGGTTGTGGATATTCCCAAGGATGTCACGGCTGAAAAAGCTGAATACCACTATCCAGAAAGCATCGAGATGCGCTCGTACAAGCCGACCAGCGATGGCAATTCAAGGCAGATCAAAAAAGCCATTGATTTCATGCTGGCCGCAAAACAACCGATGGTTTATTCCGGTGGTGGTGTTATTCTCGGTGGTGGCGCAGAGGCGTTGAATGAGCTTGTCCATGAACTGAATTTTCCGATCACTAACACACTGATGGGCCTGGGCGGTTTCCCCTCATCAGACAGACAGTTTGTCGGCATGCTGGGCATGCACGGTACCTACGAAGCCAACATGGGCATGCACCATTCTGATTTAGTGATTGCAATTGGCGCGCGATTTGATGATCGCGTTACCGGCAATATCGAAAAGTTTTGCCCGGATGCCAAAGTCATTCATCTGGATGTTGACCCGGCTTCGATTTCAAAAAATGTTTCAGTCGATGTGCCGATCGTTGGCCAGGTTGAACCTGTGCTGCGCGCTCTGCTGGCCGAACTTCGTTTGCGTAAACAAAAACCAGATCAGGATGCATTGAAAAAATGGTGGACGCAAATTGAAGAATGGCGTTCGCGCGACTGCCTGAAATTTGATCAGGGCAGCGACAAAATCAAACCACAGGATGTGATTCAGAAGTTGCATCAGGTGACCAATGGGAATGCGTTTGTCACCTCAGATGTTGGCCAGCACCAAATGTGGGCGGCGCAATATTACGGCTTCGACAAACCGAATCGCTGGGTAAATTCAGGTGGCCTTGGCACGATGGGATTCGGCCTGCCTGCAGCGATGGGCGTACAGATGGCTAATCCGGAGGCGGAAGTTGCCTGCATCACGGGCGAAGGCAGTATCCAGATGTGCATTCAGGAGCTCGCCACTTGCCTTCAATACCAGTTACCGTTGAAAATAATTTTGCTGAACAATGGTTATCTCGGCATGGTGCGACAATGGCAGGAATTTTTCTATGATGGACGTTATGCGATGTCTTATGTTGATTCGCTGCCTGACTTTGTCAAACTGGCGGAAAGCTACGGCCACGTTGGTATGAAAATCGAGCAGCCCGGTGATGTGGAACAGGCGCTAAAAGATGCCTTTGCGATGAAGGATAAACTGGTGTTCATGAATTTCATCACCGACCCTGAAGAAAATGTTTATCCCATGGTGCCCGCTGGTGCCGGACAAAATGAAATGATTCTGGTCTAGCCTGGATATTGCATGAAGGCGGCTCATGAATTTTTTTATTTTTAAAGGTTTTTATGTTTGAGGGCAAGAATGAGTATTTTTAGAAAAAACAATTTACGCCTGAATGGTTTTCTGAAAAAACCGGCTGCACAGCTTGAACAAAATCATTCAACCCATAGCGCTGCTATGAGTTTCATGATCTTTGTCCAATCTGTTTTGCCGGGTTTTTCCAGAAAATCCATTCCCTTCATGCAATACCCAGGCTAATCATGCGACATATAATTTCTTTATTAATGGAAAACGAAGCCGGTGCACTGTCAAGAGTTGCCGGGCTTTTTTCGGCACGCGGTTATAATATTGAGTCTCTGACGGTGGCGCCGACAGATGACCCGACACTCTCGCGCATGACATTGGTTACGCGCGGAAATGAGGCCATCATCGAGCAGATTATCAAGCAGCTCAATAAATTAATTGATGTGGTTAAATTGCTGGATCTGACCGAGCACAAACACATAGAACGGGAGATGATGCTGGTAAAAGTATCAGTCGATGGTGCGCGAGATCATGTCAAACATATCGCGGATATTTTCCATGGGCGGGTTCTCGACGTGACTCAATTAGCCTACGTTGTTGAAGTGACGGGCAACAGCGAAAAGCTGGACGCATTTTTAGATGCTCTGCAGCCTGTGCCTATCCTTGAGGTTGTACGCTCCGGTGCGATGGGTATTGCCGCAGGCGATATTTCCCTGAAGATCTAATAATTTCTGAAATCTTTTCCTGACAAGACACTAATTTAAGGTAAAACCAATGAATATTTTTTATGACAAAGACTGTGATCTTTCCATTATTCAGGGCAAAAAAGTAACCATTATCGGTTATGGCTCACAAGGTCATGCACACGCCAACAACCTCAAAGAATCGGGTGTGGATGTAACGGTAGGTTTGCGCCCGGGATCGACCTCGGCCAAAAAAGCTGAAACGGCTGGCCTGACAGTCAAGTCAATTGAGGATGCTGTCAAAGGGGCAGATGTGATAATGATCCTGGCGCCAGATGAGCATCAGGCGAGTCTTTATCGTGAACAGATCGAACCCAATATCAAGCAAGGCGCAGCACTGGCTTTTGCACATGGCTTCAATATTCACTTCGAACAGATTGATCCACGCAGTGACCTCGATGTCATCATGGTTGCGCCGAAAGGGCCGGGTCATCTGGTGCGCTCGACCTACACTCAGGGCGGCGGTGTTCCAAGCCTGATCGCCGTATTCCAGGATGCTTCCGGTCAGGCAAAAGAAACCGCATTATCTTATGCTTCAGCCAATGGCGGCGGCCGCGCAGGTATTATCGAAACCACATTCAAGGAAGAAACAGAAACAGATTTATTTGGTGAGCAAGCGGTACTTTGTGGCGGCGCAACAGCGCTGGTTCAGGCTGGTTTTGAAACGTTAACTGAAGCGGGCTATGCGCCGGAAATGGCTTATTTCGAGTGCCTGCACGAATTAAAATTAATCGTCGATTTAATGTACGAAGGTGGCATCGCCAATATGCGTTATTCCATTTCGAATACTGCAGAATATGGCGACCTGACACGTGGCCCACGCATTATTACTGATGAGACTAAAAATGAAATGCGTAAAATTCTGACCGAAATTCAAAACGGTGAATTTGCGCGCGAATTTATTATGGAGAATCAGGCGGGCAGTGCCACATTAAAAGCGAAACGTCGTCTGGGTAGAGAGCATCAGATTGAAGAAGTAGGCGGGAAACTGCGCGGTATGATGTCCTGGATCAAGGACAATAAAATTGTCGATAAAGCGAAAAACTAAAAATCCAGCGCGCTTTGCGCGGGCTTTTTTTCGTGTTCAATAATGTTGTTATCCATTGCAAAAGAGAAACGTTGGCAGGTCTATCTGCTGGCGTTCCTGATTGTGCTTTTGCAGTGGCTGTTTGGCTGGATAGTTTCGCCACTATGGCTGATCTGGATATTTGTTGCTTATCTTCTTCGGGATTATCCGCGTAAGTTTCCCTCGAAACCGCTGGACGTGCTTGCGCCAGTTGATGGCGAAGTTATCTCGATTGAAGAAAAAACGAATCTTTACTTACAGATAAATTCCCAATGCATCTCTATTCGTCAAAATCGTTTTGGTGAATTCAATTTACACAGCCCAACTGAAGGAACGGTCCGTCGCCGCTGGTGGCCTGGAAAAGTCTGCGATGAAGCGGTTCCTGAAAATGGATTTGCCTGGTGGATCCAAACTGACGAAAAAGATGATCTGGTGCTGGAAGTAGTCCCCGCTGTTTCATGGCTCAGATCAATCCGTTGTCTGACACAAACCGGTGAGCGAATTGGGCAGGGAAAACGTTGTGGTTTTGCTGGCTATGCGCTGGATGTACAATTGTTTTTACCTGCACAAAGCAAAATAATTGTTAAGCCGGGTGATAGACTACTTGCAGGACAGGACAGTATCGCTGTTTTCCAGCACGGGTGAAGAAATGAATGCAAATTTAAAGCAGAGTGAACGCAGGCAAGGTGGAGACCGCCGAAAAAGCCAGGAACGCCGGGATCTGCGTGAGCGGCGGCGTGGTATTTATTTGTTGCCCAACCTGTTTACCACTGCGGCAATGTTTGCCGGTTTCTATGCGATTATTGCCGCACAAAATGGACGCTTTCATGCCGCTGCAGTCGCCGTTTTTATTGCCATGATCCTGGATGGCGTTGATGGCAGGGTTGCCCGGCTGACAAACACCCAGACTGAATTTGGTTCAGAATATGACAGCCTTGCTGACCTTATTTCCTTTGGCCTAGCACCCGCGCTGGTGATGTATCAATGGGCGCTGGTCTACATTAATGATGTCGGCCCGGGGTGGGCAAAGCTGGGTTGGCTGGCGGCTTTCTTTTATACCGCGACTGCTGCTATGCGCCTGGCGCGATTCAATGTAAAAACAGAAACTGAGGATAAGAAATATTTTCAGGGGCTTCCCAGCCCAACAGCTGCCGCCTTAATGATTGGTCTTATCTGGATGAGTCATGATCTGGGCATTGCGGGTGAAAAGCTCAGGTGGTTCGCTTTATTTCTGACTGTTTTTGCAGGTGCATTGATGGTTACCAATATCCCTTATTTCACGTTTAAAGAAATCGACTTCCGTCATAAAGTGCCTTATTTCTGGGGTGCTCTGATCGTCGTGATTCTGATACTGCTTGCGTTTGATCCACCCAAGACACTGTTCTTTGGCTTTCTGATTTATACCTTGTCAGGCTTGACGATGCAGTTGCTTCGCTGGCGAAAGCGTCGAAAGTTAAGGAACCTCTGATCAACTCATGAACGAGCATCTTGCGTCCAAACTATCCGGCTTCTGCGTCACCTGCAAGGATGCAGGTGAGGGGTGTGAGCAAGGATGCGGAAGCTTTGCGAATCTCGGCTTTGGCTTCCTGCGTTGCTCTACCTCCTGCATCCCTGCAGTCGTTCGCAATAGCTTGCTATTACGCGCGATTCGACGCCTTGAAAAATTTGCCGGGAGCAAATTTTCACGTCAGCCCCGCAGGGGTGAGTTGCAGGGAGGCGACGAATTATCCGAATATTTTGAATACAACCTGCTTCGTCCAGAATTAATCAGAGGGTCCTTAAAAAAAGAAAATAGCTGATTGAAGCGTCAGGGGTTGGCAAATTGCTGGTGAACCGCTATATTTCAACTATGAGCTTTACAGGCAAACATCATCTTAACGGCAATCGCATCTGCGACCAGTTTGTCTGTGCACAAAATATTCTGTTGCTTGATCTGCTACGACTGCCGCAGCTGCGCGGCTGAATAAATGCCTGGCGAGGCGAAACGTATCCCCGATAAATTTTTACCTGCAACATGGTTATTTGCATTGCAAAACTGTGGTCAAGCGGGTACAAACCTATTATTCAAACGCAGGTTTTTTTTAGGGCCTGTGACGGAGTAAAAAAAGCATGAGTAGCAGTGAGCAACTAATTATTTTTGATACGACTTTGCGCGATGGTGAGCAAAGCCCTGGCGCATCGATGACGCGTGATGAAAAAGTCCGTATCGCAAAAGCGCTAGAGAAAATGCGCGTGAATGTGATCGAGGCGGGTTTTCCAATCGCCAGCCAGGGTGATTTTGAAGCGGTTCAAGCCGTCGCGACGCAGATTAAAGACAGCACGGTTTGTGGTTTGTCTCGAGCGCTGGATAAAGATATTGAACGGGTTGGAGAAGCGCTGAAACCCGCTAATTCTGCGCGTATCCATACTTTTATCGCAACCTCTCCCATTCATATGAAAGAAAAGTTGCGTATGTCGCCCGAGCAGGTGCTTGAACAGGCCGTGCATGCCGTCAAAAAAGCGCGGCAGTTTACGGATGATGTGGAGTTTTCCCCTGAAGATGCTGGTCGCTCTGATGCAGATTTTCTTTGCCGCGTAATTGAAGCAGTCATTGATGCGGGTGCGACCACGATCAATATTCCGGATACGGTGGGCTACAATATTCCAATGCAGTTCGGCGCATTGATGCGTGATTTGCTCAATCGCATTCCGAATGCCGATAAGGCTGTTTTTTCCGTGCATTGTCATAATGATCTGGGACTGGCCGTTGCGAATTCCCTGTCGGCTGTGCTCAATGGCGCGCGGCAGGTGGAATGCACCATCAACGGACTCGGAGAACGCGCCGGCAATGCTGCGCTGGAAGAAATTGTGATGGCAGTGCGCACCCGTCAGGATGTTTTTAACTGTGATAGCAGGCTGGATACCACGCAGATCATGACGTGCTCAAAACTGGTATCCGGGATTACGGGGTTTCCGGTACAACCCAATAAGGCGGTTGTCGGTGCCAATGCTTTTGCGCATGAATCGGGTATCCACCAGGATGGTGTACTCAAATCGCGTGAGACTTATGAAATCATGCGCGCTGAAGATGTCGGCTGGTCGGCTAACCATATTGTTCTGGGCAAGCACTCCGGACGCAATGCTTTTCGAACGCGCTTAAAAGAACTCGGGATTGAGTTTGCGTAAGAGGAAGAACTCAATGCCGCGTTTGCACGTTTCAAGGATCTTGCTGATAAAAAACATGAAATCTACGATGAAGATTTACAGGCGTTGGTCAGTGAAACGGCACAGGATGAGGATGAACCTTACAAGCTGGTCAGCATGCGAGTTTGTTCAGAAACGGGTGAAAAACCAGAGGCGAACATTACCCTGAGCATCGATGGCAAGGAGCAAAAGGCGCAGGCGCAAGGGGGTGGTCAGGTGGATGCGGCATTTAAGGCGATTGAATCAATCATTGAAAGCGACAGCATTCTCCAGCTTTATTCGGTGAATAATATTACGAGCGGTACAGACGCTCAGGGCGAAGTGACGGTGAGGCTGAAAAAGAATGGCCGTATCGTCAATGGCCAGGGTGCGGATACTGATATTGTGGTCGCCTCAGCCAAGGCCTATCTAAATGCCCTGGGCAAGTTGTCGGTCAGTGAAACCCGGGCGCATCCGCAGCGAGGCCTGTGAAACGTTCAGCCAGACAATCTGCGTATCTGGAAGCGATGGGTATTACGCAGTGGGTTTCTAATGAAACCCCTGCAGAAGAATCAATGGAGTCAGGTTCGATTGAGTTAACTGAGATAGTTAACACAGCTGTAGAGGAAACCAGCACTCAATTAAACGAGCCTGACCCCATAGATCGTTCTCCAGTCGAATTGCTCGACTGGGAATCTCTGAAAAAACGTGTGGCGGCCTGTACGCAATGTGATTTACATAAAAACCGACACCAGGCCGTACTGGGTGTCGGCAATTTAAATGCAGACTGGTTGATAATTGGTGAGGCGCCGGGCGAGCAGGAGGATATTCAGGGCGAGCCTTTTGTGGGCCGCGCCGGGTTGCTTTTAAATAACATGCTCAAAGCCATGGGGCTTGAGAGAGAGCAGGTTTATATTGCCAATGTGGTGAAATGCCGGCCACCTGGCAACCGTGATCCGCATGCTGATGAAATTGCAGCCTGCCATGCTTACCTGCAACGCCAGATTGATTTGATTCAACCAAAAATTCTCCTTGTGAGCGGACGGGTGGCGGCACAATCACTGCTGCAGACGGATGCGTCAGTGGGCAGGTTGCGGGGAAAAATTCACCACTATCCCGGCACGGAAATTCCATTGGTTGTTACTTACCACCCCGCTTATCTTCTACGCAAACCCACAGAAAAAGCCAAAGCCTGGCAGGATCTAAAGCTAGCGCTTTCAGCGCTGCCGGTATGAGCGCCGTTGTAGAACAATACCCACCGCAACTGCGGCCTATGATCCTGCAGGATTTGCCCGCAGTACTGGCTATTGAAAACAGCGCCTATGAATTTCCCTGGAGTATCGGTATTTTTTCTGACTGCTTGCGGGTTGGATATCCCTGCTGGATTTACGAAGTGGACGATGAAATACAGGGCTATACAGTGATATCAATTGCTGCGGATGAAGGCCATATCCTGAATCTTTGTGTCAATCCAGAATCGCAAGGGCAGGGTATCGGGAAAATTTTACTCGAAGGTGTTTTCGATACAGCCAGGCGTTTTGACATCAAACAGATTTTTCTGGAGGTGCGGCCTTCGAATAAAGTTGCATTGGGGTTGTATCATTCATTTGGTTTTAATGAAGTGGGGACGCGGCGAAAATATTACCCGGCAAGAAAGGGTCGGGAAGATGCGATTATTCTTGCAAAGAGTTTGTAAGAAATTCGTAAAATTGTTGAAAGCGTGACTGCAATAACGGGTTGGGCATGGGCGTGTAATATCGTGTTTCTGAACCAGCTGGCCAGGGTTCATCAAGCTCACTTGCCAACCATGCAGAGCCACGTGCAGTGGCTTCCGTCATATCTGGCCGCATCACCGTTAGCCCGCTCAAATCCGCCAGCAACTGGCAGACGGCTTTGCTGTTAGCCAGCCCACCCGTCAATCTGATTGATTTAATATTGCCTGCCTTTTTAATTTGATTAATATTTATCTGCACCAGAAAAATAATGCTTTCAATAATTGCGGCTACTGCCTGGGACTCGGGTGGGTGAGGTATTGTTTTAAAATCCGCCAGAGCGATGAAATTTGGCGTCAACTCTTTCCAGTAGGGTGAGCCAAGGCCGTTTATTCCGTTGGCAAAAATAATTTTCCCTTTAAAATTCTGGAGGCATTTGTCAATGTCGAAAAAATCTTTTTGACTGATTTTCTCACGATACCAGTTTAATGCCGAGCCGCAACCATTTATGGTGCCTTCAATTAAACGTTCGCATTGATTATTTTTGCTGTCTGAAATTCCACCCAGCAGGCCGTCAGGGATGATTGAGTTGATCGCAGTTGGATAGAGTACAAACCCACCTGTACCCAGATTGACAAGCACCTCATCCTTTTGTGTTTTTCCAAGGCTATACATGGCAGCCGTCTGGTCGCCATTGACCGAGCGTAATGGAATATCTGTTTTATTTAATGCGCCATAATCGAAACGAGTTGGAACGACCTGTGGAAGAATGTTTTGTGGCAACTCAAAAATATTAAAGAGTTCATCATCCCAGTCGAGTGTTTCAAGATTTAATAATTGTGTGCGCAAAGCATTAGCGTGATCAACCAGATAGGGCTTATTTCTACACAAAGAAAAAATCAGGTAGCTGGCAAGCGGGCCAATGTGTAATGTTTGTTTGTTGAGGGCGTTCTTTACAGCACTGTTATTGTTTAAAAGCCAGCGCATTTTTGAAGCGCCATAGTAGGCCGTTAAGCGCAAGCCGGTTTTTTTCTGTATCAGATTTTTATAAGTTTGCAATGATTGAATAAAATCCATTGCGCGACGATCGCGCCAGCTCAGTATCGGGCTTACAGGGTTCCCTGTGTGACGATCCCAGGCAATGATGCTGGATCGTTGGGTGGCAAGACCGGCTGATTTTATTCTTTCCGGGTTTATTTCTTTAAAAATATTTTGCAGGCAGGAAGTAATCGAGTGAAGAATTTCAACGCCATCCTGTTCGACTTTGATTTTTGGAATATTTCTGATTGAAACTGCTGCCTGTGCTTTAGCAATGACCTCTCCTTTGTGGTTAAAGACAATGGCGCGCGATGATTGCGTGCCCTGATCAATGCCCAGGAAAAAGTCATGAGAAATATTTTTCATGACAGTTTTAGATTGCGCGTATCTGCTTTTGCTGTTTTTTGCGGGAGACTTTTCTGTATAACGCGCATAAGTTGTTCGGCGGTAGCGCGATACACTGTAAGCTTGCCACCAAAAATAGAAACAGCGGTAGGCCGTTCCTCCGAATCAGTGACCAGATGGGTTTCACGAGAGCGCTTAAAGGAAGAACCATTGGCTGTTGGTAAAACTCTGATACCTGCCCATGCATCCAGAATTTCAGCCCGACGCTCGGGGAAATAAAACTGGTAAGTCTGTAAGAGATAATCAAGTTCCTGCTGTAATGGGGATACTTTTGCAGGGTCTCCAGTATATTGATTTTCAGTCGTTCCAAACAGGGTTTTATCATGCCACGGCATGGCAAAAACAGCACGCTTGTCTTCAGGCACTTCGAGATAGTAACAACCTTTTTCAAGCAGGCCGGGTAATTCTATGTGCGCACCCTGGATATTTTCCACGGCGATGACAGGTAATTCGGGCGTAAATTGTTTTGCAACTGATAATGCCCAGGGACCGGCTGCATTGATAACAACGCGGGCTTGTAGCTGGTTTGTTTTATCGCCTGTTTTGTAGTGAATTTTATAACCGGTTTCATTTTTTTCACCTTTCATAAAAGTTGTCGGGCATAAAAATTCTGCACCCATTTCCTTGGCGGAATGCATGACGGCTTCTGTCAGTTTACGGTCGTCAGTTTGCGCATCCCAGTACTGGAAAACTTTTTTCAAACCATCTGTTTTCAGGCCATCCAGTTGCGCCCATTCGTTTTCTGGCAGGCTGCGAAAGCGTACCGACTGTGACAGGCCAGCCAGGATAGTATAAAGCGACAAACCTGTTCGGATCAGCCAGGGTTTGCGGCTGGTTCTATGGTAGACAGGAATGTGAAATGGAATTCGATGAACTAATTCCGGTGCGTTTTTTAACAGTAGTTCGCGTTCATGCAGACTTTCTCGAACCAGTTTAATATCGAGATTCTCAAGATACCTTAAACCGCCATGAATCAGTTTGCTGGATTTACTGGACGAACCGGCAGCCAGCGATGACTGCTCAAGCAGGGTGACCTGGTAGCCCGCCGCAGCAGCTGCCTGAGCAACGCCTGCGCCTTGAATCCCGCCGCCAATGACGACGATGTCGATGATTTTATTTTTCATTTAGTCGTCTAAAGTTATTTGTCTCAAGCAACCTGAATCCCAGTTCGCGATATTTTTCCAGGGTTTCAAAATCATCAATACTATATAAAACCCAGTCCCAGTTTCCTTGCCATAGCGCGTCTTTATTCTCGGGTAGTTTTTTTATATTGCAAAAAAGATATTCCGGCTTGAGACTATCCGCAATTTCATGTTGTGCTTCATTCCATTCGCGTATTACCCAACCAACAGGCAAATTACAGTGCTCACGAAAAACAAATATAGCCTGCTGGTGAAACGAAATTGGAATACAGGAAGATGCGACAGGTTGAATTATTTTTAATATATTTTCAACACAGAATTCCGCACCCAATCGTTCGAC
>DTYI01000152.1 GCA_012961935.1 Thiotrichales bacterium | reverse complement strand
ATCGTGACCACAATTTCACTACAGTGACCAGCCAACGCCTCATCGATGGAATTATCGACAACCTCAAACACCATATGGTGCAGGCCTGTGCCGTCGTCAGTATCACCGATATACATTCCCGGGCGCTTTCTAACCGCCTCAAGACCCTTTAATACTTTTATGCTCGAGGAATCGTAACTGGATTTATCAGAAGCCATATTTCACCTTTAATCTCTATCCGCCATTGTACCACTCAGACAGAAATTCTTCCTTAATATCCAATCAAGTCACAAACATGTTTCACGTGGAACGTCATTTTTCTGAGACCACTCCTTGTTTCACGTGGAACATTTTTAGTTGTTCTTTTTTAAATTCCTTTGTTTTGGCGTCAACCGTTGTGATAAAGACTTGTGTTTTAAGATTAATAATTAGATTAATGATTTGTTGCATATTTTCTTGATCAAATTCTGAGGGTAAATCATCCAGCAGGAGAATAGCTTTTTTATCTGTGGCTTTGTTGTAATGTGCGGCCTGGAGTAGTTTTAATAAGATTGTAATAAATTTTAATTGTCCACGCGATGCGCATGTAGAAGCTGGACGTCCATTAAATGCTATGAGTAAATCTGCGCGATGGGGGCCAGAATGCGTATACCCCAAAGTTTGGTCCCTGTATAAATTCTTCTCCAGGGATTCTTCAAAATCTTCTTCATGTTTCCAGCCTGATCGATATTGAAATCCAAGATTGTAGTCGGTTGCAATATAGTTAAATAAACCGGCTAAATGGTTTTTGAGGTCTGTTAGATAATGGTACCTTGCTTGATTAACTTTTTTTGCTGACTGAACAAGTGGATGATTCCATAACTTAATTTCCTGTTTAGGCCTTTTTGCTTTTAATAATGCATTTCGCTGTTTTAAAGCGTGTTGGTACTGACGCCAGTCTGAGTAAAAATCTGCGTTTGTCTGAAAGACGCCCCAATCCATGTAAGCTCGCCGTTGCCCAGGATTACCGGTTATTAATTCTGTACTACCGGGATGAAACTCAATGATGGGTAACGCAAAACTTAAGTCGGCAATCTGCTTAACTGGCTGTTTATTGATGCGCACTTTAACGCTGTCTTTTGTTCTCTCTATACCAAGTTGCTGAATTTTGTTGTCCGTTTCCTGCATTCCAGCAACCATTAAGCTTGCTTGCTCGTGGCGAATCACTTCACGAAAATGGTGTGTGCGAAATGAACGGCCTGTCGAAAGAATGTTGATCGCTTCCAGGAGGCTTGTTTTGCCTGCGCCATTATCACCATAAAAAAGATTAAAATGATGGCACGGTGAGATTTCTGCTGATTGAATACAGCGGATGTTCTTTAATAAAAGGCGGCTTAGCGCCATTGAAAAATAACCTGACTAAAGCCTCATAGGCATAATGACATACCGGGCTTGTTGGTCTTCAGGATCGTTTAAAAGGATACTGCTATTGCCATCTTTAAGCTTTATTTCGACCGTATCACCATTAATAACAGATAACACATCTAACAAATACTGAACATTAAAACCAATTTCTATGGGATCATGATCATAACTGACTTCTAGTTCATCTTCCGCTTCTTCTTGTTCAGAGTTATGTGCTTGAATTTTAAGGATATTTTTATCAATAAATAGACGTATTCCGCGATATTTTTCATTCGAAAGAATTGATGCCCGAGTGAGTGCCTGCCGTAAGGCATCACGATTTGCGACGAGCTGCTTATCGCTCCCTGACGGTAATACGCGCTCATAATCGGGAAATTTGCCGTCGATGAGTTTGGATGTAAATTGCAGTGAATCTGTCTCAATACGAATATGATTCGCACTTAGTTGAACTTGAGCATTTGAATCCTCATCATCTGCAAGCAAGCGTTGGAGTTCCATGACCCCCTTTCTTGGAACAATAGCTTGCAGTTTTGAATCACTACCGGTCGATGCATTTGCGCTATACAGAGACAGTCGGTGACCATCAGTGGCAACTGCCTGGATTAAATCCTTACCTACTTCAAGCATTAAGCCATTCAGGTAATAGCGAACATCCTGGTTAGCCATTGCAAAAGCGGTTCGCTCAAAAAGCTTTTTAAAAACAGACTGGGAAAGTTCGAATTGCTGACCGCGAGAGACATCCTCCATTTTTGGAAATTCAGCCGCAGGTAAACAAGCCAAAGAAAAACGACTCCGACCTGCTTTAAGACTAGCTTTATTACCATCTGTGGTTATTTTAATTTGAACATTTTCAGGCAACGCTTTACAAATATCGAACAGTTTTCGGGCAGGCAACGCAATGCTACCTGGTTCATCTACGGGGTGCTTTAGGCGAGCGACCAGGGTAATTTCCAGATCGGTCGCAGTTAAAACAATACCATCGCTAGAACATTCCATTAAAACATGCGCAAGCGCAGGCATTGTCTGACGTTTTTCAATTGCACCTAGAACCTTCTGCAAGGGTTCCAGAAGCGCATCTCTGTTAATAGAAAGCTTCATTATTAAAAACCTTATTTATATCTATATTGTTATAATTAGGTAAGCTTTTTATTCTTAATAGTTTTTATTTATTTAATAAAATCAAATGCTTACTCTATTTTTTCCTGGATTCTAACAGACCTTTATTTTGTTTGTTAACTGTGGATAAGTGGTGCATAGTTTTGCCTCTTGTTTCTTACAGCGCTTTTCCACAGGGTTATACAGTATTTATTAACATTCATTTATTCCAAATCTTAGCTTGTTAGTGTGCGGCTGAGATTTGAATAATCCTCTTCAATACGACTGTCTTCTTCGCGTAGTTGTGACACCTTTCGGCAGGCATGCAAAACAGTGGTATGGTCACGCTCAAAGGCTTCACCAATTTCAGGCAAGCTGAGATTGGTTAAATCTTTGGACAGTGCCATCGCTATTTGCCTAGGTCGCGCTATTGAGCGGTTGCGCCGTTTGGATGCCATATCCGAGACTCTTATTTTGTAATATTTTGCGACAATTTTCTGAATATTATCTACACTAACCTGCTTGTCCTGGAGTACGAGCAAATCATGCAGTGTTTCCTTGGTGTAGTCCAGTGTAATAGGTTGACCGGTTAAGTTTGCACCCGCTATAACACGTCGTAACGCCCCTTCCAGTTCACGGATATTCGAACGGATCCGTTTGGCAATAAAAAAAGCAACTTCAGGAGGTAAATCCTGATTGAAAAACAAATTAGCCTTCTTTTGCAGAATCGCGACACGCGTTTCCAGTTCTGGTGGATCGATGGTAACGGTCAAACCCCAGCCAAAGCGGGATTTTAGACGTTCCTCCAGGCCGTCGACCTCTTTCGGATAACGGTCTGAAGTCAAAATAATTTGTTGCTGACCTTCCAGCAGGGCATTAAAAGTATGAAAAAATTCTTCCTGGGAGCGTTCCTTGCCAGCAAAGAATTGAATATCATCGATCAACAGCGCATTCAAAGAACGGTAGTGCTGTTTAAAACGATCAATCGCATTGTGTTGCAAAGCGGCGACCATATCGGCGACAAACCGCTCTGAATGCAAGTAGGCCACACGGGCATTGAGATTGTGCTTGAGAATCTGGTTACCCACAGCCTGCATTAAATGGGTTTTACCCAGACCGACACCACCATAAATAAACAGCGGGTTGTAAGCCTTGCCACCATCACCAGCCACCATTAAAGAAGCCGCCCGTGCCAGCTGATTGGATTTTCCTTCAACAAAACTATCAAAAGAAAATTCTGGGTTCAGATTATGATTAAATCTGGCCGGTTGACGCTGTTGTGTTGTACCAGGATTAGTAGAAGGCTCAGCAACAGCCGTGGTCGCAATTAGACCGGGCTGGCTGCCGACGACGATCATTAGTTTTTTCTCAGAATCGCCGGTAATCTCCACGATGATTTCTGCAATCCGAGGATAAAAATTTTCCTGTATCTGATCCTGAACAAAGCGGTTGGGCGCAAGAATGCGCAAAGTTTTGGCGTCATCTTGCGCCTGTAATGGCCTGATCCAGGTATTGAGTGCCTGCTCGTCCAGTTCAGATTCAAGCCGGGAAACACATTGCTGCCAAAGGCTGCTCATTGGATACAATTTAAACCGCTTTTAATAATTCAGGGAAGACGTGCAACTATACAACCAGACAATAGCATTGACAAAGGTATTGATACCCCGTATTCTCGCGCGCCCTAGGCAACTATATATTTATCAGGGCTTTAGCTATGAAACGAACATTTCAGCCAAGCAATCTTCGCCGCAAGCGCACCCACGGTTTTCGTGCCCGGATGAGTACAGCTGGTGGCCGCAAGGTACTCAATGCCCGTCGTGCAAAAGGCCGCGCCAGGTTATCTGCCTGAAAAATCGCACTTAAGCGTCAGGTGTTCACGCCTTGTCTGCGCATTTTCCTCGCAGTGCGAGGTTATTACAAGCTCAGGATTTCAAGTTTGTCTTTGCTGCCGCAAAACCTTACCGTAGCCGCGCATTCACCTTACTGGTCAGGAAAAATAACCTTCAGCATGCGCGCCTTGGGTTGGCGATTTCCAAAAAAGCAGTCCGCAAAGCAGTACAGCGCAATCGCCTGAAAAGGCTGGTCAGAGAGTCTTTCAGACAGTGGCAAAACAAACTGCCCAATATCGATATCGTGGTGTTGGCCAAGCCGGAAGCTGTTAACATGCGCAATCCTGAAATTAACAAAGCACTGGAACAAAACTGGGCCAGCATGAAAACAAATAGTGTGAATAAATAATTACGATGGAAAATCAACGCCCCCTGCTATACATGACCCTGTTTTTCCTCGGCTTTTTGATCTGGCAAGCCTGGGTTACTGACCACGCACCACCACCTGTTGAGAAAGCTGAAACAATAGCGGCAGCTGAAACGACAGCAGAGGGAAATAATCGTGACGATTTGCCTGATGCTGAAGATGTGGTTTCGGAAAAGAAAGAAATCACATCCATTGCAAAATCCAGCCCTGCTGCCGAAACGGTTCATATTAAAACCGATGTGCTGGACGTAACGATTAGCACCCAGGGTGGCGACATCCTCGAGGTAAAATTGCCAAGCTATCCCGTTAGCCTGGAACAACAGGATATTCCATTTACCCTGCTGACCCAGGGTCCGCCACGTTATATCGCCCAGTCTGGACTGTTACACGATAAGCAGGCAGGTGAGGACAGATCACACCGCGCACCAAACCACTATGCGTTGTTCACGAGCGCGCAGAATGAATACACATTACAGCCGGGCGCCAAAAAGCTTGAAGTTCCCCTGACCTGGCAAAATGAAGAAGGCATCCTCATTGAGAAGGTTTATATCTTTTATCCGGGTGAATTCCATATAGACGTTGAATATCACATCCAGAATGCATCGGGCACAAGCTGGCAGGGTCGGCAGTATCGGCAACTTCGTCGGACGGTTGCAGAAGACGAAAAAAAGGGATCGATGCTGATGGGCACAGCCGCGTATGTCGGTACCGCTTATTTCGATGGTAAATACGAAAAACTGAAATTCAAGGACATTGCCGAAGAAAAACTGAATAAAGAAATCACAGGTGGCTGGGTTTCCATGGTGCAGCATTACTTTATCAGCGCGTGGATTCCTGCAAGCCAGGAAGACCCTGAAAAAGTTTACGCCAAACAGATTGATAGCGCAGCCGGGCCAGAATATTTAATTGGCCTACGCTCGGCAGCGCACACCATCCCGGCTGGAGAAAGCGGCAGCATCAAAACCCGTTTTTATGGCGGACCCAAGCTGCACGAAAAGGTCAGTAAAATGGCGCCCGGCCTGGACCTGACCTCAGACTATGGCATTTTCACCGTCATCGCGCGGCCGATTTTCTGGTTACTGCGTAAAATCCATTCGGTTGTGGGCAACTGGGGCTGGGCGATTATTTTCCTGACACTGATCATCAAGCTGATGTTTTACAAGCTTTCCGAAACCAGCTACCGCTCCATGGCCAACATGCGCAAGCTGGCGCCCAAACTCAAAGCGCTGAAGGACCGCGTCGGTGACGACAAGCAAAAATACCAGCAAGCCATGATGGAGTTGTATAAAAAGGAAAAGATCAACCCAATGGGTGGCTGTCTGCCGATTCTGATACAGATACCGGTTTTCATTTCGCTTTACTGGGTTTTACTTGAGGCAGTGGAACTGCGCCAGGCGCCCTGGATGCTGTGGATCAAGGATTTATCGATTAAAGACCCGTACTTTGTTCTGCCGTTGCTGATGGGCGCAACCATGTTCATCCAGCAAAAACTGAACCCGCCACCACCTGACCCCATGCAGGCAAAAATATTCATGGCGCTGCCGTTTGTATTCACCGTGTTCTTCGCCTTCTTCCCGGCAGGACTGGTGCTGTACTGGTTCGTCAACAGCCTGCTTTCCATCTCCCAGCAATGGGTCATTACCCGCAACATTGAGAAAGCCGCAAAAAACTGACACCATCGCCGCGATTGCCACGCCACCCGGCAGGGGTGGGGTTGGCATTGTACGTGTTTCCGGGCCGGACGCAGCAGACATAGCCAGAGATATTATCGGCAAAACCCCTGCGCCGCGTCAGGCAGTTTACTGTCAATTCAAAGATCATAAAAATCAGATAATAGATACAGGCATCGCGCTGTATTTTTTGGCGCCGCATTCCTTCACCGGCGAAAATGTGCTGGAATTGCAGGGTCACGGCGGCCCGGTCGTCATGGATTTACTGCTGAAACGTTGCCTGCAACTCGGCGCGAGATTAGCGCGACCCGGTGAATTCAGTGAACGTGCGTTTCTCAATGACAAGCTCGACCTGGCTCAGGCCGAAGCCATTGCCGATCTCATCGACAGCGGTTCAGAACAGGCGGTTCGTTCAGCGCAACGCTCCCTGCAGGGTGAATTTTCAGAAGCGATCAATCAATTGCTGAAAGAAATAATCGAACTTAGAGTCTACGTCGAAGCTGCGCTGGATTTTCCGGAAGAGGAAATCGACTTTCTGGCAGACAGTGCAGTCACCGATCGTCTCGAAAAAATAAAACAAAAACTAAACCATGTTTTTCAGCGTGCGCAACAAGGCCGGCTTTTACGAGAAGGCATGCACCTTGTGATTGCAGGCCGCCCCAACGCCGGAAAATCCAGTTTAATGAACGCACTGGCCGGAGCAGAGACGGCCATCGTCACCGACATCGCCGGCACCACCCGGGATGTACTGCGCGAAAGTATCAACCTCGACGGCATGCCGCTGCATATTGTCGATACAGCAGGCCTGCGACACAGCGATGACCCAATCGAACAAATCGGTATCCAGCGCGCCTGGGAAGAAATTAAAAAAGCCGACCTGGTTTTATTGTTGATCGATGCAACAGTTGGTTTTGAAAAAGAAGAGCAGGCCATCCTCGATGAATTACCCGCATCACTGGATGTGCTGCGCGTGCACAATAAAACCGATTTGTGCAAGACAGAAAAAACCCCCGGAGAAATCTACATCTCCGCAAAAACCGGCGAAGGCATCGACACCCTGCGAAAAACGCTCGAACAACGCATGGGTTACCAAAGCGAAAATGAAGACAGCTTCATCGCCCGCCGCCGCCATCTGGATGCCCTGCAAAGAACAAAAAATGCGATCGAAAACGCAGCAACACAAAAACAAAACGGTGCCGGAGAACTCATGGCCGAAGAGCTCCGCCAGGCCCAGGAAGCCCTCGGCGAAATCACCGGAAAATTCACTAGCGATGACTTACTGGGAGAAATTTTTTCCAGTTTTTGTATCGGTAAATAGAAGGGGTTTTCAGACCATAGTGATCTCGCGGCTTACAGAATTGAATGCTAGACTCAGCCGACTTAAACTTTTTCTGCCAGGAATAAAACAATGACAAGTATCGGCACACCGCTTTCACCAACAGCCACCCGCGTTCTGTTCTGCGGTGGTGGTGAATTAGGTAAAGAGGTTGTGATTGAACTGCAACGCTTCGGTGTCGAAGTTATTGTTCTCGACCGATATGAAAATGCGCCAGCGATGCAGGTTGCGCATCGTAGCCATGTGGTCGACATGACCGATGGTGCAGCGCTGAGAAAAATCATCGAGCAGGAAAGGCCGGACTATATCGTCCCCGAAATTGAGGCGATTGCGACGGATACGCTGGTGTCACTGGAACAGGAAGGGTTTACTGTTATCCCGACAGCCAACGCAGCCCGCCTGACGATGAATCGCGAAGGTATCCGCCGTTTGGCCGCCGAGAAACTGGACATCAAGACTTCACCTTACCGTTTTGCCGAAAGCCGTGAGGAATTCGATGCCGCTATTCGGGAAGTCGGCATTCCTTGTGTCGTCAAACCGATCATGAGTTCGTCCGGCAAGGGGCAGAGCACGGTGCAGAAAGAAGCTGATATCGATAAGGCCTGGGCCTACGCGCAGGAAGGCGGGCGCACCGGCGCCGGCAAGGTGATTGTCGAAGGCTTTGTGGATTTTGATTACGAGATTACACAACTGACTGTTCGCCACCGCGAAGGCGACGAAATCGTGACCAGTTTCTGCGAGCCGATCGGGCACGTGCAGGTGAAAGGTGACTACCGTCAATCCTGGCAACCGCAACCCATGAGTGAAGCAGCCATCTCGCAGGCCCGTGCAATTGCTGAAAAAGTAACGGGGGCGCTGGGAGGCCGCGGCATTTTCGGCGTGGAATTGTTCATCAAGAGCGACGAAGTGATCTTCAGCGAAGTCTCACCGCGACCGCACGACACCGGCATGGTCACCATGATTTCGCAGGATCTGTCCCAGTTCGCCCTGCATGCCAGAGCCATCCTGGGCCTGCCGATTCCAGACATCCATTTTCATGGGCCGTCGGCCAGCAGCGTGATCCTGCCGGAAGGCCATTCTTCGCAGGTTGTTTTCAGCAATCTCGGCAAGGCGTTGCAACAACCGGATACCCAGCTACGCCTGTTTGGCAAGCCGGAAGTGCAAGGCGAACGCCGTATGGGTGTGGTGCTGGCGCGCGGCGAAACGGTCGAGCAGGCCATTGAAAAAGCAAAGGCAGGTTCCAGCGCCGTTGAATTTACCTTTTAATCGAGCGCGAGGAAGCATGTATGTCCACTCATTCACAACCTGAAAATCATCCGATTCTCCTGGCCATTGCCGCGGTAGCGTTTGTCATGCTGATGGTGCTGGGGTTGGGTCTTTTCAACAGCACATCAGAGCACACAACTGGCGTCCATGTTTCAGAGGAGGCTACTGAAACTGCTCACTGAGTGTGGCATCATGCGGACTTCCCATGCCGAATATACCGGCGTTCCTCGGCTTCGACAAACATTCGTTTTACTTCTGGGAACTGTCGTTTAATTCGCGTTTCCAGGTCTTCAACGGCTTCTTCTACGTCATCTGCTTTTGCTGAGTCTTTAAAATTGGCGCTGATGTTGACGAGTAAAAAATCGGGGCCAAAGTGCATGGTCAGCACTTCATTAACGTGCTGAATTTCAGGAATTGAATTGGCGATTTTATGAATTGCTTTTATGATTTCTGGGTGAGCCGCTT
>DTYI01000151.1 GCA_012961935.1 Thiotrichales bacterium | reverse complement strand
CTGTTGCGCGAGCAAAGTTGTGGGGACGAGTATGGCTACTTGTCGGCCGGTGTTGGCGACCACAAATGCTGCACGCATGGCGACTTCTGTTTTTCCAAAGCCGACATCACCACAGACAACGCGATCCATAGGCTGTGGTGCTTGCAAGTCAGTTAGCACCGCATCAATCGCGGCTTGCTGATCGTCTGTTTCTTCAAAGGGAAAGGAGGCAGCGAAAGCTTGCTGATCGTGTTCATCCAGAACATAGGCGTGACCTTTTCGAGCGGCGCGGCGAGCATAAATATCGAGTAACTCAGCGGCAACGTCATGGGCTTTTTGTGCGGCTTTGCGTTTGATACGTTGCCATTGTTCACCGCCCAGTTTATGCAATGGCGCTGTATCGGCATCTGCGCCGGTATAGCGGCTGATTAAATGCAGTGATGAAACCGGGACATAGAGTTTGTCACCGTCCGCATATTCCAGGGTCAGAAATTCGTTTTCGATATCACCCACGTGAAGGCGCTGCAAACCCAGATAGCGACCGACGCCATGATCTTCATGCACGACCGGTGCGCCGGTATGCAGATCAGTCAGGTTGCGTACAATGGCATCCGCATCGCGAGTAGGACGTCTGCGACGGCGGGTCTGACGAACTCGGTCAGCAAGCAGGTGGCTTTCTGGAATGATGCAAACTTTATCTGCAGGCAGTTGCACACCTTGTTCCAGTGGCGCTACCGTGATTGCAATCTTTTCCGGTGTGTTGAGAAAACCATGCCAGTCGGCAACAGGTTTAGGCTGGATACCAAACGGACGTAAAGTTTCAAGCATAAATTCACGCCGACCAGCAGAATCTGCAGTGAATAAAACGCGTCCTTTCCATTTTTTCAGATATTGTTGTAACGCTTTTGCGGGTTCTTCCAGACGCATATGCAGGGCAAGGTCGGGTAACGCCTGGCTGGAAAAATTGATAGAATTACTGGTGCTGGTTTTAACGCGCTGTAAATGAAGTTGTGAATAGTTACTTATCTCTGAATTTAAGTTGTCAACATCCAGATAAATTTGTTCCGGCTTAAGAATTTTTCTTTCTATATCATGTCGCCGTTGTTCGAAACGCGATTGAATCCCTTCAAAAAAAGACTCGGCATGTGCGTCTGTATCATCGAGTTTACAAAACAGCGTGTTTTTGGGTAGATAATTAAACAAGGTATCTGTCTGTTCAAAAAACAGGGGCATATAATATTCAATTCCGCCGATCAGTGAGCCCTGTGAAATACTTTTATAGACAGGATTTTTTTGCGGGTCGCCTTCAAACTGACTGCGGTATTGATTACGAAAAGTTTTAATACCCGTTTCATCTAACGGGAATTCATGTGCAGGTAGAATATTAATCTGATCAACTTTCTCGAGCGAACGCTGCGTTTCCGGGTCAAAAAAGCGAATCGATTCTATTTCGTCGTCGAATAAATCAATCCGAAATGGCTGTGATGAGCCCATTGGAAACAGGTCAATTATTGAGCCGCGAGAGGCAAATTCACCATGTCCCATGACCTGACTCACAGAGCGATATCCTGCGGAATTAAGTTGTTCACGGAACGCCACAAAATTCAGCGTTTGTCCCGAGCTCAGATTAAATGTATTCCCCAGTAGCCAGCTTCGAGGCGGCAGGCGTTGCATTAAGGTGCTGACTGGGGCAACTAATAAACCTTGTTTTACTTTTGTCAGCGCCTGAAGTGTTTCCAGTCGTTGTGAAATAATGTCTTCATGGGGAGAAAATAAATCATAGGGCAGGGTTTCCCAGTCAGGAAGATGTAATAGCTTGTCTGCGCTTTGGTCAAGAAAGAATTTAATTTCTTGCGAGAGCTGATCAGCGCTGTGAGTGTCTGGTGTTATCAGCGTGATAAATGATTGTTGAGATTTCACCAGGCTGGAAATAGTCAGGCCCAGACTGGCACCATAAAGTTGGCCCCAATGAGGCTTGCTGCTTGCAAGCGCGGCTAACTCTTTTGATATGTGTTGCTGTGTTGTCATTTATGTTTGGCTGAGTCAGGCCGCAGAGTGTACCTGATAATTGTATGCTGGCAAAAAAAACGGCTGGCATTATTTGCCAGCCGTTAGGTCAAGAAAGTGTTTTACTTACTTGGCAGTGCTCAGACCTAATATGGCCCAGTCCTGCATGCCACCACGATACCATTTGATTTTTTCAGCAGGGTAGCCGAATTTCAGCAGGTTCTTGATGTTATTGGGTGATTGGCCACACCACATACCATTACAGAACATGACCAGCGTTTTGGCTTTGGAAAAGTCAAATACTTTGCTTGTGTCGCCAGCTGCAATCGCTTCATCGACTGCAAAAGCATCGCCTTTTATTCCGACGTTAAATTCGTCTTTCATGATTTTCATGATGCCGTCGGTGGTTGCGCCTTTTTTCGGGTTCAGACCTGTCCAGGGCAGATTTTTTGCGCCCGGAATAGTGCCTTTGGCGACCCAGTCAGGTGTGCGGGAATCGACAACCAGAATACTCTTGTCACCATCATTCATTTTTTTCAGATAATTGATGACTTCAACTTCACCCAGAGTCTCTACACCTGGCGCCAGAACGATTGGCTGAATACAGAAAGGCGGGCAAGGCCGGGATGTTTTTGCAAAAGCCGGAATCACAGTGGCCGCATTGTTCTGGTCACGTATGATTTTGGTGTCTTTACCGTTATGTTTAACAGTAATGCTCATCAGGTCAGGCGTAATACCAACGGGTTTACCTTCTTTCGCGACAGCTGCAGTGGTAAAGGTTACTGCCAGTGCAGAGCTTGCAAGGGCTAAAGAAATAGCGCTAATTTTCATGGATGTATCTCCTCCTCGTTTTTGGATAGTTGCCATATGGCGTGCATTGCAACGTTGCAAGGTAAACGCTTGCAACGTATAACAATTTGGTTTTATTTTTTAGAAACTCTGGATTTACCAGGGTTTGTTATTATTATTTGTCTGCTGAGATATGGTTTAATCGCAGTCAGGTTCTTCTTCACCGTCCTTGCCTTTGTCTTTTTTCTTACCTTTCTTTTTTCCGTCATCGGCATCGCCGGCATCGTCCGCGTGGACGATATCGTTCAGGCCAGTACTGTTGAAATTTGTATTGCCTGCAGCAAACGCCACCTGGGCTATTGTAAAGGCGAAAATTAAGGCGAATAAAAGTGTCTTTGTGATTTGCTTCATTAATTCATTCCTGCGTGGTGAACTCGAAAAAATTATATAGTTATGAGGCTATTTGTATCAGAGTGACGATTGCTTGGCAAGCGAGCGCCAACAGAATTTGGCTTGTTTGTAAGATCATGTTACATGTTTTTCTGCCGCAAGCTGATTTTGTTTGCGTATTTTCACGTTATCGCCTAGAATTGCGCGCTTTCACGCCCGTAAGGGCCTCCTTGCCTTACCGTAACATTGCGGAAGGCTGCTAACCCATAAGGAGTGACTATGCGTCATTATGAAGTCGTGTTTCTGGTCCACCCTGATCAGAGCGAACAAGTTCCCGCCATGGTTGAGCGTTATCGTAGCATCGTCGAAAACGATAACGGCAAAATTCATCGGTTTGAAGACTGGGGCAGACGCCAGTTGGCCTACCCAATCCAGAAATTACACAAAGCTCATTATGTGATGATGAACATCGAGTGCGGTCAAAATGCTCTGGATGAAATCGAGAGTGCCTTCCGTTTTAATGATGCTGTGTTACGCAAAATGGTGATCAAACGCAAAGAGGCCATCACAGAAGATTCGCTTTTACTGAAGAGTGAGGATGAAGCAAAGTCAGCATCCAGCAAGCCTGCTGAGAAAGCTGCCAGCCCTGTTGAGCCTGCTTCACTTGCAGAAACTGCTGAGAAGCAAACTGAAGCAGCGCCTGCAGCGAAAGAAGAAGCTTCGGCCAAACCTGCTTCAGGTGGCTTACCGACTGATGCTGAAATGATCTCCAAACAGCCGCATGAATTGAATTATGTGCTCAAGAAATACGGCAAGCGCCAGACGGCTGGTAACCGTGACAAGTTTGAAGCCTTGCTGGATGAGTTTAGAGCTGATGAAGATTACAAGCCGCATTTGCGTGAAGATTTCTATCGCTACATCGAGGATAAAAATGCCTTTGAAGTAATGGAAAATCTTGATGCCTGAGCAGCTCACAAGTTAATTGAGGAAAAATTATGTCTCGCTATTTTCGACGTAAAAGATATTGCCGCTTCACGGCTGAAGGTGTGAAAGAGATTGATTACAAAGATCTGGAAACACTGAAAAACTATATTACTGAGACAGGCAAAATTGTGCCCAGTCGGATAACCGGCACCAAGGCCAAGTATCAACGCCAGCTGGCAACTGCAATAAAACGCGCACGCTACCTGGCTTTGCTGCCTTATACAGATAGTCACGGCCATTAATTCTCGCCGTATACTAATCGATAGATTGGTAGGCAGGTTAGTTTGAAAGCGGTTGCGGGCTTTGTCATGTCCGGTTTGCTACAGGCTATTGTTACGGCTCTGGGCTTTATGCTGCTGTCATTGGTCTTTCCGCCGTTGGGGATTTTGAGTGGCGCGGTGATTGCACTGGTCGCTCTGCGTGAAGGTTATTACAAGGCAAGCATTGTAACGGTTGTATTAATAGTGACATTGTCACTGTTGGCTAAGCTAGTCGCACAACCTGCTTCCCTTGGATTGCTTTCTGGCATCATGCAGTGGGTACCGGTTTTACTCCTGGCATTGGTGTTACGGGTAACCAGTAGCTGGACCAATGTCATGCAGTTATTATTAATTGCAGCGCTGACAGTAATTTTAGTAGTGCATGCTGTCGTGCCAGATTTGCCTGGTTACTGGCTTGCGGTGCTGGAAAAATATGTGCAGCCCATGCTGGTGCAGGCAGGCATGCCCGACCTGGAAATTGATCGGGTGCTGCCACAGCTGTCCAGAGTAATGACCGGGGTGTTGGCCGTATCTGTGGTCGTATCAGCGTTTTTGATGTTAATGCTGGGTCGGGTCATGCAGGCTAGCTTGTATAATCCGGGTGGATTTGCAGCAGAGTTTGCTAATTTACGTATGGGTCTTTGGCCTGCGGCATTGACCTTCGGGTTGATCTTGATGGCGACCTTGTTCAAGCAGCCGATGCTGATTGAAGCAGTTGTGATTGCTTTAGGACTGTTTTTCTTTCAGGGGCTGGCGGTGATACATGGATTGTCGAGAAGATTGAAGTGGCCCACAGGTATTTTGTTTGTCCTGTATGTCATGCTGATTTTATTTTTTACGCCCTTTGCAGCCTTGCTGGCGGTAATGGGGTTAATAGATGCCTTTGCCGACCTGCGTAGTCGTGTTGCGGGGCAGTAAACTGTTATAGATAAAGGTAACTGCGATGGAAGTTATTTTACTGGAAAAAGTTGAAAATCTGGGCGACCTTGGAGACAAGGTTGCGGTACGTGCTGGTTATGCACGCAACTATCTGATTCCGGGTGGTAAAGCTAAATATGCGACAGCGGCTAATATTGCCGAATTTGAAGCACGCAGAGCCGAGCTGGAAAAGATAGCCGCCGAATCACTGGCTGAAGCCGAAGCGCGCAAGGCCAAACTGGAAGGTATGGTTGTGACGCTACCCGCCAATGTTGGCGCAGAAGGCAAACTGTTTGGTTCAATTGGAACCGCAGAAATTGCTGATGCGGTGACGCAAGCTGGCGTTGAAGTTGAGAAACGCGAAATACGATTACCTGAAGGTGCGTTGAGAAATGTGGGTGAATTCGACATTACCTTGCATTTGCATTCAGATGTGAATGTTGAGATCAAGGTTGAGGTTGTACCCGAAGAAGTATGATTTTCCTGGGGCAGTGTTTTGTTACTGCCCAAATGTTTCACTGATACAGATATATTATCGCTTTCAGGATGCTATTCAGATAAGCAGGCATTACAATAAGTCCTGTGACTTCTGATTCCCCACAACAAGATTTCGACCCTGACTTCGCTGAGGTCGGCAACCTGAAAATCCCGCCTCATTCTATTGAAGCCGAGCAGTCTGTACTGGGCGGCTTGATGCTGGATAACAACACCTGGGATCAAATCGCTGACCGGGTCGGTGACGAGGACTTCTACCGCCAGGATCATCGCGTTATTTTCCGCGCTATCGCTGACCTGGCTGAAAAGAATCAACCATTTGATGTCATCACTTTATCTGAGTGGCTGGAAACACGGCATGAGCTGGAAAAGGCAGGAGGTTTGAGTTATCTCGGCACGCTTGCAAAAGACACCCCCAGTGCAGCAAACATAAAAGCCTACGCTGACATTGTTCACGAACGTTCAATTCTGAGACAGCTGATTTCTATTGCCGGGCGCGTTGCAGACTCCGCCTATAACACAGAAGGCCGCAGCAGCAATGAAGTGCTGGACGAAGCCGAGCGTGAAATTTTCCAGATTGCCGAACGCGGCATGCGTGGCAAGCAGGGCTTTCAGCAAATGCGAACCCTGGTCAAGGATGCGATTGCCTATATTGACGCCATGTTTGAAAAGGGCGACGGCATTACCGGCCTCCCCACTGGCTTCGAAGATTTTGATCAGATGACCTCGGGGTTGCAACCGGGTGACCTGATCATTGTTGCGGGGCGGCCTTCCATGGGTAAGACCAGCTTTGCCATGAACATCGCTGAAAATGCGGCGTACAAAACCAAAAAACCGGTGGCGATTTTCAGTATGGAAATGCCGGGTGAGCAACTTGCGCTGCGCTTGCTGTCATCCCACGGCCGTATCAATCAACAGCATTTGCGTACCGGTCGGTTAAAAGATGAGGACTGGCCGCGCCTGACCAGCGCAACTGAATTGTTGACCCAGATGCCGATTTTTATTGACGACACACCTGCTTTAACGCCGTCTGAATTGCGTGCGCGCGCACGTCGTCTGGTACGCGAACACAACGAGCTGGGTTTGATTGTTATCGATTATATGCAGCTGATGCAGATACCCGGTACACGCGAAAACCGTGCTACTGAAATATCAGAAATATCCAGATCTCTCAAGGCCTTAGCTAAAGAACTTAAAGTGCCTGTTATGGCCTTGTCGCAGCTGAATCGAAGCCTGGAGCAGCGTCCGAACAAGCGGCCGATTATGTCTGACCTGCGTGAATCGGGTGCCATTGAGCAGGATGCAGATTTGATCGCCTTCATCTACCGGGACGAAGTTTACAATGAAGACTCGCCGGACAAAGGGATCGCTGAAATTATCATCGGCAAGCAACGCAACGGCCCCATCGGCACCACCCGCCTGACCTTCCTCGGGCAATACACACGCTTTGAGAATTATATGCCGGACATGTATTCAAGCGAGGGGCTTTAGTGAGGCGGGCAAGGGTTCATATTGACCTGGCTGCGCTCACACATAATTTAAACCAGGTTCGTCAAGCCTCCCCAAACAGCAAAATCATGGCTGTCATCAAAGCCAATGCCTACGGACATGGCATGCTCAAAGTGGCGCAGGCGTTAACCGATGCGGATGGTTTTGCAGTAGCGACCATCGGTGAAGGGCTGGCGTTAAGAAAAGCCGATATTTCAAAAACAATTTTAATTTTACAGGGTGCCAGTAATGCGCAGGAATATCAGCAGGCAGCTGAACAACGACTTACACTTTCAATTCATCACAACAGCCAGCTATCCATTTTTAACCAGCACAAAGGTGAGCATCCATCGCTCTGGTTAAAGTTCGATACCGGCATGCACAGATTGGGTTTTCCAGTTGGGCAGGCAGAGGAATTAATCAACGAACTGGGTGAAAAAGTAAACGGCTTAATGATGCACTTTGCCTGTGCGGACGAACCGGAAAATCCAGCGAACCAGCAACAGATTCACGCATTCCAGCAAGCAACAGATGCATTCAATTTGCCACGCTCTGCTGCGAACTCAGCCGCAATTTTAAAAATGCCACAGACACATTTTGACTGGGTGCGGCCCGGTATCATGCTCTATGGTGCTTCCCCTTTGCTAAACGTTACTGGGCAGGCACTCAATCTGAAACCGGTCATGACGCTGGCCGCGCCATTAATTGCGATTAACCTGCGGAAAAAAGGCGAAGCAGTGGGGTACGGTGCAGATTATATCTGCCCCGAGGACATGCCCATCGGCGTGATCGCGATCGGCTATGGCGACGGCTACCCGCGTCATGCACCATCCGGCACGCCGGTACTGATTAATGGTGTCGAATGCCCGCTTGCAGGCCGTGTTTCGATGGACATGTTGACCGTGGATTTGCGTAGCTGTCCCAGTGCAAAAGTGGGTGATCATGTCGCGCTATGGGGAAAAGATTTATCGGTGGGCAGGATCGCGGAAATGGCAGGGACGATTAGCTATGAATTGCTGTGTGCAATGCCTGCATGAAGCTTATTTGTGAATACTTCACACAGGGATAGGTATTAATTGCAGAGCATCTCGTTTTTTCTGAGCTAGACTTAGAGCAAGTGAAGCGCGGCTCTGCCTGCATTTCATGACCATAGGATGTCTGGGTAGATATTGCAGAAATGGATTTAATTACAACAGCAGGATATTGAAGTGGCCAACAAAAATCACCGAAATAACTTTATTCATCACCAGAAAAATGGAGACTACGGTGGCGCAGAGGATTTAGTCCAGGCAGAAAAAAAATATCTTGAGAGCCGGAATAAAAATGGTAAAAAAATCTGGTGGGCCTTGCAATTTCTGGTGGCGGCATTCGGTCTGCTATTTTTTCTTTGGGTGTGATGCAACGTTTGGCCAGAAATGGCTGGATGGAAAAAATTGATTATCTTTCAACCGTATCGGGTGGTGGCTATATTGGTTCCTCATTAACCTGGTTTCTACACCATAAATCTTCAGAAAAGGATGGCGATACAGAGTTTGGGTTAACAACTGATGACTTTCCTTTTGGTACACACCGAGTGGGAAAAATAAATCCAGATTCAAATGAGGCGGAAAAAGGTGGAGGCCAGGATAAAGCAAAAATATTACAGGCACTACGCCAGAATGGAAAATATCTGACACCTGGAAATGGTATTACGATTTTCTCATTACTAGGTGTTTTTCTGCGTGGTACGTTTTTAAGTATTATTGTTTATTTTCCTTTACTTGTTTTGTTTTTCCTGGTTCTATATGAAATATATTTCTTGCGGCCGGCGAATGAATATCCGGCGTTTATGGAGCATTTTACAACACTTAAAATACCGGCTTTAGGTATTGCAGAGCCGCTTAATCTTTCACTGGTCTTTGCGGTGGCGCTGGTTTTGCTTTCAATACTGGGCGCGATGTTTTATGCGTTTCACACTTATTATCCTGTGGTGTATAAAAAACGTCGATATGTCGGGCGACGGCTCTTTGACAGGCTATCGGGTAAAATTATCATATCCCTTATTGTGTTGGTCGCATTGGGTGTTTTACCCTTTATTTATGACTGGTTGTATGCGTTAAAAAATAGTGACAATACTGCGATATATGCTGCGGCAAGTTCGATGGTATTAGGTTTTATGACATCGCTTGCTGCGTTCAGAACATCCAGCTCGCTTAAGGAAAGACAGAAAAATAGAAGGTCACCTGCACTCAAAAAAGTGCTGCTATCGGTGTTAACGCTGACCACTGTTATTTTTCTGATTTATGGCATTTTCCTGTTGGCTTATTCGTATAGTTACAAATTAATATCCAGTTCTGGTATGGAGTTGTGGTCGATTTACATCGTGTGGGTTTTGATCGCATTATTCACAGGCCGATACGTTAATATTAATTATGTATCGGTGCACCGCTATTATCGTGACCGGCTAATGGAAACATTCATGCCCAATGTCGATGAGATTCTAAAAAATGGGCATCACGACTCAGAAGGCGCAACCCAGGCGGACAGACTAAAGCTATCAGATGTTTGCCGGCGTGAAAGTTCGGGCCCTTACCATATTATCAATACCAATGTTGTGCTGGTTGAGTCGCCCAATAAAAAATTTCGTGGCCGAGGTGGCGATAATTTTATTTTGTCACCACTTTATTGCGGTAGTAATGCAACAGGGTGGTCCCGTACCAGGCATTTCATGAATAATGAAATGACCTTACCGACCGCAATGGCCATATCTGGCGCTGCAGCAAATCCGGACGCAGGTATTGGTGGTGAAGGGCCAACCAGAAACCGCGCACTTTCACTGCTCATGTCATTGCTGAATATTCGACTTGGTTATTGGGCGCCGCATCCAGACCCTGAAATACACAGGCGAGAAAATGGAGAGAATGGCAAGGTAAAATTAAAAAAACTAAATCCATTATATGGGTTCCGTCCGAATTTTTTTCATCCCATGCTGACTTCAACAGCCTTTGGGACGTTTGTAAAAAAAATAAGGAGCAGCTTGTCATGGAACCAGAAAGCGGGAAGCTACCTCGGTAAAACAGAAAAGAGTCATTTTGTTGAGCTGACAGATGGCGGTCATTTTGAAAACCTGGGTTTATATGAATTGATACGCCGTAAACTTAAAACAATAATCGTTTGTGATGCGGGTGCTGATCCTGGATTCGATTTTACTGATCTTGCCAATGCAATCGAAAAAATACGTGTTGATTTTGGTGTGGTGATAAAACTGGATATTAACCCGCTAGTGCCTGGGAACTCAGACCCAAAAAATGGTTTGCGATGCGCTGACTGTGGATTTATTACCGCAAAAGTACTCTATCCCGACAATTCTGTCGGCAAGTTGATTTATATTAAAACGACTTTCACTGAAGGTATGTATGCTGATCTGGTTTACTACAAAAAACAGAACCCTTTGTTCCCGGATCAACCCACATCAGATCAATTCTTTGATGAAAAACAATTTGAGGCTTACCGAGGCCTGGGGAATTTTATTGCTAAAAAATTAACTGCAAAATATACACTGACAGAGCAGGGCGATATTGAACCAGCCGCTTAAAATTAAATTTCTTACCGCACCAAAGTAATGTGCTCCTTGATGTAGAATATCCATACGCAAAATAATTCTGAGAAAGAATGCTTGAACAACTCGACTTCTGGAAGCTGATCGCAGGACTGGGCGCATTCCTGTTCGGCATGTTGCAACTGGAAGAAGGCCTGAAAAAGCTAGCCGGGAAAACATTTCGCCGTTTTCTTCGTCAATCCACCAGTAAACCTGCAAGTTCTGTTCTGGGTGGCATGGTCGCCACGGCCATTGTGCAAAGCAGCTCCCTGGTCGGTTTGATTGTGCTTGCATTTGTGGGCGCAGGTATTATTCCGCTGGTTAATGCGATTGGTATTGTGATTGGCGCAAATCTTGGTACCACTTTTACTGGCTGGATTGTCGCCACCGTAGGTTTCAAATTCGATTTGCAAGCTGTTGCTTTACCGCTTTTTGGAATAGGCGGGTTGGGCTACACGCTACTAAAAGATCGATGGCAATCCCTGGCTCAGTTTTTACTTGGGTTTGGACTGTTATTGTTAGGTCTGGATTTAATGAAAACCAGTGTAGGGGTGTTGGCTACACAGTTCGATTTTCAGTCGATTGCAGATTTTCCGATCATTGTTTTTCTGCTGCTTGGTGTAGTTTTAACAGCGATCATCCAGTCCAGTTCAGCCACTATGATGATTACTTTAAGCGCACTATATGCGGGTATTATTCCCTTGCCTGCTGCGGCTGCAATTGTTATCGGGGGAGATCTGGGCACGACCAGCACAGTGCTGCTGGGCAGTCTGCAAGGTGCGGTCTCAAAACGCCGTGTTGCCATGGCACATGTTTTGTTTAATCTAACTGTTGATGTTATTGCCTTTTCGCTGATTATTCCATTATTGAAATTCATTACCGATGTTGTGGGACTCAGCGACCCTTTATACACTTTAGTGTTATTTCACAGTCTATTTAATTTTATAGGCATTATTCTATTTTTCCCTTTTCTAAAACCTTTCAGTCATTTCCTGGAGAAGAGGATACGCGAAGATGTGACAGAGGTTCGTCAGTATATTAGTGAAGTGCCGCCGAACGTCACGGATGCTGCACTGGAGGCGCTAAAGCAGGAGAGCCGCAGACTGGTAAAAATGGCAGCGCATATTAATTTACGGATATTAAAAATCAGCCATAAAAACTTGCAGATAAAGCAAAATACGGAGAACACATTTTTTATTTCCACCACTATGCTGCCCGTCGAAAAACAGTATGAAACGATTAAACGTCTGGAGGGAGAAATTGTCCGATACGCGATGGAAGTGCAAAGTTCACCAATTGAACCAGCAGAAGCCCAGCAAATTGAACGCTTACTGGATGCGGTCAGACACGCAGTATATTCAGCCAAATCATTAAAAGATATTCGTGCGGATCTGAGTCAGTTTCATGAAATGGATAAGCCTGATTTAGTCCGGCTTTTTGATAGCCTAAGTCAGCAAGTTACTGAATTGTACTCGGTCGCAATCGGGTTGATTGACAAACACCACGAGCACGAATATTTTTCTGAGGAGCTGGAAAATCTGCAATCAAAGCTGAAACTGTTTCACCATGAATTCATGCATAATCTCTACCAGGCCAGACTAAAGGATATTACCGGGCTGGAGTTATCCACTCTTATGAATGTAAACCGCGAAGTGCGTGCGTCCTGTGACGCTTTCCTGAAAAGTATTGCCAGGGCCTGGTACACAGGAGCAGACGAATATTCTGAACCCGTTGCGGCATAAAGATTCATCCATCTACTTTATAAAAGAGTAGAAAATAGGGTACACGATGGAGCTTGTCAGAAAAAATGACTTCGTGAGAAAATTGTGATCTTTACGTGACCACTACGTGAATGCTTGCGCTTAATCTATCCTGTCACAGTCAGACCGAAATATTTCTCTGACTGAATTGTATCCACGAATACTGTGGAGCCACCGAAACAGACAGGAGAAAACAAGATGAAATTTAAATTACTGGCTATTATTTTTGGTTTATTGCTAGCTGGTACAGCGCAGGCTAGCGATAACCACCATTACAAGGTTACTATCACCAACCTGACTAAAGCACAGGTCTTCACGCCAATTCTGGTATTAAGTCATCGTAACGGTGTGCATCCGTTTGTGGTTGGTGAACCCGCTAGCGATGCATTTGCTGCACTGGCTGAAGGTGGAGATATTATGCCTTTAGAGATGATGATGTCAGGGAACAGCAAGGTGGTCGATATCAACAACTCAGGTGGCTTGCTGATGCCTGGCGAGACGGTGACTGTTTTTGTTGATGCTTCGGGTCATGCCAGACGTATCAGTCTTGCATCGATGCTGATTCCAACAAATGATTCCTTTATCGGTCTGAACAATGTCGTTGCCCCAAGAGGTCATGGCAAAAAGACATACTGGGTGCCTGCTTATGATGCTGGCTCGGAACCCAACGATGAGCTTTGCGTGAGTATTCCTGGTCCAGTATGTGGTGGAGAAGGTGGATCACCTGGTGCAGGCGGCGAAGGATATGTGCATATCAGTAGTGGAATACATGGTATCGGAGACCTGGCGCCTGAAACATATGACTGGCGTAATCCTGTTGCGAAAGTTGTCGTTCAACGTGTTCGCGGAGAAGACTCGGATTGAGGGATGAACGAATTTGTATGATTTTGAATTATAGGGCACCTCTATTAATAGAGGTGCCCTATAATCGTTACGTTTCACTTGCTGCCTGGTCGACTATAGTCAGGTAGTTTTTTCGTTCCTGTCTTCTTTGATGAAGAGTCGAGTTAGGAAGCGTTCAGTTTTAATTTCAGCAATATTCTTTATATTTTCTAGAAAATATAATAACACCATAATAAGCTCAGCAGGATGAATAAGGTTGTGTCATTTACAGGCATGAATTGCATGTATACTTAGTTTCCTCATTCCCACAAGCCAATATTCAAATATATCGATGGGATAAATTTGTCCAGCTATTTTTAACGATAGAATTTGCTAAGATAGCGGGACCTGGGCCAACCAATACCAGAACGGTATCAATGAGGAATATTATTATTTTTTCTGCCCGGCATCCCTGGCTTGTTTTGCTATTTACATTTTCCGTCACAATTGTAGCAATACCGCAACTAGGACAGCTTAAGTTTAATATTTCTGCACAGAGCATGATGCTTGAGGATGGTGCTGATGTTAAGTTCTATCGTGAGACACTTGACACTTTTGGATCAGAAAATGTCACCATACTTTTTATTAGTGATACAGATTTATTTGAACCGGAAAAACTAAGGAATATCAAAAAAGCAATTGATGGAATAACAGGTCTGTCATTTGTCACGCGAGTTGAAAGTTTATATTCTATTAATAATATTGAAACGGTAAACGATAGCATTCGATTATTACCTTATCTGGGGAAAATACCTGACACTCAGAAAGGTGCAAAAGCAATAAAGAAAAATGCACTTAAAAATCCGTTTGTTGCAAATAATCTGCTGTCTCCGTCTGGTAAGAGTATGGCGGTCAATATATATTTCAACAGTAAAATAAATACTCCAGAATATGATCAGCTTGTAACGAAGGAGATTGAACGTTTAATTGCGCCACTGGATAAAAATCTGGAAACAGTTTTTCAAATTGGTTCATCCACTATCCGGACTTCAATATCAGAAAAAATATTACATGATCAGCGAACTGTCTTGCCTTTCGCACTTTTTATTCTTCTGGCAACACTTGGTCTGACGTTAAAAAGACTGAGTAGCGTTATTATTCCTTTGCTGACTGCCGGGCTTAGCGTGGTCTGGACACTTGGGTTGATGGCGGCCCTTGATATCCCAATTAATGTAATGACTTCTATCGTGCCGGCGCTGTTGGTGATCATCGGTTCAACAGAAGATATCCATCTACTTTCGGAATATCGGGCAGGAATTTCTAACGGTCTTGATCGGCGCGCAGCAATTGATCACATGGGAAGTAAAATGGCAATCGCCGTTAGCCTGACTTTCATTACGACCTACCTCGGATTTTTTTCCATATCTTTGAATAATCTCCAGTTACTCAAAGAATTTGGCCTGGTGGCGTCGACTGGCCTTTTGTTGAACTTTCTGATTACTATATTGTTGGTGCCTGTTTTGTTACATTTTTTCGGTAGTGCTAAAAGTAGCGAACAAGGCAGGAAAAAAGACACATCTATACAGCGGCTTGCAGTTTCCGTTTTTCATTTTATCCAGGATCATCGACGCGCCACGATCGTAATTTCTATCATGATTCTACTGCTTTCTTTTATCGGAGCTTCATCACTGCGGGTTAACAATAATTCCCTGGACTATTTCGAGGATGAATCACCAATGCTCCAGCGGATTCATATTTTAGAGGATGAGCTTGCGGGCATGCATACTTTCTCGATTGTGCTCACATCAGGAATAGAAGGCACCTTTCTTAAAGTGCGTTACCTTGAGGAAATACAGAAACTTCAAAATTTTCTAACTAAATCCGGTATTGCAGATAAGACCCTGTCTTTTGCTGATTACCTGACTGTCGTCAATCGAGCGATGGATGCTGAGGGAGAGGGCGAGCTCTACCTTCCTGAAGACGATGCATTAGTTCAGGAGTACATGCTGTTTCTAAAGCATGAGCATGTCAAAAGTTTTGTCTCAGGGGATTACAGCAAGGCACGTATTCTGGTGCGTCACAGAATTGAGTCATCTTATAAACTGGGGCAGGCGCTGGATAAAATTCAGGCGTTCGCTGACACAGATCTGGATTCTGGCCTGCGTCTGCAGACAACAGGACAATCAGTTTTGACGGCCAAAGCAGCAGATTATCTCGCCACTGCGCAGGCTAAATCCCTCCTGCTGATGATTGTTGTGATTATGGTCATCGTTGCGTTTTTATTTGTTAATTTTAAAGTTGGGATTTTAGCCATTATTCCAAACCTTTTTCCTATTATTATTCTGTTTGGAGTGATGGGTTTTAGTGGTATCCCACTGGATACAGGCACAGCGATGACAGCGGCGATTGCAATTGGTATCTGCGTAGATGATACCCTGCATTTTATGATCCGCTATCACCAGGTTTCACAGACAGAAAAAAATGAACAGCGAATTCTGGAGCAAACTGTGCATGAAGAATCTATCCCTATCGTCTCCACCTCCATCGCATTAGCATTTGGATTTGCTGCGTTGGGTATGTCCAGTTTTCCACCTATTGCCAATTTTGGATTTTTAAGTGCACTGGTTATGTTGCTTGCTCTGGTAGCAACTTTTGTCATTACGCCCACCTTGCTGTCTTACACCAGGTTGATAACCGTTTGGGATTTGCTTTCGGTTCAATTAAAAACACAGGTTATTCGCAACTGCAAACTGTTTGTGGGTATGCGGCCCTCTCAGATCAAGAAAACAATTTTGTTAAGCAGGATACAAACCTTTGCAGAAGGCGAACTGGTTATCAAGGAAGGTGAGATAAGTGAAGAGTTTTACGTCATCCTGGAAGGGTCCGCAGATGCGCGGATATCATCCCCTGACGACAAAGATATTAAATTCCGGAGAATGGAGACGGGTGAGGTATTTGGTGAAATAGCACTGGTAGCAAAAATCCCCAGAACTGCCGATGTTGTCGCAACACAAAATCTCAAAGTGCTGGTGATCGACTGGGACAGTATTTCCCGCGTGACAAAAGTTTATCCAAGAATATCTGCAAAATTATTTCGCAACCTATCCTCTATTCTGGGAGAAAGACTAGCGCATAGCGCGCAGTGATAATTCATAGATAAAAAGATTTCTACAAACCTCAGTTGACTTCACAAAACATCATTGAGATTGAACCTTGGCTTCTTCTTTTAACCCGATACCGGATGATGATAAAGCTTTCACCTGCGACTTCATGACTTCTACGATTGCATAGATGCCGACATGGCGGTTGGGGCTGAGATTTTCTGCAAGCTGGATGCGTTCGAATAATTTATCGACGTCCATGTCAATAATCTGTTTTGCAGTTTTTCCGGAAAATAATTGCACCAGTAGTGCCACAACGCCCTTGATTATGGCGGTATCGCAATCACCATGAAAATAAATGAGGTTCGGGTTGTCGGGTTTACGGTAGGCATGCACCCAGACTTTGCTCATGCAGGGAAAAACGCGGTTGTCCTCTGTCATTTCTGACTCTGGCATAAAGGGCATTTGCTCGCCCAGTTCGATCAGGTATTCATACCTTTGATCCCAGTCAGACAGCAATTCAAAGTCGTTAGCAATGCTATCGATATCTGTCATGGCGATGCTCATATTTGCTTAGAGGATCCCCAGTTCCAGCTTTGCTTCATCCGACATTTTTTCCTGTGTCCAGGGCGGTTCCCAGACCAGCTTCACCTGAGCATCACTGACACCTTCGACGGAACGAACTGCCTCCTCGACCTGTCCCGGTAGAGTGCCGGCGACTGGGCAGGCAGGCGCGGTGAGTGTCATGTCGATTTTTACATGATGATCCGTATCGATGTTGATGTCATAGATCAGCCCGAGGTCGTAGATATTGACGGAAATCTCCGGGTCATGAATTTTTCTGAGCGCCGCGATAATTTTTTCCTGCAGCGCAGCAATGTCATGCGGAACGGCATCCTGCT
>DTYI01000150.1 GCA_012961935.1 Thiotrichales bacterium | reverse complement strand
TGAATTTTCGGACGTATTACGTATACCCCAATTAAATCCGGCGCAGGATTACACTTGGACAAACAGGGGGATACGGCCGTATCCCCTGTTTATCATTTTGTCATTCTTGCAGGAGCGGCGTGCCAACATTGGCAAACTGACCCAAAAACAACGATAATTCTTCTGGGGAGACTTTACCGGCTTTCATAGTATCGTTGAGGTAATACCAACGACCCTTTGAGGAAACATGTACCAATCTGACGATGATCTCATTCAAGCCTGCCGCAAAGGGGATTCGCGTGCCTGGAAAATAGTAGTGGACAAATACAAGCGGCTGGTATTTTCCATTCCGCTAAACTATGGCCTGTCTCAGGAAGATGCGGCCGACATCACCCAGATCACCTTCACCATTTTATTTAAGAGCCTGGATCAACTTTACAGCAACGCGCGTCTGGCGCCCTGGCTGGCTACAGTAGCCCGCCGCCACTCCTGGCGGCTATTGGAGCGATACCGGCGTGAAAGCGTGCATAGCGACGAAGACCTGGAACTTGGTCTGGCTGATTTAATTACGCCTGACAGCGTAAATGATTTGGAAAAATGGGGCCGGCCCTCTGGGTTGACGCTGAAAAAACACCATGCGGCGTTATTCGTCACTCATTTGGAACAACCAAACCTCGCTCCTCATGCCTTGCCTGGCGATTTTTCAGCGCCAACAGTGGTCATTGGGTAATTGAAAACGCCCCCTAACTAGCAAGATCGATACTAGCATCACAAATAATGAGACAAACTTGATGTATATTGGCTAATTAATTCTGTTGCATATAACCAACCACTTACGAAGCCTGCCGTGCGGCAGACCTAAATATTAGTGATCCGCAAACAAAACCGATTCCACAAACGCTATGAATAAAGTGTCGCTAAAAGAACTGGCTGACGAGGTCTGGGATGTTGCGATCATCGGCTCAGGCATGGGTGGTGCGACAGCTGGTTATGCGCTGGCGCAAAAAGGTCACCGTGTTATTGTTCTGGAGAAAGGCAACGCCAGTTTTCCCGGTGGCGATCATGATGAACACCTGGATGAAGAAGATCCGCAGGAACGATTTAAGTACGGGGTCTGGCCAACCCAGATAACCAGTGTTGTTGAAGGTCGGCGGTCACGTTTTTTTGGTCCGGTTGGCTGTGGTGCAGGCGGGTCAACGCTGCTTTACGCAGCGGCGCTGGAACGGCTGGAGCCGAATGATTTTGGCTTGCATGACGCTGCCAGTCATACAGAAAATGCCTGGCCATTTCCGTATGAAACCCTTCTTCCCTACTACCGCACAGCCGAACAGTTATTCAAAGTTCGAGGCACACAGGATGCGTTAAATACTGACCGCGAATCTGAGCTATTGCCACCCCCGCCCATGAGTGAGTGCGACAATCATTTTTTTTCTTCTTTTAAAGAACGGGGATTAAACCCTTATCGGCTGCACGTTGGTATCGGTTATGGCGATAAATGCAGGGAATGCCTGGGTTTTATATGTAACCAGAACTGCAAGAGTGACGCAAAAAATATTTGTCTGGAACCGGCCATACAAACCGGAAACCTGACATTGCTAGACCAGTGTGAAGTAAAGCGGCTTGATGCGGATGAGAAAGCTGCCAGGGAAGTTGTCTGTATCCGTGATGGCAAAGAAATCAGAATTCGCGCACGTATTTTTATTGTCGCAGCCGGCGCTTATTTTACACCCGTGCTACTGCAAAACTCAGTCAATAATTTCTGGCCCAATGGCCTGGCCAATCATGCGGATAACGTGGGTCGAAATCTAATGTTTCATATTTCTGATTTTATCGCTGTCTGGCCCAAAGGAAAATTTTCCCGCGAAGGCCCGGCCAAAACTATTTCGCTACGGGATTTTTATTTCCAGGACGGAAAAAGCCTGGGCTCATTTCAGTCGACAGGGTTAACGGTTGAATATGGTAATGTTATCTATGCGTTGAAAAACCGGTTTGATCGCAGCCGCTGGAGCTGGTTTAAACCGATTCGGCCTTTTTTGCGGATTCCTGCGTATCTGGCGTCTTTTTTTCTCGGGCCAGCCACAGTATTTGCAACGATTATGGAAGACCGTCCTTACCCTGAGAACAGGGTGGCAACCGACGCCGAGGAACCCAGCGGTATGCGGTTCGAATACACGGTGCATGATGAGTTGCGCGAGCGGATTAAATTATTCAGAAAGACGCTGAAGTCAAAGCTTGCGCCGCATCGTTTGTTTGTACTAGGTGAAGAGGTCAGCCTGAACTATGGGCATCCCTGCGGTACATGCCGGATGGGGAGTGACCCCGAGTCGAGTGTGCTGGATGTCAATTGCAAGGCGCATGAAGTCGATAATCTCTACGTCGTGGATGCTTCATTTATGCCAACCAGCGGAGGAGCCAACCCAAGCCTCACCATTGCTGCGAACGCCCTACGTGTTGCTGAGCATATCAGTGAGAGGCTGGCTGATACGGCTGCGGATGAGCAGCCTGGAGAAGTGAAAGCTTCGGCCTGATTTTTTCTTTAGAGCTGCTCTTTACTCTTTACGAAAAAAGAAAAGCTTTTCCTTCAATCGTTCGCGCAGACCTTTGGGTGGAAACCACTCTTCATTCTCAACAAAGATTCTGGGCGACGGATCATTTTCAGGCAGGTTGATCAGGTCAATGGCCCAGTCGATGCAAGATTTTGGATCAATGCCGGTATAATCACTCATCTGAGTATTGAGATGACCGGGTATCCATTCAATCAGGATGATGTCGGGATATTGGTCCCCAAGGTCAGCGGCGATGGCTTTCGTTAACGCGCGCACCGCACCTTTCGAGGCAGAGTAACCAGAGCTTAGCGGGATGGGCGCTTTATCGGCAAAGCTGCCAAGATTGATAATTCGTCCGTGACCCTGTTGCATCATGATGGGTAATACAGCGTGGCAGCAACTTGCAACGCCGCCCACATTGATATTCATCGCCTCCATCCATTCCTGGGGCGACTGGTCAAGGAAACTAACTTTGGGGTAGATGGCGGCATTGTTTATCAACGCATCAATGCGCCCAAATTCTTCCTGAATGGACTGGATGGCGTCGGCGACAACATCCGCCTGTGAGACATCAACAATGCGCCAGTGAAAATTGTCGTTGGCTATTTCTGCCGCTGTTTCTTTTAACGCTGCTTCGCGTCTACCAAAGCCAACAACAATCGCCCCGTGTTTTGCAAACCCCTCGGCAAGCGCGCGGCCCAGTCCTGAGCCCGCGCCCGTGAGTACGATCACTTTATCTTTTATCGTCATTTGTGTTTTGCCCGTCCAGTGAATCTGAAAATTAGCTAAACTTAAAGGTCGGCAGTCAGCTAACCGTAATCATGCACGCGCATGAAACCACAAATTTTATGCGAGTGAAAATTTAAATCAAATTTCTGTGACGGATGGCTTGCCAGGAAAGTATATTTTAGAGTTTATTCTGGCCGGCCTAAGCTAAATAAACAGCGTTACATCCGCTTTTTGCGCGAAGGGTAAAAAGCTGACAGCGCCAACCCAGTCTTCAATTTCAGGAATAAATTCCTCTCTTTTCATGCCGAATAAATCCACGGTCATCTGGCAGGCGACGAGTTTAACATCGGCCTCCAGACAAAGATCGCGAAGTTGCTCGATTGAGGCAACACCTTTGTCCTGCATGGTCTTTTTCATCATGGAACTCGCCATGCGCTCAAAGCCAGGAATGTTCGACATGGCGAGATTGGGGATTTTCATATCCATATCACGCAGCCATTGCGGACCGTATGGCATTTTCATCGGCATGGCGGGGTTTCCCAGTGGGCTGAGTTGCAAATCCAGATCTTTTTTCAGCAGATCGAGGCCATAGAAAGTACAAAAGATCGCCACATCCCAGCCCAGCGCTGCTGCGGTTGAAGCGAGAATAAAAGGTGGATAGGCCATATCGAGCGTACCCTTTGTTGCGATGATGGCCATGGAGGAGACATGTTCCGCTTCTTTTTGAGCTTCCCGTTCATCAAACCACTGATCGAAAAGTGCTTTGTCCAAATCGGGTTTTTTGGTTGTTGCTGTGCTAGCCATGATTACCTCCTCATGATTTTTGTACGATAAAAATATATTCACCCTGCTCGTCATTGCTGGCGATGAGTGAATGGCCGGTCTGATTGCAAAATGAATCGATATCTTTGACCGCTCCGGGATCGGTAGCGATAATTTTCAGGGTTTCGCCACTGTCGAGACTGGCTAAAGCCTTACGGGTGCGCAAAATGGGTAGTGGACAGTTCAGGCCGCGGGCATCAAGTGTTGAAGTGGTTGTTTGCATGGTTTCTCTCCTGCGTTAAATTGAATGACCATTCGGTCAAGTGGGAAAGTAAATGTTTATAGGCAGCGTGCATTTTCATGCATTCGACGCCCAATCAATAGTAGACTGGTCGGTAAAGACATGAGTTAAATAGATCGAAAGAATCATTGCCACATTAGTTGCCCTGCTTTTCGATGCGTATAGATTTGATGGCTGGCCCAAGCCGGTAAAGCATCTCGGGGTCATTTTGTGCTTTTGCAAGCAAAATCATTCCTTCCAGATAGGCCAGCATTGCCTCGGCCGTTTGTTCGCTATCAAGCGGCTTGATGGCGCCTGCTGCTATCGCTTCATCCAGTGTTTCCTGGAATCGCGTTTTTGCCTGATTGAATACGGCCATCAGCTTGGCGCGTAAAATTTCATCCTGCGTACTGACCTCCAGTGCGAGGTTGCCAAACAGACAACCCGACATACGGCCATGTACCTGCTTGACAGATTTTTGCCAGAAATAGGCAGCATCTATCAGATATTCAAAACGTTCCATGGGTGGTAATGCAGGATCGAATGCTTCGGCGACGAAGCCATCCGCCCATTCATGCGCAAAATCTTCAATAACGGCCAGCACAAGGTCGCGTTTGGAAGGAAAAAAATGATAAAAGCTACCCTTCTGAATTTTTGCACTGTCGCAGATTTCCTTGATGCCCACATCGGCATAGCTACGAGAATGGAAGCGGGATTTTGCGGCGTCTATGATCCGCTCGCGTGTGTTATTTGCCATTTGCATGCGTGAAATAGTAGTTGACCGCACGGTCAAATGCAAGTGCATTGTCAATCAAAGGGCTTGTTGGCAGTTTTCTTTGCTCGCATTGGAAAACATACAAGGAATAATTGGATACCCGGTAAAGATCTACTCCTTTTATAACATATTGATTTATATGATTTTAGAGGGGTCAAGATCATCTCTAACCCACATATTGCATGAAGGGAATGGAATTTCTGGAAAAACTCAGCAAAACAGAT
>DTYI01000149.1 GCA_012961935.1 Thiotrichales bacterium | reverse complement strand
TCTGCATGATTAAGACGGCGCCGAATTCATGTTCAACTGTAAATTCGGGCGATGCAAAATAAACCATGATGAGCTGCGCAGCTTTTTGCTCGTCAGACATGGACTGTAGCAATTCCTCAACCGTTGTTGAGGGGTTTGCTGTTGCTGCTACGGAATAACCTGCCAGAAGCAGGACAATGATGAGCCTGAATAAATTAATTTTGACGGAGCCTCTGATTAAATCCGGGCAAGATTATACAAGAATTAATCAGAGGACTCTTTTACTGTTCAGAATAGCGCTTTATTTATCCACAAGTGTGTCGCGATGCTGGCGAAATAGCCCAGTGCGATGACAGGAGTCCACTTCAAGTGCCCAAAGAATGTGTACATGCCGCGTGCCTGCCCCATCAGCGCGACACCTGCGGCGGAGCCGATGGACAGCATGCTGCCACCAACGCCGGCAGTCAGGGTGACGAGTAGCCATTGCCCTTGTGACATCTCTGGGTTCATTGTCAGCACGGCAAACATTACCGGGATGTTATCGACGATAGCGGAAAGCACGCCCACGGTAATGTTAGCTGGAGTAGCGCCCCACTGGGTGTACATTAATTCTGAGGTTAGTGTGAGATAACCCAGAAAACCCAGTCCGCCTACGGCCAGTACGACGCCATAGAAAAACAGTAATGTGTCCCACTCGGAACGAGCAATTTTGTTGAAGACGTCAAAGGCAACCACGTTACCAATTTTTGCACCGTCTTCTTCGCCACCTTCAGAGCAGATCAGTCCAAGTTCCTCTTCACTGGCGCCTGCTTTATGTGCACGTTCGCAGCGTTTCTTCAGGTAGTAGCCAAAAAACTGCAGATAGGAAAGGCCAGTTAACATGCCGATCACAGGTGGTAGGTGAAGGAAATTGTGAAAGCTGACGGCGGTGATAATGGTCAGCAGGAATAGTGCGATGATGCGACGCGCACCGACTTTTAGCTGGACAGTTTCGGTGGCATCGTCAGGCTGTGCATTTGGAACGGCAAAATGCATGATGGCAGCAGGCACCAGATAATTGACTGCAGAAGGAACAAACAAGACGAAGAAATCCTGGAACTGGACGATGCCTTTTTGCCAGACCATCAGGGTGGTGATGTCGCCGAAAGGGCTGAAGGCGCCGCCTGCATTCGCAGCGACGACAATATTAATACAGGCCAGGCTGATAAATTTTACATTACTACCACCTACGGCGATGACCACAGCGCACAGCAACAAGGCTGTTGTGAGGTTGTCGGCAACGGGGGAAATAAAGAAAGCCAGAATGCCGGTAATCCAGAATAGCTGTCTTAATGAAAAATCCTTGTTGACCAGCCATGAACGCAGCGAGGCAAAGACATTTCGTTCATCCATGGCGTTGATATAAGTCATCGCCACCAGCAGGAACAGCATCAGTTCTGAATATTCCAGTAAATTATGGCGAATCGCTGCTTCGATTTCGTGGGACATACCCCTGGTCGAACCGTACCAGCCAATCATTCCCCAGATGATACCTGCTGCCAGCATCACGGGTTTTGACTTGCGCAGGTGGGTAAACTCTTCGGCCATGACAAACAAATAAGAGACCGCAAATATGCTGAGCGCTGTGATACCTAACCAGTGATTGGTCAGGTTAAGGGTTTGGCCATCAGAGGCCCAACCGATAGTCGGTGCAAGAATGCTTACAATCATAAACAAGGAGATTGAGATGTTTTTCATGT
>DTYI01000148.1 GCA_012961935.1 Thiotrichales bacterium | reverse complement strand
CGACATGAAGGGCAAAGAAGGTAAATGCGGCGGCGACATGAAGGGCAAAGAAGGTAAATGCGGCGGCGACATGAAGGGCAAAGAAGGTAAATGTGGCGGCGACATGAAGGATAAAGAAGGCAAAATGAAAGGTAAAGAAGGTAAATGTGGCGAAGGCAAGTGCGGCGGTAAAAAATAAACCTACGCTCACAACATATCGCTATCAACGGCAGGTCAGAGACCTGCCGTTTTTATTTCTGGGTTGAACTCCAGCATCCAAAGCCAAATAACTGGCGTAACTTCAACTAGACTCACACTAATCTGTTTTTAATCCTCTTAATGATGACCAACGTGGATATTTCATCTGGATTTTTAATGACGAGCCTGCAGGTCATGGCGGCTCTGTTTGTTTTTATGATTGGACTGGGTGTGCTGGCGATCATCGTTTTATATATTTTAGATGTTTCACAGAGCAAACAGGCGATACGAAAAAACTATCCGGTCATTGGCCGGTTTCGATATTTCTTCGAGCGTATCGGCGAATTTTTCCGCCAGTATTTTTTTGCGATGGATCGGGAAGAGTTGCCATTCAATCGCGCCGAAAGAAGCTGGGTTTATCGGGCCGCAAAAAACCTGGACAACACCATTGCATTCGGTTCAACGCGCGACCTCCGACCCACAGGAACAGTATTATTCGTCAACTGTCCTTTCCCGACACTCACCAAAGACATCGCCGAACCACTTAAGGTCACCATTGGAACTGAATGCACTCACCCTTACACCACAAGTTCCTTATTTAATATTTCCGGTATGAGTTTTGGCGCAATTTCAAAACCCGCTGTACGCGCATTATCCAGCGGCGCAAAAAAAGCGGGTTGCTGGATGAATACGGGCGAAGGCGGATTGTCTCCTTATCACCTCGAAGGTGGCTGCGATCTGGTTTTTCAAATCGGCACCGCGAAATATGGCGTGCGTAATAAAGACGGTGATTATGACGATAAAAAATTACGCGCAATTGCCGCACATCAACAAATTAAAATGTTCGAACTAAAACTAAGTCAGGGTGCAAAACCCGGCAAAGGCGGCATCCTGCCCGGCGGCAAAGTGACCGAAGAAATTGCAAATATCCGCGGCATCCCTGTCGGCGAAGATTCTATTAGCCCGAACCGTCACCCTGATATTAATAACGTGGCGGAACTTCTCGATGTGATCGAACATATTCGGCAGGTCACCCAGAAACCCGTCGGCTTTAAAGCGGTGATCGGTTCTTTTGACTGGCTGGATGATTTATTCACCGAAATAAACCGGCGCGGTGTTGCATCGGCACCTGACTTCATCACCATCGACAGCGCAGACGGTGGCACAGGTGCAGCACCCATGAGTTTGATGGATCATGTTGGCTTGCCGATAAAAGAAAGCCTGCCTCTCGTTGTTGACCAGCTCATACAACACGGCTTGCGTGAACGTATCAAGGTGATTGCTTCAGGCCATCTGGTGACACCGGCAGATGTTGCCTGGGCATTATGTGTAGGCGCAGATTTTATTGTTTCGGCACGCGGCTTTATGTTTGCCCTGGGTTGCATTCAGGCTTTACAATGCAACCGCAACACCTGCCCTACCGGCATAACGACGCATAACAAAAAATTACAGCGCGGGCTGGATCCGACAATCAAGGCCGTACGCGTAGGAGATTTTGCGCGTAATATCACCAAAGAAGTCGGCATCATCGCCCACTCCTGTGGCGTTAAACGTCCGCGCGAACTGAAACGTTTTCATGTTCGGATGGTGCTGGCAAACGGCCGTTCAAAACCACTGGACGAGTTATACCCTTATCCAGAAATTAATAGCCATCAATCTAGAACACTACAACAAATAACATGAGGATAAAAAAATGAGTGCACTAATGAAACTAGGCTGCTGGGCGAATCGAATACTTGATAAATTCAGAGCGCTGGATTTTCTCGCACCACTGGCCTTACGACTTTATCTTGCACCCATTTTCTGGATCGCAGGGATGAACAAGCTATCCGCATTCCCGGACACGGCGGCCTGGTTCGGCAACCCGGAATGGGGTCTGGGATTGCCCTACCCGGAAATACTTGCTGGGCTGGCAACCGGCACGGAAATAATCGGCGCGGTTTTATTAGTGCTCGGTCTTGCTGTTCGCTGGATCAGCATTCCGCTAATGGTCACCATGGTTGTCGCCATGGTCAGCGTACACTGGCAAAACGGCTGGCAGGCGGTCGCCGATGCAAGTTCAGCTTTCGCCTCGGACAAACTCGGCCCACTGGCATTTGAAAATACAGAAAATGCAGCCGAACGTTTAAATGCTGCAAAGAGTCTGCTGCAGGAACATGGCAATTATGAATGGCTCACTGAAACCGGCAATTTTGTCATCAGCAATAACGGCATTGAATGGGCAGCAACTTATTTCATCATGCTGCTGGTGCTGTTTTTTATCGGCGCGGGGCGTTTTTTCAGCATTGATTATTACCTCGGCAAAAAGTGCGAGGATTTGTCTTACACTCCCTATGAAGGCTAAAGTATCAACATGACGAAACAATACCCCGTGCATGGCGCAGGCCTTGGCCTGCGACGTGAACTACTCACCCAACTTGAAGAACAAGGCACATCCGCTATCGACTTTATGGAAGTCGCGCCAGAAAACTGGATCGGTGTCGGCGGAAAGTTCGGTAAAAGTTTTCGCAAATTTACCGAACAAGTTCCTTTTGTTATTCACGGCCTGTCGCTGTCCATCGGTAGCCCCGCGCCGCTCGATGAAGATCTGGTTTTTGCGATAAAAGATTTCATGAAAGAACATGACATCAAAAGTTACAGCGAGCACTTGACCTACTGCTCGGATGACGGCCAGCTTTATGATTTATTACCCATCCCATTCAGCGAAGAAGCCGTACATTATGTCGCTGGTCGCATCAAACGCGTGCAGGAAATTCTCGAACAACGCATCGCAATCGAAAACGGTTCGTACTACACCGTTGCACCCGGCTCAGAAATGAAAGAAATAGAATTTATTCAGGCCATTCTCGACGAAGCCGACTGTGATTTATTGCTCGACGTAAATAATATTTACGTCAACTCTGTGAACCACCGTTACGACGCCGTAGAATTTCTCAAAGCGCTGCCAGCAGAACGCATTGCCTACGCGCACATCGCCGGTCACTACAATGAAGCCGAAGATTTAATTGTGGATACACACGGCGCCGATGTGATCGAACCCGTCTGGGATTTACTGGATATCGCCTACGACCACTTCGATGTTTTCCCGACACTGGTCGAGCGCGATTTTAATATCCCACCGTTGGAAGAACTCATGTGTGAAGTCAACCGCGTTCACGATTATCAGAAAAAATACTTACCGGAAACACAACAGGCGCATGGCTGAATTACCGGATTTCAAAAAGCAACAATACGCCTTCACCGCACACATCCGCGACCCGGAGAATAACCCACTTCCCGATGGCGTCGAAGATCGTCGCATGGCTATTTACCGCGACCTGTTGTTCAACAACGTCAACAGTTTTCTTGAAGGCAGCTTTCCGGTTACCCGCTCACTCTACCGCGACGAAGCCTGGCTAAAACTGGCGAGAAAATTTTTCGCCCAGCACCAAAGCAGCACGCCCTACTTCCTGGAAATTCCGCAGGAATTTCTCACCTTTCTTGAAAACGAATACCAGCCGACCCACGAAGACCCACCCTGGCTGCAAGAGCTTGCACATTACGAGTGGGTGGAAATTGCACTGATGGTTTCTGACGAAGAAACGGATTTAAGCGAAGTGGATCACAGCGGAGATTTATTAAAAGGAACACCCATTGTTTCGCAACTCGCCTGGTCGCTCACCTACCAGTGGCCCGTCCACCAACTTAGACCGGACTTTCGTCCAGACGAGCCACCCGAACAACCGACCTTTTTAATTGTTTATCGCGACAGTGATGACGAAGTACAATTTATTGAAGCCAACCCCGTAACCGCACGATTGATGCAATTAATGCAGGAAAATGAAAACAACTCGGGACAGGATTTGTTAGAACAAATTGCAGATGAATTGAATCATCCGAACAGGGAAATTGTGATTCAGGGAGGACATCAAACATTGGTGAGGTTGCATAAGGCGGGGATTATTTTAGGAACCAACAGGCAGTAGCGTTCCCAGATATTCAATAAGGTATCTCACCGGGATTTTGCAAAAATCCGCTATACTGCCCCAATGAAGGAGGTAACGACCCATGAATATGCAATCTGAAATTGAAAAGAAACTTCAAACTGATCTTGACCCGGTTCATATTGAAGTAATCAATGAAACCCATATGCACAATGTACCCGAAGATGCCGACTCGCATTTTAAAGTGACCGTTGTCAGCGAGCGGTTCAACGACCTGCCGTTGATAAAACAACATCGGCTGGTCAATGCGGCATTGTCTGACGAACTTAAGCAAATCCACGCACTGGCATTACACACCTATACGCCGGATCAGTGGTTTGAACGTACAGGCGGTGTGCCTCAGTCGCCACCCTGTCGTGGCGGCAGTAACATTTGAATCTGATGTCAAACGACTCCATATACAATATCTGACTTATAACCTGGTAGCTGTTTATGGTGGATTGGGCAAAAGGTACGGTACAAAAAAGAATAAAGTGGACAGATCGACTATTTTCGCTGCAGATAGAAGCAAATTTAAAGCCGTTCACAGCAGGACAATTTACCCGTCTGGCGTTGCAGGTTGATGGCGAGCGAGTTGCTCGGCCCTATTCATTCATCAATTCACCCGATGAATCCCATGCTGAATTTTACTTTAATATCGTTGAGGAAGGGCCGCTTTCAGGTCGACTTGCCAGTTTAAACCCTGGTGACAGCATCGAGGTCGCACAACCGGCGCATGGGTTTTTCACCCTGCCCGAAGTGCCCGACGGCAAACATTTATGGATGCTGGCAACCGGCACGGCGCTAGGCCCCTACCTCTCCTTTCTTAAAACTGATGAGCCCTGGAAGCGCTTTGAAAAACTGATTCTGGTGCACGCCGTACGATACGCAGATGAATTAAGTTATGCCGAAACGATTTCAGGATTTGCCGAAAAACATCCTGAACAATTTTTATTTATTCCCTTTGTCAGCCGCGAACAACACGAAGGCGCACTCGAAGGCAGAATTCCAGCAGCAATTGAAGCAGGTCGACTGGAAGGCCGGGCTGGTATTCACATTAACGCCACAGATTCGCAGGTTATGCTTTGCGGTAATCTGGGCATGATTCAGGATACAACTGAAGTCTTAAACAAGCGCGGACTGACCAAAAACAAACGCCGTGAACCGGGACAAATTACGACTGAGAAATACTGGTAGCCATATCACCGAGCATCCTTTTAGGGCATCTCTAACAATAGGAGTGTGATTTAAGGAATGCAGAAAATAGTGCATTTTTCACCCAAAAATAAGGAGAATAGCGCGCTATTTGACGCGTTTTTGGGTGAAAAAGGTGCTGTTTCATGTGTTTCATAAATTATGCTCCTATTGTTAGAGGTGCCCTTTACTGAAGACTGATTTCACCCCGCTTATCAAACGGCAATTTAAGACTTTTATTCACCAGGCTGACATTACCCTTTAACTGGTAATTGATACCTTTTTCTGAAGATTCTGCCAACGAACGTAGTTGCTTGTACAAAGAAAATAAATTAGTCACGGACTCTACACGTATAACCGCCTCACCCAACGCTGGCACGTTTACTTTATCTGCACTGACACCCGTGGCAAAACTTTTTCCGTTGAGCAATAAATCATAACTCAAACCTCGAATCGGCAATGTAAAATCATTCGGATTTTGCAGGCGCAGATCCAGCGCGAAACGTTGATCAAAAAAATCAGCTTTAACAATTTTTAGACCGGCCAGTGTCACCGTCGGTGATTCTGTTTTTTTACCTAACGCCGCACAGGCAGAGAGCAGCGTGAAAATGACGAGATAGATTGTAATTTGTTTGATCATGGTTATGACAACTTTTGTTGAGAAAAATATTTTTCCAGAAATGTATCGAAATCGATTTCATCACTTGCTTCAATTTCTGTCTGCTCCTGCTGAGACTTTCGCGCAAGATTATCCAGCACAATCTGCTTTTCAACGGGCATCCTCTGACTACAAAACCAGTCTTTATATTGTTGCGAAGTACGCAACGAGAATTCGAAAAAGCTTTCCTTATTCTCCTGAATAATCGACATCATTTTTGCTGATGGTGTTAATTCTGGTTGATAGACTTTTTCCCACTGCGCTGCCAGAGCCAGGCTATAAACCGGTGCATGCATGGTTGCATCCAGCAGTTCGCACACTCCTTGCATATCGGCCAGTATTTCATCAGCCCAGTCTCGTAAACGTATCAGGCCATCAGTACGCCGCAAGCGCAGATCCGGGTCACGCCCACAATGCGCAACCAGCGATAAATTGTCATCAATATCATTTGATTCGCTACAGCTTATCAACGAATCCGGTCGCAATAACACGTACAGCATTAACGCTTCCATAAAATACAGCTGGTTTTCACTGACACCCAGTGGTTCAAATGCATTCACATCCAGTGAACGCAGTTCAATATATTGCACACCATTTTGCTGCAAAGCATGTGTTGGTTTCTGCAAATAGGCCGGCACCGATTTCGGCCTTACAGAGCTGTAGTATTCATTCTCAATTTGCAACTGAAACGCGTTTAATTGCCTGTACTCTCCATCAACTTTTACCCCGATACGTTCATACTCCGGACAAACAGTTTCTGTTGCCGCCTTCATGAAACGTGTATAACTTTCCAGATCGTCGTAACAGGCTTTGACGCCGGCACCACTTTCTTTTTTATTCGTATAACCTATGTCTCCCATCCGCAGCGAGGTCGCGAAAGGTTCGTAGTAAGTGCCCTGCCCGAGATAAGAAAGGGTTGTCGGATGACCATTTAAAAAAGATTCGCAAACGGCCGGCGAGGCGCCAAACAGATATGGAATTAACCAGCCAACACGCTGCAAATTCCGTAGCATGGAGAAATAATTTGCGTTAATAAATGTTTGCAAGTCTTCGCTGTTTTTCTCAATCTTCTGGTAATGTTTCCAGAATGTTTGCGGCAGGGAGAAATTAAAATGCACACCGGCAATCGCCTGCATAACTTTACCGTAGCGCCAGACCAGGCCGCGTCGATAAACTGTTTTCATCATGCCTGCATTTGACTTGCCATAGTCAGCAATCGGGATGCTTTCTTCGCCCGATAACAAACAGGGCATACTTGTGGCCCAGAGCATTTCATCGCCAATATTCTGATAAACATACTGATGTAGTAGCCGCAGTTCATGCATTGCGCTTGCAACACTGTCCATCGGCGGAGTAATCAGTTCTAGCAACGCCTCAGAAAAATCGGTGGTGATGGAGGGATGAGTTAACGCCGAACCCAGACTCGAAGGGTGTGGCGTCTGAGCAATGTGTCCATCGGCAGCGGCGCGTAAGCTCTCTTTTTCCAGGCCAATTAATCGGCCTTTTAAAGCGGCAATGATGTCATCCTGGAATAACGTTTCCAGACGCTCGTCTAAAATGTTGGAATGGGAAATAATGAAACCTGTGGAAATTTTAATTCTGCCGTACTATAACGGTATGACTCAAATCGGTCTAGAAATGCTTAGTTATTAAACGCTTTTATCATGCTCGTAAATGATTTCCTTGCGCAGTAGCACCTCACCATTTTCATCTACAACTTCCACTGCCCACATTCCAAAACGATCCTCAAGTAATACCCGACTCGCCACGCGCCAACGTGGACTTTTTGGTTGAATCAGCTCAACGCCCACTGGTTCATTTTCATAATACCAGCGGTGTTCTAGCTGTCGGTTTGTCATGCCCATTAATTCGGTAAAGAAAAATAAAAGCTTGCGTGGTTTTTTTAGTTCATTGATCTCGTTCACTGGTTCATGATCACGCACACCTGTTGTAAAAATCGCCCGGGCAATTTCTGGCTCGACTGGATTTTTTGTATTGTTTTTGTTGCCCGGTTTTGCTTCGTCCTGATCACTTTCAAGCGCATCAGCAAGCGACTTTATCGTCGCATTGACCGATGCATTCACCTTCTCGACTTTCTGTTTCAGCGCCTCAACATACGCATCGTCCTGAGCCAGCACAGGCTGGTATAATAAAATGGCTACAATCCCATATGCGATTGACATACACTTAAAAGCACAAAGAAACTTTTTATTGAAACCAAACATGTCTACACCAGATCGACAGCCACCCACGATTACTTCGCGCAAAAGCAAAAAAACCGGGATCCGTCTGAATAAGTTCATACCCATTATTATTATTCTTATATTTGCGACCATCATTTTACGCGATCAGTTCCCTCAGGTGGATGATTATATCCAGTCTATCCTGCATCCTGCACAACATGCCGCCGTCAAAACCTGCCGCAACAGAGCCCTGATACAAAGCGAAACGCCGGATTTTGCCCGCATAGTCAAGTGGGGAAAAGCGAATGCCACCCAGAAAGGCTTTCTGGTCGATCATCTGATAATTGGCGAAATGGCAAAAGACCAGGGTGAGCGACTCATCGCAATCACCTGCCATATCGATGCCAGTGGTGAAATCGTGAGTGTGCATCGTCAGCCTTATGAGGCACCACCGCCTCCCAACCCGCCTCAGCTGGATTATGAGGACTAACAACCATACACGCCTTAGCTGGGGCTACATCGCCGATATTGCGCGTCGTCACAAACGCGAACTGGTACTGGCGAATATCATCGCGATTCTGGCGGCGCTCGCCAGTGTCCCCATTCCGTTGATGATGCCACTGCTGGTGGATGAAGTCCTGCTCAACCAGCCCGGATTGCTGGTCGAAACCATGAAACGGCTATTCCCCGAAAGCTGGCATGGGCCGATGCTATACATCTTCGCCATTCTGATGGTCACACTTTGCCTCCGCCTGGCCGCGCTCGTGCTTGGCGTCCTGCAAAGCCGCCAGTTTACTCTGATCGCAAAAGACATCACTTACCGCATCCGCCATTTACTGCTCGGCCACCTTGAGGTTGTCTCGCTGGCGGAATACGAAACGCTGGGCAGCGGCTCGGTCAGCTCACACCTGGTCACAGATGTGAATGTCATCGACGATTTTATCGGCATGACCATCAGCCGTTTCGTTGTAGCCGTACTAACTCTGGTGGGTGTAACAGCCGTACTTTTGTGGATGAACTGGAAACTGGCTTTATTCATCCTGCTGGTGAACCCGTTTGTCATTTACCTCACGACACGGCTGGGAAAGAAAGTCAAAAAACTAAAGAAACGTGAAAATTCCGCCGTCGAAATTTTCCAGCAAGCCCTGACTGAAACCCTGGATGCGATCCTGCAGGTTCGCGCCAGCAATCGTGAGCACCACTTCATCAGCAAGGTCAAGCAGCAGGCGGAAAACGTCAAAACCCATGCCTCGAATTACATGTGGAAAAGCGACGCCCTGAACCGCTTTTCATTTTTTATTTTCCTCAGCGGCTTCGAGATTTTCCGCGCCGTCACCATGCTGATGGTTTTATTTTCCGGCCTGACAATCGGCCAGATGATGGCGGTATTCGGCTACCTCTGGTTCATGATGGGCCCGGTGCAAGAAGTGCTGAGCATTCAATACAGCTGGTACTCGGCCAAAGCCGCACTGCAGCGACTGAATATTTTACTCGCCTTGCAGCCCGAACCGGATTATCCGGCCGAAGAAAATCCTTTCGCGGGCAAACAAACGGTCAGCCTGGGCGTACACGAAATCTGCTTTCGTTACGGCACAGGCCCCAAGGTGCTGGATCACGTTAATCTGAATATCAAAGCGGGCGAGAAAATTGCACTGGTTGGCGCCAGCGGCGGCGGCAAGTCCACGCTGGTGCAAGTGATCCTCGGACTATACCCACCCGGTTCAGGCGAAATCTGTTTCGATGGTATCCCGCACACCCGCATCGGCCTGAAAACCATTCGGGAAAATGTGGCGACGGTTTTGCAACACCCGGCCCTGTTTAACGATACCGTGCGGATGAACCTGACGCTCGGGCGCGAATTAAACGATCAGCAACTCTGGCAGGCGCTTGAGATCGCCCAGCTTAAACAGATCGTCGAGGAACTACCAGACGGACTGGACACTATTGTCGGCCGCCAGGGCGTACGCCTTTCAGGAGGCCAGCGCCAGCGCCTGGCGGTTGCACGCATGGTACTAAGCAATCCCAAGGTTGTCATTCTGGACGAAGCGACCTCAGCCCTGGACACCGTGACCGAAGCCAGGCTTCACCAGGCACTTTCAAGCTTCCTGGAAAACCGAACCACGCTCATCATCGCCCATCGCTTAAGTGCGGTAAAACAGGCTGACCGGGTTTACGTTTTCGATGGAGGGCGTATCATAGAGCAAGGTCATCACAACGAATTGATTCAGCAGGATGGCCTGTACCGAAAACTTTACGGAAGCCTGTAGTCCTTCAATATGATAATGATGCATTCAGAGCCACCCCAATACGCCAGATCAAGGCGCAGTCCGCAGGGAATGGCGCGTCCTTTTCAAGGGCTGCAACATAGAGCTGGCGTATTGGGGTGGCTCCCTTCGGGCGAGACGAGAAGCGGCCATCTGCTGCGTTGCACTCGTTTGAATTGGTGGGAACCAGTCCTGCACTCGCGCGCCTTGCACCTGACCGCTTCTCATCACGCTGAATCCATCATTATCATATTGAAGGACTACCAACATTGACGATTAAAAACGCATTACAGGAACAGTTGCTCAAAGCCGGACTGGCCAACGAAAAGCAACTGCAAAAAGCGCATAAAAAAAACAAGTCCAAAAAAACCGGCAAACCCAAACAGCGTGACGACCTCGCGGCCGCCTATGCCGCGAGAACCAAAGCAGAACGCAAGGAGCAACAGGAAAAAGCTCGACTGGCTGCGCTGAAAAAAGCCAACCAGAAAAAAATCCTGCAACTCATCAAGGACAACACGCTTAACGACGACAAGGCAGAACTGGGTTACCAGTTTACCGCTGGCAATAATATTAAAAAAATCTACGTTACCGAAACACAGCGCAAGGCGCTCATCGATGGGGAGCTGGCGATAACCTTTCTAAAAGGCCGACGTTGCCTGATTACAAAAGAGATCGCAGAACAAATCCAGCAGCTTGACCCGGACAAAATGGTGGTTATCAACACCCCCGAAAATAAAGATCCGGACGATCCTTATGCCGACTTTGAAGTACCCGATGATTTAAACTGGTAAGCTTTGCAATTCATCACCATTCCCGGTATAAACCTGCCGCTTTAACGAAACTATTGCCTCATGCCTGAACAGGAACCACAAGTCACACTGGACATCAACGGCCATGCCGTTACATTGCTCGGCACAGCCCATGTCTCACGCCAAAGCGCAGAGATGGTAGAGCAACTTTGCAACACCGGTGAGTATGATGACGTTGCCATCGAGCTTTGCGAGAGCCGGCACACCGCGCTGAAAGATCCTGACAGTCTGGCAAAAATGGATTTACTGAAAGTGATTCGTAGTGGTAAGGCCACCATGGTCATGGCCAGTCTGGCGCTGGGTGCATTTCAACAACGCATTGCCGAGCAGTTTGGTATTGAGCCAGGCGCAGAAATGAAGGCGGCGATGCAGGCGGCTCAAGAATATGATCTTAAACTACATCTGATCGACCGCGAAATCGGCGTCACGCTCAAACGTGTTTATCGCAGCGTGCCCTGGTGGTTACCTGTTCAACCTGTGCATGAAATCAGCTGTGCCTCTAGGTTTTCTAAGAGAATAGCCAGAGCTATCATCGGCGAGGAGATCTCTCGAGAAGCTCTGGCAATCGCCAATACGGCTGCTGCTAGAATAGCAAGGGT
>DTYI01000147.1 GCA_012961935.1 Thiotrichales bacterium | reverse complement strand
GTGAATTTGTCGATGTAAAAATTACAGAAGCTTTACCGAATTCCTTGCGTGGTGAATTAATTAATCTTTCTCGCAACTTACTTAAACCTGAATCCGTGACGAAGTCACGGATTCAGTTTGAAAAATCAGCTTGAACGCACAACTCCACTCCGCAACCATTTTACTCGAACCCGAAGATAATCCACGCCTTGCGAATCTTTGTGGCCAGTTCGATGAACACCTGCGGCAACTTGAGCGTCGTATGGGTGTTGAGATCAATAACCGTGGTGCAAGTTTCAATGTCATTGGTGAGGCGACAGCCACGGCTGCAACAATTGAGTTGATACGGGATTTATATGAACTGACAACCGATGAAACATTGGTGCCTTCAAAGATTCATTTATTTTTACAGGATTCAGGTATTGATGCATTACTGGAAAAGGATAAAAAGTTTGAGGAAGTCAGCGTTAAAACCCGTCGCGGAGTGATTCGTGCGCGCGGGCCAAATCAGGCGAATTATTTGCGCAACATGCAGACTCATGACCTTGCTTTCGGCGTCGGCCCGGCGGGCACGGGCAAAACTTATCTTGCAGTTGCCAGCGCAGTTGAGGCGCTGGAGTCAGATCAGGTGAGGCGATTAATTCTGGTGCGGCCTGCAGTTGAAGCGGGTGAAAAACTGGGCTTTTTACCCGGCGATCTGGCGCAGAAAATTGACCCTTATTTGCGTCCAATGTACGACGCGTTGTATGAAATGCTCGGCTTTGAACGCGTTGCAAAATTAATCGAACGCAACGTCATCGAGATCGCACCGCTGGCCTATATGCGGGGCCGGACGCTGAATGAATCGTTTGTCATTCTGGACGAAGCACAAAACACCACGGTCGAGCAGATGAAAATGTTTTTGACACGGATTGGCTTTGGCTCGACCGCCGTGGTAAATGGCGATGTCACGCAAACTGATTTGCCGCGCCAGCAAACTTCCGGGTTGCGGCATGTTATCGAAATTTTAAAAGACGTAGAAGGCATCAGCTTTAATTTTTTTAATGCCCGCGATGTGGTGCGTCATCCTCTGGTGCGTAAAATAGTACAGGCCTATGACCGGTTTGATGGTCTGCAATAGTGGGTCTGGAACTGGAATTACAACTGGCCTGCGAGTCGCAGGAAATACCTGATGTCGCCACTTTCCAGCATTGGCTGAATGTTTGTTTTATGGATGCAAATGACGCGACGGTGCTGGTCAGGATTGTCGATGAAACCGAGAGTGCTGAGCTTAATCAGCAATTTAGGGACAAGGTTGGCCCGACCAACGTGTTGTCTTTCCCATTCGAAACACCACCGGAGATTCCAGACGATCATTTGGGTGATCTGGTGATTTGCGCGCCGCTCATTGCGGCAGAGGCAAAAGAGCAGGGGAAGCGGGCAGCGGACCACTGGGCGCACATGCTGGTGCATGGCGTGTTACATTTACAGGGCTATGACCACCTGATTGAAACAGAAGCCAAAGAGATGGAAGCCCTTGAAATTCATCTGCTTTCTGGATTGGGTATCGCAAACCCCTACAAATGAGCTGTACCTTATCTTCCTGCCGACGAACTGCCTTGCAAGCGACTTTCTCTCGCGGTATCTTCATATTGTGTTTAGCAACAAAAGGGTTCAGATGAACGCCGACCAACCTCCCAGTTCGAGCCGCAAAGGATGGCTTGAACGTCTCACACTTTCCCTGCTGGGCGAACCCAGCGACCGTGAACAAATCCTCAAATTATTACGTGCTGCCGAACACCGAAACTTATTGGATCGTGATGCCCTGAGCATGATTGAAGGCGTTTTCCAGGTTTCGGAGATGCAGGTGCGCGACATTATGATTCCGCGTGCGCAGATGGCCGTGGTCAATGAGGAAGATGATATTGAAGCCATGTTGAAAATAGCCCGTGAATCGGGTCATTCGCGATTCCCCGTGATCGATGACAGGCAAGACATGGTGATCGGAATCCTGCTGGCCAAAGATTTACTGCGCTATCTCACGCCCGGAAAGACTGAAGAATTTGTACTTGAAGACGTGATGCGCCCGGCTATTTTCATTCCGGAGAGTAAGCGCCTGAATATTTTACTCAGAGAATTTCGCGCCAGTAAAAATCACATGGCGGTGGTGGTTGATGAATATGGTTCGCCAGCAGGCCTGGTCACCATTGAAGATGTACTGGAACAAATTGTCGGAGAAATTGATGATGAACATGATAAAGATGAAATTGGCCAGAGCATCATGCAGCGAGAACCTTTCCGCTACACCATCAAAGCCCTGACACCGATAGAAGATTTTAACGCGTATTTTAAAACGGATTTTGATGAGGATAAATTTGATACGATAGGTGGTTTCATCACAAATTATTTTGGCCATTTGCCCAGGCGGGATGAACATATCCGCATCAGAAATTTTGACTTCAAGGTGATCAAGGCCGACAGTCGTCGTGTCCACTTGCTGGAAATGACAACCCGGCCGACTGCTCCCGTTTAAAATAATGCTAAGGATTTATTCCCGTTGGCCAGCTTTCTTGTTGGCAACTTTTTCAGGTGGCTTGCTGGTTTCCGCTTTTGCGCCTTTAGCCTGGTGGCCTGTTGTTTTTCTGGCATCAGGCATGCTGATTTTATTGTGGCAGGATGCCTCTCCAAAACATGCATTCTGGCTCGGTTACGGGTTTGGCCTCGGCCTGTTCGGAATCGGAGCGTCCTGGGTTTATAACAGCATCCATGTATTTGGCCAGGCACCCGTCTGGGTCGCGGCCATCCTGACCATTTTATTTGTTGCGGTACTGGCATTATTTCCCGCCTTGACTGGCTGGTTTCAGTCGCGTTTTTTTCAGAACGCGAAATTAGTTCGTCTGGTCATAGTAATACCTGCTTTATGGGTTTTGTTTGAATGGTTGCGTGGTTGGGTGTTTACTGGTTTCCCCTGGTTATATCTGGGCAATACGCAACTGGAAACACCGCTGAAAAATATTGTACCGATCACCGGCGTGCTGGGTGCAACCTGGCTGGTCATGTTGATAACAGGATTGCTGGTTTACAGTCTGGTGGCTCGAAAAAATAATCGCTGGTTATCAATTTTGGCTGTGATAATGATTGTGGTAATTTCATGGTCGCTGGGAAAAATAAACTGGATAGAGAAAACGAATTCCACCCTCAAGGTGACCCTGGTACAAGGCAATATCTCCCAGGAAAATAAGTGGAAACCAGAATGGTTAATGCCGACACTTAAACGTTATAACGACCTGACCGTAGCGCACTGGGACAGTGATTTAATTGTCTGGCCTGAAGTTGCGATCCCGGGCTATTACAAAAATTTTGAAAAAGCGTTTCTGGATCCGCTTGCTCTCGAGGCGCGTAAAAATAAAACGGATATTTTATTGGGCGCTTTATATTTTGAAAATGAAAAAGCCTACAACAGCATTGTGAAAATTGGGGATGGATTCGGCGTTTATAAAAAAAGGCACCTGGTTGCCTTCGGGGAATATATTCCCTTTCGTGAATACCTCGGCTGGCTGGATGGACTGATCGTCCTGCCCGCATCAGATATGGATAAGTCGGATGAGCCTACCGTGTTGCAGGCCGCTGGAGAAAAATTTTCCTCTTCCATTTGTTATGAAGATGCCTACGGTCATGAAATGGCCGACATGTTGCCGGAAGCGACCTTGCTTTTGAATATCAGTAACGATGCCTGGTTTGGAGATTCTCTCGCGCCGCATCAACACCTTGAAATCGCCCGCATGCGTTCAGTAGAGCTGGGCCGTGACTTGCTGCGTGCGAATAACACGGGCATCACCGCATTTATTGATCACAGGGGCCAGGTGAAACAAACTGCCCCACAGTTTGAAGTAACGACCCTGACAGATACAGTACAACCTCGAACTGGCAGTACGCCATTTGTGATCTGGAAAAATAAGGCACTGGTTTTTGCCATGTTTATTTTACTGCTGTTTGGCTATTTTGCAGGGAAGAAGAAATAAACTGTTATGTCAGTGCTTTGTGCGAATCAACCCATTAGAAAGCAGGTAATCCGCCATCGTCTCTGCAGCAAGCAGTTGACCTTTGTTATTCCAGTGATCATCACCACCACTGAAATAAAGTTCATTGGCATCAACCTGTGAAAAGGTATCGAAGAGACTTAGATAAGGCACATCAATTCGTCTTGCAGCCTCTTCAAGCGGGCGGATCAGATTACGTTTTTCATACTGCGGGTATTTGGCTGAGTCTATATTTCCGTCGGCGTAATTGTCTGCCACGTTAAGCGGGTTGGGAATGAACAGAAACGCCAGCGGCACCTGGTTCTCTTTTGCAAGTTTAGTGATGCGAGTCAAAACGGCTTCCATAAATCGCACACGGTAACGAGCCGATTCGCTTTCTGGCTCCAGACTGACATCAGCGCTGTAGTAATCATTCTGTGCATTGGTGACCATATTCGAGCCGTTGATGACAAAATCCTCATATTCTTTTTTTGCTTCACTGAGGCTGAAATCCATTAATGACTGCGTGTTTTTTTCAATGTCGGCAAGCGGAGAATTTTCTGCGGGGATGAGTTTTCGAATGGCCTGTTTGAGCACTGATTCTCGATGGGCGAGGTAGAAGCCGTTCTGGAGTTTTTCAGAAAGTTTGTAGGTGTTCGGCTGCAAATTGCCCGACTCATCCAGCTTAAAGAGTTTGTTTCGTAACAGGTCGCCATAGTCGTTACCGGCGAAAATGGAAACGACGACAAGGTCAGGTTTTAATTGTGGTAATTCCTGCTCCATCTTCAGAAGGATTTGATCTGGGCCATACGAGCTTACGCCAGCATTAATTGTTTCAACTGCAGTTCCTGTTTTTTGTTCGAGGACGCTGCCGAGTTGCGCTGTAAATGTTTCTTCCTCAGGTGAGTAGGATGCATGAATAAAAGAATCTCCATAGACGACTATACGAAGTTTATCGCTTTTTGGAGTGAGCGCTTTTCCCCGAAAACCATCTGCATTAATTTCCTGTAGCACACTGCCACCACCGTTGACGGGCAAGAGGTGAAACTCGCTACGTGCACCCGGTTTTAATTCAAAAATAAGATTGTCGCTTTGCTGGTAGGGTGCGCGAAATTTATGTGCAAGCAGTTTATAGGCAGCGACTTCTGTAATCGCGAGTGTAAATAAACCGGAAATGCACAATGTCAATATTTTTGCATTCCATTCTGACGGTAGGAAAACGCAAAGCGCCAGGATGACGCCAAATGCCAGGATAAGTTTTTGGGTTCCACCGAAGCCGGGTTCGCCGCCGTAGAAGGGGTGGTCGGAAATTGCGTATAGAATAGCTACGGCAGCGAGTATGAGTGTAACCACTCGGACAATTGTTGCTCCTTTTGTTGAGCTGGACTTTTGTTGCATTATTTTATCCTGGCTTGCGATTTAAATTAATAGTCAGATTTTGATCAGAGATTCCAGATCAATTTTCGCGAAGAATATCAGGGAATGCGCAGATCCGTCTACGAATCAGGGGAGGCATTACTGCAAACAGGCCGTTTTTTTATGGGTTATGATGAATGGGTCACGAGACGAATAGTACTTAACAGCTAACCGCATGAATAAACAAGAGTATTTCATATTGAACAACAAAGGAGTAGATGCAGGTCTATGAGATGTTACAGGCCAGGATATTGACGCAGAGACGCAAAGGCGCAGAGTTAATAAAAATTGCTCTGCGCCTTTGCGTCAAATAGAACGCAACATTTGATTGCCGGGTCAATAAAATGAATGAAAAAATCAGAACCGGGTTGAAAATCCTGCTGGCATGTGTCATTTGCCTGAGTATTGCAGGACTCGTTATCTGGTTCGCTGGTTATTTTTAAGTCGAGCGCTTGAAGCTACTGCCATGACATTTAGGGCAGGGCGGAATATGTGCGGTTTTCTGGAAATGTATTTCCTGCCCGCATTTCTCACAAACGAGCGTGCCCGGCGCCGTGATTTCGCCAGTATGCCAGGTGGCGGATTCTGACAAACGTTCTTTAAGCTGTTTGATTTCAAGGCTGGTTTTGTCAGCCGCAGAAACCAGCATGTCCTCCAGTCTATCCTCCATGACTTCCAGATCAAATTTAAACCACTCGCGCAATTCCTTGCCGGTTTCGTTGATGTATTCACCCATGTCTTTGAGGTCGCGCTTAAGATACTCACCCACTTTTTCGGCTTCATCCTGGGTAAGCTTTCCCAACTCATAGGTTTTTTGCTGGGCGGTCTCGATGGCATGTGACAATTTCGGGCGAACTTTATCTTCGGCGGTTGAAAATAGCTCATGCACCTGCTCCAGCATGTGCTCATAAGCCTCGATCATGTTTTTATGTTTTTTAATATTCATGCAGTACTTGTAGTTCAAATTTTCCTTTTCTGCATTGATGTAAGGCAAACGACCTATTCATATTCACAACGCACTGGTATCCTTTGCAGCCGGATGAATCGTATCTTAATGGTCAGGCATGCAAGAAGAATATAACCCAGAATCCATCGAACAGCAGGCGCAGGATTTCTGGGAAGCGCAACAAAGTTTCAGAGCTGTGGAATCCCAGGACAAAGAGAAATTTTATTGCCTGTCCATGTTTCCCTATCCTTCGGGCAAGCTGCACATGGGGCATGTGCGCAATTACACCATCGGTGACGTGATCGCCCGTTACCAGCGCATGCAGGGGAAAAATGTGTTGCAACCGATGGGCTGGGATGCGTTTGGCCTGCCTGCTGAAAATGCCGCGATGCAAAATGGAGTGCCGCCGGCGCAGTGGACGTATGAGAATATCGCCGCCATGCGCAGCCAGTTAAAATCACTGGGTTTTGCGATTGACTGGGAGCGTGAACTGGCGACCTGTCAGCCGGATTATTACAAGTGGAATCAGTGGCTGTTTTTACGCATGCTGGAAAAAGGCATTGCCTATCAGAAAACCGGCACGGTGAACTGGGACCCGGTCGATCAGACGGTGCTCGCGAATGAGCAGGTGATTGATGGCCGTGGCTGGCGCACCGGTGCGCTGGTAGAGAAGCGCGAGATTCCCATGTATTACCTGGCG
>DTYI01000146.1 GCA_012961935.1 Thiotrichales bacterium | reverse complement strand
CGCAGAATTTCAATCGGACTTATTCAGACCATCCTTAAATCCCCGTACTCTATTTGCAGCCAGGCCAGCATGGTGATGCCTGCTGTTTCGGTTCGCAGGATGCGTGGTCCGAGACGTAAACTTTGCATGCCCTTTTTTTCCGCATCCAAAACTTCATCTTTCGTGAAGCCGGCGATCGGGCCGATCAGGATTTCGATCTTTTTCCCGGTGTCGATATGACATTCTCGCAGTGATTTTACAGCGTCAGGGTCAGGCATCAGGCCAGTTATCTTGCGATCACGTTTTTGTAGCAGTGCCGATAATGCGAGAGGGTCTTTGAGTGCTGGCAGGATGCAACGCCCTGTTTGTTCACAGGCGTGGATAATAATGCCTTGCCAATGCGCGATCTTTTTTTTCAGGCGATCCTGCCTGAAAGGTGGCAGAGAATATTCCGTGTAAACTGGCTGGATACAACTCACACCTAGCTCCACCGCTTTCTGGATAGCGTAATCCATTCGATCCTGCTTTTCGATAGCCTGCCAGAGGCAAGTTTGCAGGGGTGATTCCCTCGATACTTTTTCTATTTTATCAATCTCTACTTCTGCTGTTTTACGATCCAGGTGCACAATTTTTACACTGGCCTCGACTGGATCGATACCGTTGAACAGAATTAGCTCGTCAGATTTTTTTAATCGAAGCACATTAGCCAGTCGATGCCGGATATTGCTATCCAGAAGGAATCTTTCACTCTGTCTGAGTGAATTTCCAGGTATATAAATTCGCGGGGTGCGGCGCATAGGTTAACTACTTTTACCACAGAGTCACAGAGGACACAGAGATTTCTAAAATCCGTGTAAGAAGACTCTGCGTCCTCTGTGACTCTGCGGTGAAAATATCAAATCCCCAAATTTTTCCAGATTGTTGTTGTCGGCTCTGCCCGGTTCATGGTGTAGAAATGCAGGCCGGGCGCGCCTTCATCCAGCAGACGTTGACAAAGTGTGGTGACGATATCCACACCCAATGCTTCAACTGAAGCGAGGTCATCTCCAAAAACTTCCAGCCGTTTACGAATCCAGCGCGGGATCTCTGCGCCGCAGGCATCGGAAAAACGTGCCAGATTTTTATAATTGGTGATCGGCATAATGCCAGGCACGATCGGCAGTGAAAGTCCGCGTTGCTCGCAGCTTTCGATGAATCGAAAATAGGCATCCGGGTTAAAAAAATACTGGGTGATTGCGCTGTCCGCACCGGCTTCGGTTTTGCGTTTAAAGTTATCCAGGTCGGTATTGGCATCGGGTGCCTGCGGATGAAATTCCGGGTAGGCTGCAACTTCGATGTGAAAATGATCGCCGGTTTCGGCGCGAATAAATTCAACCAGTTCATTGGCAAAATGAAACGCACCCGGTTCGCCCAGGCCGGAAGGCATATCTCCGCGCAAGGCAACAATATGTTTGACGCCGTTATCCTGATAGGTTTGCAGGATTTTGCGGATGTTTTCGCGTGACGAGCCGATGCAGGAGAGGTGCGGCGCCGCTTCAATACCGGATTTTTTTTGAATTTCCAGCACGGTTTCCAGCGTGCGTTCCTGAGTCGAACCACCGGCGCCAAATGTAACTGAGAAAAAGCGTGGTTTAAGGGCAACCAGTTGTTTGCGAGTGGCTCTTAGTTTTTCTACCCCGGCATCTGTGCGAGGCGGAAAAAATTCGAAACTGAAAACCCGGGCATGTTGTTTTTGTGATTCCATCATCTGGCCATTTTACAATTAAGAGGAGGTGGCTGAGCACCAAAGTACTCAACCACTTTTGCGCATTACCGCTTAGTAACGGTAATGCGCGGGTTTGTAAGGTCCCTCTTTAGGCACGCCGATATAGTCAGCCTGATGATCGCTCAAGCTGGTCAGCCTGGCGCCGATTTTACTTAAATGCAGGCGTGCTACTTCTTCATCCAGATGTTTGGGTAGCATGTAGACCATGTCCCCGTAGTTATCGCCATGCACCCAGAGTTCGATCTGGGCGAGCACCTGGTTGGTGAAGGAATTGGACATGACAAAACTGGGGTGGCCTGTGGCACAGCCCAGGTTTACGAGACGCCCTTCAGCCAGCAGAATGATGCGTTTGCCATCCGGGAAAATAATGTGATCAACCTGTGGCTTAATATTTTCCCATTCATATTTGGACAGGCTGGCACAGTCGATCTCGTTGTCGAAGTGGCCGATGTTGCAGACAATCGACTGGTCTTTCATGGCAGCCATGTGGTCGTGGGTGATGACGTGAAAGTTGCCCGTTGCGGTGACAAATATATCCGCCTCTGAACAGACCTCGTCCATATCGACAACGCGGTAGCCTTCCATCGCGGCCTGCAATGCGCAGATTGGATCTATTTCTGTAATCCAGACAGTCGCACCCAGCCCCTTGAGAGACTGTGCGCAACCTTTGCCGACATCGCCATATCCCAGCACAACCGCAATTTTTCCGGCAATCATGACATCGGTTGCCCGCTTGATGCCGTCGACCAGTGATTCACGGCAGCCGTAGAGATTATCAAATTTGGATTTGGTGACCGAGTCGTTCACATTGATGGCAGGGAAGACCAGCTCTCCCGCTTCCTGCATTTGATACAAGCGATGCACGCCCGTGGTTGTTTCTTCTGTTACACCTTTAATATTTGCGCGGATATTTGAGTACCAGTTTGGCGCATCTTTCAGCCTGGCTTTGATGGCGTTATAAAGTGAGACTTCTTCCTCGCTGGAAGGATTATCGAGTACCGAAATATCTTTTTCTGCCTTGGTGCCTAACTCGACCAGTAACGTTGCATCGCCACCATCGTCCAGAATCATGTTGGGGGTGCTGCCATCATGCCATTCGAAAATCTTGTGGGCGTACTCCCAGTATTCGTCCAGGCTTTCGCCCTTGAAGGCAAATACGGGGATACCTTCTGCTGCAATCGCCGCCGCTGCGTGATCCTGAGTGGAAAAAATATTGCACGATGCCCAGCGAACTTCCGCGCCCAGTGCTGTCAACGTTTCGATTAAAACAGCGGTCTGGATGGTCATGTGCAGAGACCCGGCGATGCGCGCGCCTTTAAGCGGCTGCTCCTTGTCGTACTTTTCCCTTAACGCCATCAGGCCAGGCATTTCGGTTTCGGCGATGGCGATTTCCTTGCGGCCCCAGTCAGCCAGGCTCAGGTCGGCGACAATTGATTCGGATGAATTATTGGTTACAGCATTCACGGTTATACTCCAGTTGTAAGTTAACCGAGCGCCGTTTAAATATGATGATTACCTGAGCCTGGCGGGGATACCGCTGCAACGCTCCTCAGGTAAAGCAGAGACTATATTTTAGCGGCAGATTTGAGCTCGTCAAGTTTGTCGGTTCGTTCCCAGGGCAGTTCAATGTCATCTCGACCAAAATGCCCATATGCTGCAGTTTGCTGGTAAATTGGTTGAATCAGATCCAGCATTCTGATCAGGCCGTAAGGGCGGAGGTCAAAGTGTGCGCGTATCAGCGCCTCAATTTGCTCGTCAGGTATGGCGCCGGTGCCGAATGTCTCGACAGAAATGGAGGTTGGCTCGGCAACACCAATCGCATAGGAAACCTGAATTTCACAGCGTTCGGCTAACCCGGCGGCGACAATATTTTTTGCGACGTAGCGGCAAGCGTAAGTCGCTGAACGGTCTACCTTGGAAGGGTCTTTTCCGGAGAAGGCGCCACCACCATGCCTTGCCATACCACCATAGGTGTCGACAATAATCTTGCGTCCGGTCAGGCCGCAGTCGCCAACCGGGCCGCCGATGACAAACTGGCCGGTGGGGTTGATATGAAATTGAGTCTCTTTTGTAATCCATTCGGCAGGCAGGACAGGCTGGAGGATGACTTCCATGACTGCTTCGCGTAAGTCTGCCTGAGAGATATCCGGGTCGTGTTGGGTAGAAAGTACAACTGCGTCGATAGCAGTAGGCTTGCCATTCTCATAACGGAAAGTGACCTGGCTTTTCGCATCGGGCCGAAGCCAGGGCAGGGTGTTATTCTGCCGAACTTCATGCTGGCGTCGTACCAACCGATGCGCATAAGTAATCGGTGCGGGCATGAGGACATCTGTCTCGTTGCTGGCATAGCCAAACATCAGGCCCTGATCGCCTGCGCCCTGGTCTTCGTCTTTTTCCCGATCCACGCCCATGGCAATGTCTGAGGACTGTTTGCCGATGGCCGACAGCACCGCGCAGGTTTTGCCATCGAAGCCTACGTCGGAGCTGGTATAACCGATATCTTCGATGGTTTTGCGTACGACTTCATCCAGGTCAACCCAGGCAGAGGTCGTAATTTCACCGGCTACCAGTACCACGCCGGTTTTGATGAGCGTTTCGCAAGCGACCCTGGCATGAGGATCCTGCTTCAGCATTTCATCAAGAATTGCATCTGATATCTGATCGGCTATTTTGTCTGGATGCCCTGCTGAAACAGACTCGGAAGTGAACTGGTAGTTTGTTTGCATAAGTTAAAGCTGCGGTTTTCAAAGAAGCGCATTCTAGCTGACAGGCCAACAGATTGACCAGCCCTAATGTAACCCAGGATCCGCGATTGGTTGCGGCACATAGCGCAAGCTCTTGATCCGTATAGCTATATGAAAAATCTCACCAGACCTATGGGTATGGCTGCGATTTTTCATTACGCTATCCGAATCAATATCTTACACTCTGCATCCACAACCAATCGCGGATCCTGGGTTGTACGCTTGTCGCTTAATGCTTCAGTTTTTGTTTGCAACTAACTGATATGCCTAAGATTTACGGGAAAATGGCTTTTTTGCCTTGCTGTAAGCGTTGATATTAGGGAAAATGGCGCGCTGACATTCAGGTTCAGCCTGACCAGGGCTGATGTTAATGCCTGATAAAAAATTTATATGGGCCCTTTTTTTATTGGGGTTGGGCCAAAAACAGTTTTCAGTAAAATTTCACTTAGGAGTTTTCTATGCCAACGCGCAGAGATTTAGCCAACGCCATTCGCGCACTTGCGATGGATGCAGTGCAAAAAGCCAACTCGGGTCACCCGGGTGCCCCCATGGGAATGGCTGATATTGCCGAAGTACTTTACAACGATTTCATGAAGCACAATCCTGGAAACCCCAAGTGGGTCGATCGGGACCGGTTTATTATGTCCAATGGTCATGGTTCGATGCTGCCTTACTCGGTGCTGCATCTGACAGGTTACAACTTGCCAATGGACGAACTGAAAAATTTCCGCCAGCTGCATTCCAAGACGCCAGGTCATCCTGAATATGGTTATGCGCCCGGGATTGAGACGACGACTGGCCCACTGGGTCAGGGCATCACCAATGGCGTGGGCATGGCGATTGCCGAGAAATCTCTGGCTGCGCATTTCAATCGTGATGGCCATGAAATTGTTGATCATCACACCTATGTATTTTTAGGTGATGGCTGCCTGATGGAAGGTATCTCACATGAAGCCTGTTCTCTTGCCGGTACACTTGGCCTTGGTAAGCTGATTGCGTTTTACGATGACAACAATATTTCCATTGATGGTGAAGTCGAAGGCTGGTTTACAGACGATACACCAAAGCGTTTCGAAGCTTATGGATGGCACGTGATTCCCGATGTTGACGGACATGATGCCGACGCAATTAAAAAAGCAATCGAGGCAGCGCGGGCAGAGACAGACAAGCCGAGCTTCATCTGTTGCAAAACCACTATTGGTTTTGGTTCGCCAAATAAAGGTGGTAAAGAAGATTGCCATGGCGCACCTCTGGGTGAAGATGAAATTGAACTAACGCGTAAGGAACTGGGCTGGTCGCATGGCCCATTCCAGATCCCTGAAGATATTTATGAAGGATGGGATGCGAAGGATAAGGGCGCAAAAGCAGAGGCTGCCTGGGATACCAAAATGGCTGCTTACAAAAAAGATCATCCTGAACTGGCACGCGGTTTTGAGCGACGCATGGCGGGTGAGCTGGTCGATGGCTGGGAAGATAAAGCCAATGCGTTTATTCAGGCAGTTGCTGCTAAAGCTGAGAGCATCCCTTCACGCAAGGCCTCGCAGAATTCAATTGAAGCGCTGAGTGGTTTTACTGATTTCATGGGTGGTTCGGCTGACCTCGCGGGTTCCAACCTGACGATTGTTTCTAATTCAGTGCCGATGCGTGCTGATACGCCTGATGCCAATTATCTCAATTATGGTGTTCGTGAATTTGCGATGGGCGCCATCGTGAATGGTATTGCACTGCATGGTGGTTTCGTCCCTTATGGCGCAACCTTCCTGATGTTCTCGGAATATCAGCGTAATGCGCTGCGGATGGCTGCACTGATGCAGATTCAGCATATTGAGGTGTTTACCCACGATTCTATCGGTCTGGGAGAGGATGGACCTACGCACCAGCCTGTTGAACAGATTGCGACACTGCGCATGATTCCTCGCATGTCGGTCTGGCGTCCCTGCGATGCGGTTGAATCGGCGGTTGCCTGGAAGCTGGCAGTCAAACGCAAAAACGCACCTACATCGCTGATCTTTTCACGTCAGAATCTGGATCACCAGAATCGTTCCGCCAAACAGATCGAATCTATTGAAAAAGGCGGATATATTCTTAAGGATCCTGATGGCGAGCCAGATGCCATTCTTATTGCTACGGGTTCCGAAGTTGGGCTGGCGATCAAGGCGGCAGCCGAGCTGGAAAATTCGGGTAAGAAAATCCGGGTGGTATCCATGCCATCAGCTGATACCTTCGACGCTCAGGACGAAGTGTATAAAGCGTCAGTTCTGCCAGGCAACCGCACGCCACGCATTGCTATCGAAGCAGGTGTTTCCGATTACTGGAGAAAATACGTTGGCCTGAATGGCGAAGTCGTCGGTATCGACACATTCGGTGAATCAGCGCCGGCCGGACAGTTATTTGAGCACTTTGGTTTCACTGTGGAAAATGTAGTGAAAACTGTCGAGGGCTTACTCTAGAAAAACTTTAAGCTGAAAAATTATTTACAATACTTTTTAGGAGAAAACAAATGACAATTAAAGTCGGTATTAATGGCTTTGGCCGCATCGGCCGTATGGTGTTCCGCGCGATCGCAAAAGATTTCCCGGAAATGGAAGTTGTCGGTATCAACGACCTGCTGGACAACGATTATCTCGCATACATGCTGAAATATGACTCGGTACATGGTAATTTCCCGGGTGATGTTGCAGTGAGCGGTGATACGATGACGGTTAACGGCAAGAATATTCGCCTGACGGCCGAGCGTGATCCCGCTGATCTTAAATGGGGTGATGTGGGTGCTGATCTGATACTTGAATGTACTGGTTTCTTCCTCACGGAAGAAGGCTGTCAAAAGCACATTGATGCAGGCGCAAAGAAAGTGGTTATGTCTGCACCTTCAAAAGACGGCACGCCAATGTTTGTTTATGGCGTTAATCATGACACCTATGCGGGACAAAATATCATTTCAGTGTTTTTCTTGTATTCGAACTGCTGTTGTCTGTAGGGCTGGTTT
>DTYI01000145.1 GCA_012961935.1 Thiotrichales bacterium | reverse complement strand
CTAGAATTCCATCCGCATCAATTTCAATATGTTCTCTTTTCTCAAGTTCCTCACTCCGTATTAAGTTGGTCGGTGAAATGCTTGGGGCAGGTTAGCTCAGCCGTTAGGTGTCTGCGACGCAAAAGCATAAAGTACAAGTATTACGGTAAAGTGTTACCTCATACAAAACATCATGTAAAGTGGGGGGGGGTGTGCTTTAATATCTGGTTTAAAGATAAATTCTAATGAGAAATATATTATTACTTTTATTACTCCCTTTGCTAGTTGCTTGCCAAGCTAGTGAGTTTAAGATTGCTCAAGGAAAATATATAAAGGAAATGGACTGGCTATATTCAGCAAAGCCCAGAGATGACGTGGAGAAAGCAATAAAAAATAAAGACTTCCGTTTTATGGGGGTTTACGGTTATTCCATTTCCGTTCCTGGAATTAAAATAAAGTGCTTAGATCGTAAAAAGCAGAAAAAAAGGGTCAGGTCTTAGATTTTTGATAGCCTAAGGTGAATTCAAGTTCCAAGTGCAACACCGTGATATGGTGAATTCAAGCTCCAAGCGCACCCCCGGAATCAATAGAGTCAATGTCTTATACTACCTGTTGGACTTTTAGTAACGGGTGTCTTCTTTAGATACATTTTCGTGTTAACTGTTTCTGAGCTGACATATACTTTCCCATGGCAAAAAAGCGTACTCGCAAGCGACGAAATTTTATAGGCAAATGGATTTTGCGCCTGGTTGCGATTGTTTTGTTATTAACGATCCTTCCTGTCCTGGCTTTGCGCTGGCTGCCACCTCCGACTACCAGTTTTATGGTGCAGGCGCGACTGGGTGCGCTGGGTACGCATGCCCGGTGTAATAAGGTGAATTATCAATGGCTGCCAATGAAACAGATTTCCCGTCATGCGGCCGTGGCTGTGATCGCTTCGGAGGATCAGCTGTTCTCGCAACACTGGGGCTTTGATTTTAAAGCAATCGGACATGTGCTGGAGGGTGGCGAACAGCGTGGTGCCAGCACTATTAGCCAGCAGGTGGCCAAGAATCTGTTCCTGTGGCCAGAGCGTAGCTGGGTACGTAAAGGTCTCGAGGCCTACCTGACTGCGTGGATTGAACTCGCGTGGGATAAGCAGCGCATCCTGGAGGTCTATTTGAATACCGCCCAGTTCGGTCCATGTACTTTCGGAGTGACTGCTGCTGCGAAGCAATATTTTAATAAAGATGTGTCTGCGTTAAATCTCAATGAGTCTGCGTTGCTCGCTACAGTCTTGCCTAATCCATATCGGATGAATCCCAGCAAGCCGTCTGCCTATATGCTCGAACGCGTCCAGTGGATCGAATCTCAGGTGGCGCAATTGGGTGGCACTGCGCATCTTGAGGCGTGGTAGTCGCCTGACCAATTACTACTACGAAAACCCTGGGGTGAGATTTTTTCATGCCACTACGATTTATGAACATTACTTGAATTCACCACTTATTCACCTCCGTTCATATGTCGCTATTTAATACCGCTAACTAAAAATACAGCACGGCAGATTGATCTGAAATATGAAGCCAACGATTAGGGTTGTTTGAATGCACAGAAAAATAGAAAAAAATTTGAGTTAAGTTGGCCCCGGTTTTCCTGCCCGACTGATTCAATCAGCTTCGAAAATATTGAGTATTGCTTCGACCAATCACGAAATATTGATAATTGTCAAAAGTGGTTCAATTCGGCTGTTGTTAGGTATTGCAATAGCAGGTTTTTGTTGTATAAATTCACACAACGGATGTCTGGACACGCAACTTTTTATTCAAAGTCGATTTGTATTTTCCGGCAAATTGATATGAGCAGATACTCCCCCTAATTGACCAAATTATGTAAAGGAGACAACAATGACGCGCACACTAAACTGGATTCCCATTCAACGTTTTTTAATCGCAGGAAAGCTGCTGGTGTTGACGTTCGTCATCCTGTCTGTCTGGGGGTGTGCTGCAAACGTGGCATTTGTCTCTGAACGCGACGGGCATGGACAGATCTACAAGATGAGTAAAACCGGAAATAATCAGACGAATGTGTCGAACACATCTGACACCGATCATTTTCCGGATATTTCTCCTGCCGGTGACAGGATTGTTTTTTCCTCTCTTCGTGGCCCGGGTGAAAATATTTTTATCATGGGGTTGAACGGCCAGAATGTTCAGCAGGTTACGAGCGGCACTCTGCAGCGAACCCAGCCCCGCTGGGCGCAGAACGATTTGATTGCTTTTGCTTACCCTGCCTATCGACAAAACACCAAGATCTGGACGATCAAGCCTGATGGAACGGATTTAAATCAGGTCACAACCCCCGGTCCGAATGAATCGGATGGCTCGGGACATGATTTCTATCAGGGTGGTAATCGAATTGTTTTCTCACGCTTCGACCGGACCACGCAGAAGCGGGATCTGTTTCATATCGGATCCGATGGCTCCGGCTTGCAGCAACTGACCAATACAGCAGGCATCAGCGAGGTGTTGCCAGTGGTCTCGCACGATGGAAAGCTGCTGGCTTACCGCGCCTTTTTTCACGGCCAGTCAAAAGAAACTATTCGGGTTTTGAACATTGCTGACTGGAACCAGACCCACGAGATCTCATTGCCTTCGCCTGCAGACAAGAACATCTCTGGTATTGATTTTTCAAAAGATGATCAGCGTCTTTATGTTTCCATCGAATCCGCTGATGTGCCCGGATCATCACTCAATATCAAACAGGAGATCTTTTCCATCAAACTCGATGGCACGGACATGGTTCGTCTGACCAATAATACTGTTTCCGACACGTGGCCGGCTAGTATCGCCCCGACCCATCATGAAGTTGTGTCCGCGCGCATTCCCGTGTTGTTTGTGCACGGCCACAGTGGTGGCGCGGTTCCTGCCTGGCAGCAACCCGGCACAGCAGGAACAACTTCGTTTGACGCTGCCCTTGACGCCAATCCGAATCTGCCGGTTGATCCTTTTTACCTCGAACTGCCAGTGCATGGTGCCTCTCATCCGGAAAATTTCGACCGCAGTATAGCGGCGGATGCCACAGACATTCTCGCCGCCATCGAAGGCGGTCCAGACTCGGCCGGTGTGCAACAGACCGGCATCCTGAACATGCCCGCCTACCAGAACAGCAAGGTCGCCATCGTCGGTTACAGCCAGGGTGGCATCAGCAGCCGCTACTATCTCAAAAATCTGATGGGATCACGCAGAAATGGCGCTATCACTGTCTCCGAATTTGTTGCGCTGGCAACGCCTAATCACGCTGTTGGAGACTCACTCACCTGTGGCAATGCCAGTCAGCCTGATCGTTCAAGCCGGGAATTGTGTGGCGGGCGGACAGCGAATCTCGGAAGCCAATTCGCCCCTTGCGGCGCCTGTTCCCCCCTGCCGCCCTCGTTTTCAACCAACACGTCTGACGATGACAGCTTTATCGAAGATCTGAACGGGCACAGCTTTGGCGAAAACTGCAACGAAGCCACAATAGCAAACCCGGAGCAGGAAGCACCTCGCAGCCGACCGACCATCCATGACGGTGTTCTCTACGTCAATCTGTATGCAGCCAACAATGAGGATTTAATCGTCGGCGGTCATACTCAGTCACTGGATTGCTATGGCAGGCGGCTGGCGCGAAACCATGCACCGGATGCTATCAATTTTGAAATCACCGGCGTACCCTCTTTGGTTCACGCGAACTTTCCACACCACTGGCCAACGATCTGTTACACGCTGAAATCGATTGCCGAACACCAGGCGCCTGCAAACCAAACGGCTGCCTGCCAGGGACTGACACCACCGTGAAATAACAGCTTGAAAATCGGCTTGCGCATAATATATATACAAGCCGACAAGCCATCTTCCACCTTTTATATCCAGTTGATTGTCAGGATACGGTGGTGCATTTTATTTTTGTATACAGGATAGATTTTAAGAATCGACTCTCAGTGTCAGTTCTTGTTTTTGCCTTCCATACAATCTGTATACCCTTTAAATAATCCAGGTCAAAACACTAACCAGTCTGCTTCAAGCTGTACTGCCTTGGGAAACTTACGCTGACGCTTAGCCGCCCACCCTGGATATAACGTTTACCTCTGAACATGCCTTTGTCTCAATTTATGGAGCAATTCATGGCAGGGGTGAAGCCCTCCCTGGTTGACGGCTGATTTTGGCGTTAGAACCAAAAATAAAACCATTCATCAGTAGCTTCGGGAACATCTGAACACTTCAATTGTCAGAGGACGCAAAGCGATATCTGCATTTTTTATGGTAATAAAATTAATTGCTTACAGCGATTGATTTTAGCGAAACGGTACAGTGTTGCAGGGAGGCCTGAATAATCAGGCCTCCCTTGTTATTAGGTATGAATTTATGCGCGTTGATAGAATTAACAAGGGAATGAATAAGCTGTTTACAGTATTCCTGTTCATTTTCATGGCTGGTGTGTTCTTGTCTGCTTGCAGTGACACCACCCTGAATCAGGACAGCAATCCCACAGGCCAGGACAGTGGCGCTGCCTTGAGCCAGGACAACGACAACACCATGAACCAGGATAATGTTACCAGCCTGAGCCAGGACGGTAGCGCACAGAATTCGGGGGGCGAAATGTTGAGTGCGAAGAATTCATGCGTCTGGTCAATTGGTTCATATCCGGGCTGGGTTCAGGAATACCAGCCTCTTCCTCCCGATGAAATCGACTATTCGCTCTGGACGCATATTCTCCACTTTGCCATGTACCCGACGAGCGATGGCCGCCTCGGAAACGGGGAGATTTTCGATGCCGGAGCAGATGCCGCGGTTGCAGCCGGGCACGCTGCTGGTGTGCCTGTTGTGCTTGTTGTTGGCGGGGAGGATTACGGCAATGAGTTCGTGATCGCCACCGATGATGCGCATCGCAGTCAGTTCATTACAGATATCGTCGATCGCGTAAAAAGACACGGATACGACGGGATATCTGTTGACTGGGAAGAAAGGGTACCGGGGCATGAAGACCAGCTGATTGCCCTCGTGCGCGAACTCCGCACTGCTCTGGATAAAATAAACTCCGACCTTTTGTTGCTGATCGATGTCGTCAGCGGTCTGGTGCCGCCTCCGGTTGTAGCGCAGCTAGTGGATGATGTCGATACGATCAATATCATGAGCTACTGGGATGATGGGGAAGACCAGGTGGAAGATTACATTGCTGCAGGCGTTCCGGCATCAAAGATCGTTCTTGGGGTCGGTCTGTCTCCCGGCCTCGTCGACCAGACACCGGAAGATATCGAAAACAAAATTGCCATCGTCATCAAGCACGATCTGCGCGGACTGGAGATCTGGACGATGGGTAACATCATCGGGCCGGATGATCCGCGCATGCAACCCTTGCGCGATGTGGTTGCGAACACGGCGCAACTCTGCTCTTGATTCAGTGATATGGCAGAGGCTCCCTAATAAAATCACGCGAAAAACCATGGGCCTGACTCGAATTAATCACTAGCTCCTCACCATCCCAAACGTATAGCCAGATCTTTCCATGCCACTACTATTAATGAGCATTACTTGAATAATTTATGGGGTAATATATATTTCTATCTTTATTACTATTTCGAAAGATGAAAAAATGACGATGTCGGGTAATTTTTAGCTGCGATTTCTTGCAGTGGTTGTCCCGGCATCATAACAAGAGGTGATTTATGAGTGGACAAGCTTCAACCAGACCCAAAGTTCCTGAGGGTAAAACAGACCGTCTGATAACCCGTCAAAATAAGCCTAATAAAGCTGGCTTCGTTGGGTACGATACTATTTGGGAATCATTTCAGAAAGTGGCCGAATATAAGACCCCAAAACAACCTTAAGTCACCTGGCTGCGTGAACCTTAAGGTCGCGCAGCCACAAATTCTAATTTTAGTCAGTGGCTCCAAAAAGAAAAGTTGTGGCAGTCCTTCTATGCCACATTCTGACGTAATTCGTAAGCATAGTTTATCTCGGTTTTTTGGTTTTGGGTGTGATATCTCCCATGACGTTCATGTCAGGTGCCAGGTCGAAGAGCGTGCTGCTTGTGAAGGAAAGACGCAGTTCCATTTTACTATCGGATTCTTTTCTCTGCCTGGCATCTGGCCCTAACCAGAAATCTCGAACACGAGAAACCTTATCTGCGTTTCCTTCTGTCCATGTGCAGAGTCGATTGCTGTAATTATTTTTGATCCACTTGCGTAATTTTTTGTAGACAGCCTCTGCTTTTAAGCGCTGTTTGCAGCCCGCGTCAATTCCACCTGAGTCGATAGCGATTGAGCCGGCCGAGAGTGTATTTTCTGGTAGAACAGAGGGCGTATAAATTATCTGACAATCACCAATTTTCAACAGGGATGATTCGCCATTTTCTTTTATCGAATCGACCAATCCTTCAGCATAGTTTATAAATACTTCTGCATCTGCTGCGGTCATAAAAAATTGTATTTCTGCTTTCATCGTTAATTCTGACTCATTCGAAACATACTGGAAATCTGTTAATTATGATATCTCAAGTACACTTCGCAAGAAATCATCCTGTCTGCGGCTATACTCTAACTATAATGCTTAAGGCTGAATAACAGCTGTAATTTTTTACGGTTTGTAATTGGTGTCTTGCGCTGTTTCATATCTTTTTTCTGAAGAGCGATAATGGCCGAACCCTCCGCAACAGTTTCCCCATCTGGTCAAAGTATATTTATCTCCTATAGTCGTGCCGATAAGCGCAGAGTAACTGGGCTTGGTTTGCTACTTGAAGCATTGGGACATCAGGTATTCATTGATCACAAAACGATTTTGCCCGGTACTCAGTGGCAGATGAAACTACAGGAGGGGCTGGAGCAGGCTGAGGTTTTGCTGGTTTTCTGGACAAAACATTCTGCCGACTCTGACTGGGTGCGAAAAGAGTATGAATATTTTTTTACGCATCACCCTGAGCGGATGTTGGTGCCAGTTGTTGGAGATGAAACGCCGCTTAATGAGCTACTGAAAAAACACCAACGCTCGGATTTTTCGCCATTGATAAATGAGCTGCTTGAAATGAAACGCAGCATGGAGAAAACGGGTGTGAAGCCCCCGGAGATTCAGAAGGCCGTTATTGAACGACTGCGGGAAGCTGGAATCGATTTAACCGAAAGGCAAAAAAAGAAACTGTTACGCTTATTTGCACCGACTGGTTTTCTGGGCCTCCTGACTACCCCGATCGCTTTGTTTCAGTGGGGCACTAACACTGGGCTGGAAGCGATTGCGCAATTCTCAGCTGCGCAGTTAATCATTGTCGGTGTAGCTGCTATTTCGGGTGCGGTGGTTTGTGGTGTTGTGGATCATTTTGGCGAGGCCGATCAAACAGTGCTGATTGAAAATAGCACGCAGAACAACCAGGGCGGAAAGAAAACCGTACCAGGCACAATAAAAGAGGAAAATGAGATTCCAACAATCGAACCCAGGGGAGGAGTACCAGGGGGGGTTGCACAGAGGCAAAACAATCGAGCCAAACATTCAAACAGCACCAAACAGAAGCGGTTCAAACGACTGTGCTCAAATCGATTGCGATTGTAATAATCTGGATTTCGGGCTGTTGACCGGGCCATTCCGGCAGGAATGTAGCGCAGCCGAGGCGCAATTAAAAACTAACTGTGCAAAAACCGGTAAAGTTACTGGCACATGCCACCCTACCGCATCTGGGCCAAACCCATGGCCAAAATGACGCCACTGGAAGCAACTGTGGGGTAAAGACGCGATTGATTTCTGTTTCAGGGTAAGTGTATTTTTCTGTCGCCCGGGCTATCAGCATAAACTTTTTTATAACGGCCATTGCTGAATTCGCAATAAATTAAGTTTTGTCTTTTACCTTTTTGTGCCAAACTTTTGGAAGGCAGCACTATAATTGTTATCAACAGGGGTGATGCGCCAATTTCTTTTATTGTTCTAGATTCCATTTCCTGAGCTGACTCTCATCATTCTGCTTTATGTAGGTATTTATTTGTATTTTTAGTGTGTAAATTATTTCATAGTCATATTTTTCTAGCTTCATTAAGAGTTAATCATTCAATAACTCAAAAATTTTGAGGGTGTAATAGAGGGTGTTCTACAATAGGTGCTATCTACGGTTCAGTAGGATTATACTTCCTTGGTGTTCTACCATTTACGACCTTTAACTGGGGTATAATGCTTCACATGGCGTACTCG
>DTYI01000144.1 GCA_012961935.1 Thiotrichales bacterium | reverse complement strand
TGAACGTTACCGGCTCAAACAGGAGATGATTCTTGGTATTGGCGGTATTCGTCTGTTGCAGGCCATCGGCTTTTCGGTTCGCCAGTATCATATGAATGAGGGGCATTCGGCGCTGCTGGCGCTGGAACTGTTACGCCGTTACGCCTACCCGTCGGAAGACCTGCGGGCTGGCGAGTCGCCCTATGATCTGCCGCGTGTCAGGGAGTTGTGTTGCTTCACGACCCACACGCCGGTAGAGGCCGGGCACGATCGTTTCGATTACCGACTGGTCTACGAAGTCATGAAGCCCGCCGTTGACGACGGAGTGCTGCGTCAACTGGCTGGTAAGGATAATCTGAACATGACACGCCTGGCGTTGAATCTGAGTGAGTACGTGAATGGTGTCGCCAAACGTCATGCAGAAGTTTCCCGATCGATGTTTCCCGGTTACCAGGTTCATGCCATCACCAATGGTGTGCATCCTTTTACCTGGGTCTGTGACAGTTTCAGCAAACTGTTTGACTTGCATGTGCCGAGCTGGTGCCACGAACCGGAGTTGCTGGTGCGTGCTGATTGCTGCATTCCTGATCAGTCGATATGGGATGCGCACCAGCAGGCCAAGCTGGAACTGATCGGGAAGGTGGCAGCATTGACATCGGTCCGACTGGATCCGGAGGTTCTGACGCTGGGATTTGCACGACGCATGACAGCGTATAAACGTCCCGATCTTCTGTTTACAGATATCAACCGTTTGAAGGTGCTGGCACAAGGTTATCCGTTGCAGATTGTTTTGGCCGGCAAGGCGCACCCACTGGACGAGGGCGGTAAACAACTCATCGCGGCATTACACAAGCACATGCAGGATTTGTCAGGCGTGATACCCATCGCTTACTTGCCAAATTACGACCTGGACATCGCCCGCAGTCTGGTGTCGGGCGTAGACGTTTGGCTGAACACACCGTTGCGTCCGCTGGAAGCGTCTGGAACCAGTGGCATGAAGGCAACCTTTAATGGTGTGCCCAATCTCAGCGTACTGGATGGCTGGTGGATCGAGGGTTGTATCGAAGGCGTCACAGGCTGGGCAGTTGGTAATAGCGATGATGCCGGTACGGGTCAGGATGTCGAATCCCTGTATGACAAACTCGAACACAAGGTGCTGCCCCTGTACTACCAGGATCGTACCGGCTGGATTGCAGTGATGAAAGCGGCGATCAGCAAGAACGCGAGCTTTTTCAACAGCCATCGGATGATGCGCCGCTATGCAACTGAAGCCTACATCCGCTAGCGGATAACCGGAGTAACCGCAGATTATGTCATTGCACTGGCACAGGTTTGTCGACAGATCAACGGCTATTTCAGCCTCTTGGAAAACAGTGTGCAAAAGCTCCGGCGTATGAACGTGCTCACCATCAATGCAGGCAGCTCTTCATTGCGCCTCGGTCTGTATTCCGCTGATGGAGTAGCCATCAAGTCATGTGGGAGTGAACATTATCCTGCCGCCCCAACGTTGCAGGCGGAACGCTTGCATGAATTTCTCAAACAGAGCGGATCTGAAGTAGAGCTTGTCGCGCACCGGTTGGTGCATGGCGGCAGGCGAATAAAGCATCCCCGTATTTTTAATCGGCAAGTGGAAGCAGATGTGGAACAAATTGCCTCACTGGCACCCTTGCACAATCCCGCTGCCCTGGCGCTGATGCACCAGTGTCGTGATGAACTTGGTAAAAATATGTTGCAGGTAGTTGTGCCTGATACCGGGTTCTACACTGGGCTACCGGCAGTTGCATCTACCTATGCTCTGCCAACAGCCCTGTGTGAACGGTATCAGATACAGCGTTTTGGTTTTCACGGCATTGCGCACCAGGCCATGCTGGAACACTGGCAGAGAATAAGACCTGATCTGACGGGTGGTGGCCGGGTAATTTCATTACAACTGGGGGCAGGCTGTTCGGTTACCGCAATCCGTCAAGGCATTGCGGTTGATACATCCATGGGGTTTACACCCCTGGAGGGGTTGGTCATGGCGACACGTTGTGGCGATATTGATGCCGGTGCTGTTTTCTATTTGCAGAGGGAAGCGGGATATTCTCTCGATGATCTGGAACGGCTGTTGAATCACGAGAGTGGACTGCTCGGCCTTTCCGGGAAAAGTGCGGACATGCGCGAGTTACTGAAAAGCGGGGGAGCGGCAGCAAAGCTTGCAGTCGATCTCTATTGTTACCGCGCCAGAAAATATATCGGCGCTTATCTCACGGTCCTGGGTGGTGCTAATGCCATCCTGTTCGGCGGCGGCGTAGGTGAAAACAGTGCCCTGATACGGGAGAAAATACTTGCGGGCATGGAGTGGCT
>DTYI01000143.1 GCA_012961935.1 Thiotrichales bacterium | reverse complement strand
GTCGGCGAGCTGCTCCCTCGACAACCAGTTCGGACATACTAAAACCCTGTGCCCGGAGTTGATTGTAGTAGCTGACCATGACGATGCCGTTGAGCACTGCAATACCCAGTAGTGCGATAAATCCAACCGAGGCCGGCACCGATAAATATTCTCCAGAAATCGCCAGCGCCAGCACGCCTCCAATCATGGCAAAAGGAATGTTGGAGAGAATCAAAACCGCTTGCCGCACCGAGCCGAAGGTGAAAAACAGCAAAAGAAAAATCAGGCCCAGTGAAATGGGAACAACCAGCGACAACCTCGCCGCAGCACGTTGCTGATTCTCAAACTCACCACCCCATTGAACGGAATAACCGGCAGGCAGCTTGATATTGTTGGCGATGGCATTTCGAGCTTCATCGACAAACCCGACGAGGTCACGGTCACGAACATTGCTGCGGACGACTGTGTATCGTGCACCCTGTTCGCGTTCGATCATGACCGGCCCCTCGGTACGCTCGATATGTGCAATCGCAGAAAGCGGGATCTGTTTGTTATCTGGCAATGTGATCGGTAGTGAGTGGAAATCTTCCGGCGAACTGCGCAGAGTCTTGCTGCCCCGTAGAATTAGCGGTGTGCGCTGTGCGCCTTCCTGGACGATACCCATTTTCAGTCCTTCGATCTGTGCGCGCAAAATGTCTTCGATAGTATCGGCATCGAGTCCATACCGGCCTGCAGCCATCTGGTCTATTTTCAACACCAGGTATTGTACGCCTTCATTGCGGGCGGCAAAAACATCTTCGGCTCCCGGGATCTGTCGAAGTAATGCTGCGGCCTGTTCACCCATCTCTGCAAGCTGCTCCATATCTTCACCGAAAATCTTCAATGCGACATCGCCACGCACACCAGTCAGCATTTCCGATACACGCATGTCGATGGGTTGAGTAAAGCCATAGGCAATGCCGGGCAGTTTATCCATGACGAGACGGATCGCATCAATCAATTCTGCCTTGGTTTTCATGCGCCATTCCGATTGTGGTTTGAGCACGAAAAAAGAATCCGTTTCGTTCAACCCCATCGGGTCGAGTCCGATTTCATCTGATCCAGCGCGTGCGACGATGCGTTTTACTTCGGGCACGGCTGCCATGACAGCATCCTGCACACGCTGATCTAATGCGGCGGATTCTTCCAGACTGATCGAAGGCAGTTTTTCGAGCTGGACGATAATGTCGCCTTCATCCATAGCGGGCATAAAGGTCTTGCCAACCACTGTGAAAACAAATCCTGTGATAACCAGGGCAGTAACTGCCACACCGGAGATCAGTTTCGTATGGTTGAGTGACCAAAGCAGCAAAGGTCGGTAAATCGCTTCGATTTTACGAGGCAGCCAGGGTTCTTCGTGTGATACGTTTCGGAGCAGGTAAGAGGCGAACACAGGAATCGCCGTGAGCGACAGGATTAGCGAACCACTCAGCGCGAATATGATGGTCAGGGCAACGGGTGAGAACAGCTTGCCTTCCAGGCCTTGCAGGGTCAGCAATGGCAAAAATACGATAATAATGATCAGAATCCCGGAGGTGACGGGTGTCACGACTTCGCGGGCGGCTCGATAGATCAGATGCAGACGAGGTAGCCCCGCCGATTTTTTCTCGCGACTCAGCTGCGTGACGATGTTTTCGACTACGACGACAGCGGCATCCACCAACATACCAATTGCAATAGCCAGCCCACCAAGACTCATCAGATTGGCTGTCATGCCGGTATATTTCATCAGTGTAAAAGTAATCAGCGCCGCCATCGGCAGGGATAGTGCAACGGTCAGGGCTGCACGTAGATTGCCGAGAAACAGGATCAGCAGAATGACCACCAGAACAGTCGCTTCAAGCAGGGCTTTGGTGACTGTCCAGACCGCTTTGTTCACAAGGTCGCCTCGATCGTAGAATACGGTGGTAGTAACACCTTCCGGTAATGAAGGCTTCAACGCTTCGAGTTTACCGCGGACATTTGCGACAACTTCTCGGGCGTTTGCGCCGCGCAATCCCAGCACCAGCCCCTGAACTGTTTCACCTTCACCACTGGCAGTAACAGCGCCATAGCGGGTGAGTGCGCCGACACGGACTTCGGCAACATCCTGTAAGCGGATAGGTACATTGTCCGTCTGTTTCACGGCCAGTATGCGCAAATCATCCAATGTGCGAATTGCACCTTCCGCCCGCACCAGCAGTGTTTCTTCGCCCTCAGTCATGCGGCCTGCGCCATCGTTGCGGTTATTGGACTCAATTGCAGTCCGGAGATCGGAAAAGCTCACGCCGCGTGCGCTCATCGCGGCTGGATCGGGGATGACTTCAAAGCTACGCACATAGCCGCCCAGGGCATTGACATCGGCCACACCGGGAACGGTTCGCAGGGCCGGGCGGATCACCCAGTCGAGCAGGTTGCGGCGCTCAGTCAGACTGGCGTCGCCGTCCACCGTAAACATGAACATTTCACCCAGCGGCGTCGTCATGGGTGCGATGCCGCCCTCGACCCCAGCAGGCAGATCGCCCCAGATGGCGTTAATCCGTTCGGCTACCTGCTGTCGCGCCCAGTAGATATCGACACCCTCTGCAAAATCCAGCGTAATGTCCGCCAGCGCATATTTGGACACCGAGCGCAGCATGGCCTGGTCGGGAATACCCAGCAGTTCGACCTCAATAGGAGCGGTGATACGGCTTTCAACTTCCTCTGGCGTCATGCCAGGGCTTTTGACGACGATTTTGACCTGGGTTGGAGAGACATCAGGAAAAGCGTCAATCGGAAGTTGAAGCACCGCACGTACGCCAATACCGATGGTCAGTACCACCAGTAGCAGTATCAGGAGGCGCTGGGTTAGCGCAAACTGGATGAGTCGGTGCATTATTCGCCTCCGCTCATACCGAGCCAGGCGGCCTTGAGCGCGGCCAGTCCGCGTTGGGCGATCCGGTCATCTGCGGAAAGATTGCCTGTGATCAGGGCTTCTTTTCCTGCGTAGCCTGTGACTTCTACCTTGCGGGCTTCAAAGCCGCCATCGACGCGGACAAAAACATAGTCACTGTCGCCACTGCGGATGACGGCGATACGATCTACCGCAAAAGCCGTTTTGCTCTCCGCAGTGGATGCAGCCAGCAGGCGTACATTAAGCGCCTCACCCGGGCGAACCTGATCCAGTCCGGTAGTGATTTCAGCACGGGCGAGTAAAGTCTGAGTTTCAGGATCAACATTTTTTCCAATCAACTGGATGTTCCCCGTGACTTCACGTGCGTCTACCTTGACTGCCTGACCTGTTGCGAGTGAGCCAGCCGTTGTGAGTGGGACGCGGATTTCCAGCCACAATACTGAGAGGTCGACAATTCTGAATAGCGGTGCTCCGGCTTCAAGCTGTTCTCCGATCCGAGCCATTTTTTCAAGTACAATTCCGGCCTGACTCGCGCGCAGGGTGATACTGTCCTGGAGTTTTCCGCTGCGTTTTAACTCTGCAATATCCTCATCAGAAAATCCGGCGATTCTGAGTGCTGAGGCCTGCTGATTAACGCGCAATCTTTCATTTGCATAGCTCGCCTGGGTTTCCTGCAAGCGACGCTTCGCAATAATACCTTCGGCGGCAAGTTGTTTATCCCGGTTGAGTTTCTGCCGGGCCAGATTCAGATCAGCCAGCGCTTGCAGGTAATCTTTTTGCAGCGAAAGCAGTGCTGGGCTGGCCAGTGTTGCAAGAGGCTGAGCTTTTTTTACCTCATCGCCTGACGCAACATGAATGGACTGGATACGCGCCGCTTCAGGCACGCTCACGATCTGCTCCTGGCCAGGCGGGATGACGACCATTGCTGAAAGCAGCGAGCCTGGGTTGTCATGAGCCGTTTCGGGCCTGGCTAATTCTATGCCCAGTAGCTCGATTTCCTCGTCTTTTACCGGAATTAAATCTCCCGCTATAGCTGGTATTGCGCTGAAGAGCATAAACGTTAAAAACAAATACTTCATGGGGTGACTCCAAGTGCCTGGTTGATTTCCGACAAAGCGCGACCCCGCTCTATCTGGATGCGTGACAGCTCGCGCTGGGCATTAAAAAATGCAGACTGGCTGCGTAGTAGATGAACGATATCCACTTCGCCGCTTTCGTAAGCCCGCTCTGTGAGTTGTCTCTGTCTGGTTGTGAGTTGCAGGTTTTTCTGTGCCAGTACAATGTCTTTTTCAAGTGCTTGATATTTAATGCGGGCGCCATCCAGCGCAGTTTCCAGTTGATGCCTGAGCAGTATCAATTCTGATTTTGCTTCTGCTGCATCTCTGGCAGCGGCTGAGTATTCCGGGCCGTTATGTGCTTTCGAACCAAAAGGCAGGCTGATGCCTACACCTACTGAATCCAGGTTTTCAGAACTGTCGACAGCTGTTTCCTGACGGGCGTTGATGCTCAGTACTGGCTGGCCTCCAGCCGTTTTACGCAGTAGTGTTTGTCTATATTTTGCCTGTTCAATTTTGAGCCTGGCTGTTGTTAGTTCAGGATGCTCTGGTTCGATAGGTCCGCTGCCTGCAGCTTCTTTGAGTTGAGCAGGATAGGTCTGGAGGCCAGTGAGGTGTGTGTAATGCAGTGATGCTTCCTGATACATGGCTTTTGCATTGAGTAACGCACGTTCCTTGCTGAGGACATCCTGGGAGGCGAGTATCAGGTCAAGTCTGGCGCGGTCACCCAGTTCGACCAGCCGGCGGATTTTATTTTCCAGTATTTTATCGGTTTCCAGTTCCTTTTCTGCGAGATTAACTGCTGCACGAGTCTCCTCCAGTTCCCAGACCGATTTACGCACCCGGCTAGCAACCTTCAAACGCAGTAGCGCAGGAAAATTCGCTACTGTTTTTCCGGCATTATCAGCCAGCGATCCCCAGGCTTTTTTCTGTGATGGCCGCCATAGCGGCAGATCAATCCCGGTTTCCGTTTCACTGTAGCCCGCATCTTCGTGCAACTGGTCAGTCTGATAATTGAAGTTCAGGCTGGGCGATGATGCCAGCCAGGTATTTGATTTTCTCTGCAGCGCAGAAGCGTATTCACTAACAGCTTCCTGTTGTACTGACTCTGGTGCATGGTTGATGGCGCTGTCTATAACCTGAGAAAGTGTTACTGTTTCACTCGGCTGAATCAGAACAGAGTCCAGGTGGGTTGCCTGCCCCGCCTCATTGGCTTTTGTGCTAAAAGGTAGTGCAACAGCAATGGCTATCAAGCCAACGGGTGCAGCGTTTTTGAATATATTCTTTTTCATGGTTGTTCGTATCGTTAAGGTATGGCTTTACCTGGTTCTCCAAAATAAAATGTTTTGAACGACGGTGATTTAACCGTGACTGGATGGTAAAGCGGGTGCCTTAAATGAAACTTAAAACAGGAGGCTAAGCAGTTTCAGGCTGAAGTTCGACAAAGCCAACGTCTTCCATAATCGCATAGAGAGAAGGCAGCACGATCATGATCAGCAGGGTTGAAGTCAGCATGCCGAACACCAGGCTGGTGACGAGCGGAACGAGTACCTGGGCCTGCATGCTGGTTTCAAACAGCAAGGGTGTCATGCCTGCGACGGTTGTCGCGGAGGTCAGGAAAATGGCACGAAAACGATCCCGCACGGCCTGACTGGCCGCAGCATGCAGACTCAGGCCCTCGCTGACATGATGTTTGACGAACACAACCAGGAGGATGGAGTCGTTGACAACGACCCCGGCCAGCGCGACGAAACCAATCATGCTGGGCATGGTGAAATCAAGACCCATAATCATGTGACCCCAGATCGCGCCGATCAGCGCGAAGGGGATGTTGAGCATGACGATGAGCGGTTCGCGATAGTTTTTAAATTGCAGACTCAGCAACAGGAATACACCTAACAGCCCGAGCGCAAATCCTGTCAGGATAGAGCGGTTGGTTTCCGCGCCACTTTCGACTTCTCCTTTGAGGGCGATTTTTAAATCCGGATAGCGTTCTTTCAGGGTAGGGAAGAAGCGTTTTTTAGTGTCTTTCAGTACTTCTGAGGTGTTGGCGATGGCGGCGTCGATATCGCCAAAAATATTCACCACCCGCTGGTGATCGACATGCCCGATACGTGCAAAATCTCGCTCTTCCTTGATGGTTGCGAGGCTGGATAGCGGAATACTTTGACCTGAAGCCGGAAAGATTTCCAGATCATCAAAATCATTCAGCGCCTGAGGCAGCGGGCTGTCCAGTTTCACATTGATCTCGTAGGCTTCGCGGCCTTGATAAATATCACTTACCTTGATGCCCTGATAGGCTGCTCTCAACTGGGCGGCAACGGTCTGCGAATTGATGCCGGATGCCAGTGCGCCGGGTTTCAGCTGTACAGAAAATTGCGGTTTGCCAGGGCGCAAATCGTCCAGCAGATTGTAGACACCGGCGTAACCGCGTAGCCAGTTCTGTAATTCCCAGGAGGCTTTTGAAAGCCGGGTCAGGTCATCGCCGCTGATGCGGATTTCGATCGCACGACCGGCCGGGCCGACCACGGGTTCTTTATATTGAATGCTGATGACATCCGGAATGTCCCCGGATTTTTCACGCCACAGCGGAATAAATTCAGCCAGTGTCGAGTGGCGTTTTTCCGTGCCCAGCAGGTCGATGCTGATGGTCGCCAGGTGGGCGCCCACTTCGGATGCATCCTTGTTTTCGCTGTAGGCGACCTGCACATTTTGGATCAAAGGCTCTGTTTCTCTTTCTTCTAATACGCTTCTGGTCTCATCCAGGCCTTTCAATAATTGTTGGACAACTGATTCTGTCGTCGCCAGTGGTGTACCCTGGGGCAAAAGAATGCGCGCTTCCAGCGAGTCGCCTTCGAGATCCGGGAAGGCCTTGAATTTGAGTATGCCGGTTGTGAGCAGTCCGATGGACAATACCAGCATGGCGAAGGTGATACCCACGGTAAGATAGCGATAGCGAATGGCAGACTCGGCGATTTTGCCGACGCGTTCGCGTAGTCTGCCGAACCCCGCTTCAAAGCGTTGCCGCCATTTTGGTTGTTCACGGTGGTGGAAATGCTCCAGTGAATGCTTCAGGTGACGGGGCAAAACCAAAAAGGCTTCGAGCAGGCTGATACTCAATACGGCAAGCAGTACAACAGGCAACACGCCCATGATCTGTCCCAGATCGCCTTTCATAAACAGCAGGCTACCAAATAATAATACCGAGGTGAGAAAAGACGCCAGCACTCCCGGCACCACGCGTGAGGTGCCGTCGATGGCGGATTGCAGGGGCGACTTGCCCTTTCTGTATTCATGATCGATGCTTTCAGACAGCACAATCGCATCATCCATCAGAATGCCAATCGACATCAGCAGCGCCACCAGGGAAATCATATTGATGCTGTAACCCAGGCTGCTCATGATGGCCAGACCACCGAGAAATGAAATGGGTAAACCCAGTGCCACCCAAATGGTGTAACGCCAGTTGAAAAACAGGAACAGCGCCAACGTCGCCAGCAGCAGCCCCTGCCAGCCATTGCTGCCGAGCAGTTTTAAACGGTCTTTAACGATGGATGCTCTGTCCTGGGTCAGCGTTAGTCGTGTGCTTTCCGGCAAGCGGGCATTCTCTTCCTCGACAAATTTCGTTACGGCATCCAGGACGGTCAGAGAATCATCAATGGTATTTTTGTTTACCTGTAAAATTGCAGCGGGTTTACCGTTAATTTCGATCCGCTCTTCCTGGCGGTCAAATCTGTCTTCGATTCGGGCAATATCACCCAGGCGAATTTCACCACCTTTGTCGTTGTTAAGGATGACCAGATCCGCTAATTCTTCTGCCGTTCTGCGCGCGTTTTCGAAACGAATCTGATAAGAAGTCTGTCGTGATTCCAGTACGCCCGCCGGCAGATCCACGGCCTGTTGCCGGATCAGGTCGGCCACGTCCTGCACACTGAGGCTGTATTGCAAAAGCGCGTCTTTACGCAGTAGCACGCTCAGTTCATGGGTTGAAAATCCATCGATGTTCACGATAGGTATCGTTGGCAAGGCCAGTAAACGATCGCGGTAGTGTTCTGCAAGCGCCTTGAGTTCCGAGCCTGTGAGTTTGTCAGCGGTCAGCGCCACGCTGATGACGGGGCTGGTGCGCCCCAGTATTTTAATAATCGGGTCTTCTGCTTCTTCGGGGAAATCCTGAATGCCATCCATGGCGGTTTTCACGTCATCAACGAACAACTGCATGTCACCCTGTTCCTGCATTTCCAGCGTCAGGACAGCACGATTATCAAGCGCCTCGCAAGCCTGTTCTTTCATAAAACTAATACCATCGGTGGCGTCTTCGAGGCGGTTGCACAGTGCGTCCTCAACGTCTGTCGCGCTGGCACCGGGATAGGCAACCGACACCTGCAGCTTATACAGGTTTATGATGGGGAAGGATTCCTTATTCAGGCCCGGTAATGCTGCCAGGCCGAGCGCGACAATGGCCAGCATAAGAATATTCGCAGCCGTGGGGTGCGCTGCAAAATAACGGATCACAGGTTCTTACCAGCTGCCAGATTCAGTAATTCCTGTTCATATTCGGTCGCCTGAATTAACTTCAGCGGCAGGCCTTCGATAACAGGGATTATGTCGGTGATGATAATTTTTTCGCCTGTCTTCAGGCCGTCTTCAATTACGGCCAGTTCTCCTTGCAGTGAACGTATTTTTACTTCGCGAATTGCCAGTTTCTGTTCTTCAGTCGCCACATAAACACGTCCCTGATGGATCGCCTTGCGGGGTATCACCAGACTTGGTTTGGGTGCAGTTAAAAATGTTATCGCCGTATACATGCCTTTGAGCAGTGGCGGGCGTTCTCCAGGCACGATCCCTTCGTAGGGGTTGTTGACTGCGACGACCAGCCCCACCGTGTCGCGCACCGGATCAATCGACTCGCTGATACGCAGCAACTTGCCTTGCCACTCTGCACCCTGAGAGCCGCCAACAAGATACACCCTCGCTTGCAGATCCCATTTGGCGATCTCAGTTTGTAAGTCAACGGGATTTTGTAAGTCCACCGAACCCTGTTGCAGGCTGCGAACCAGTGGGCGGAAATGACTCACCGGTAATTGCGCATTAATCTCCACGGCCTGGGTTCCGGAAGCCTCAAACAGCTGGCTACCAGCCTGAACATATTCGTTTTCTTCTACGCTAACGGTTCCAATGCGCGCATCAAACGGCAGGCTGATCTCGGTTCGGCCCAGGGTGTCTTTGGTCTGCTCGACCTGGGTTTTCGATTGTTTGATCTGTGCCTGGGTAGCGGATTTTCGGCTTGTGTAAGCCGCCAACTTTCCTTGCAAATCTTCGACCTGCTGGCGTAGCAGTATTACTTTCTGTTCTTCGGCATCCAGGACGGAACGCGCAATCAGGCGTTTTTCCCAGATCGCCTTGATCCGGTCCAGCTCTTTTTGCCCGACTTTCAGATTCTTTCTGGCCAGCGCCAGAGAACGCCGTGTGCTTTTTTCCTCGGCCTCTAATTGTTTGAGTGACGATTGACTGCCAGCCAGTCCAGCCTGACTCTGATCCAGAGAAAACTCAAAAGTCGTCGGTTCAATGCGCAGCACGACAGTGCCTTTCGGCAAACTTCCACCCTGTTTTAAAGACGGGTGGATGTAGCTGATTTTACCGCTGACTTCTGCTCTGGCTTTGAGCAAAACAGCGGGCTCTACATGACCATAAGCCGTTGCGCGGGAACGAAACGGGAGTTCCCTAACCGTTATGACTTCCACAACCTTTTCAGGTAGTTGGCTATCCTCATGCTCCAGGGGTGCGCGGGATTTGACTGTAAAAACTACCGCAGCCACGGCAATCGCAACAATGATGGGCAGCACAATGGCGTTTTGAAATGGTTTTTTCATGATGAGAACCTGGGTAAGCGATCATTCCACCGCAATATCGAACCTGTATGAAGCATGGCAGCTCACACAGTTAGTCATTAAATCACCCAGTTGTGCAAGGGCGTAGTCTTTGTCAGCCAGTGATTCGGCATCCAGTGCGAGCTGATCAAAGGCTTTATGTGTACCAGCGCCTAATTTTTTGAAACCCATTGGCAGTTTTTTCATCAATGCGGGTGGGACGGCTGTCTGCGCGGCAAATCCTACCTTTTTTGCGGCCCTGGCCACTGCTGGCATATCGTCTTTGTTGATGGCGGTTGTGATGATCTGAACAGCTTCCAGAAATTGCCGCATCTCCAACAAAACCAGGTTTCGTTCTTCGGTAGTTAATAAGATTGCGCTGCGGCCATCACTTGCGGTTATGGTTTGCCCTTTAAAAATAAACAGATAACTAATGCTAGCTATGGTTAAAAATAAAACCAGTACGAGCGCCCAACAAAACTTACACATTTTATTCTCCTGAAAAAATAATAGACATAATGATAAACGGGCTTGAGTCTAGAAAATCGATGCTGAGCGTAAAAGATGAACCTTAAATGAAAGTTAAAAACAGAGCCATGCTTTTTAAGCTTCTCTTAATGTGTTGTTGTTAACCTGTTGGCATAAAATATTCAAGCGGAGGGCGTCATGTCTGAGAATGTTGTTAAAGTATGGGATCCACTGGTCAGGGTTTTTCACTGGTCGCTGGTTGTTTTTTTCGTAATCGCCTACTTCACAGGGGAAGAGGAAAATGACCTGCACATCTATTCAGGTTATGCGGTTTTGGGCCTGGTTCTGTTCCGGGTTATCTGGGGGCTTGTGGGTAGTCGGCATGCCCGGTTCAGTTCCGGGTTATCTGGGGGCTTGTGGGTAGTCGGCATGCCCGGTTCAGTGATTTTGTTTATTCTCCCGCCTCGGTGATTGCCTATCTGAAAAGTCTGCTGTCAAAAAATCCGAAACATTTTCTCGGTCATAATCCAGCAGGTGGTTATATGGTGATACTGTTGCTCGTCATGTTGCTGATAACAAGCTTGACTGGTCTGAAGGTCTATGGTCTGGAAGGGCACGGCCCGCTGGCGGGAAGCGCGGATATCGTTTTAATCTCAGCGGCTGTCGCGGATGATGATGAAGATGATAGCGGTGGGCATGAAGAAGGTAGCGAAGATGCTGAAGAATGGTGGGAAAAAATTCATGAGGTCGCCTCCAACCTTACCGTGCTTCTGATTCTATTGCATGTTGTGGGCGTGATCGTCTCTGGCAAGCTGCACAAGGAGAACCTGGTGAAGGCAATGATCACAGGTAAAAAGCATTTGCAAAACTGATATCTTTTTACAGAAGGTGACAGATTTTTCATCTACACTTCTGTTCGAAATGTGTACTATGCAGGCCTTACTTTTCAAGCGGAGGAGTCAGGCCTGCTCGGTGTTTCTGGATAGTGGATCTGTATCTGTTTGACGGGAACGCCAGGATTTCATTGGTAGATTTAAGCAAGAACTATTAGGAAAAGTTTAATTAATAAAATTATAAATTAACTGTATTTAAAGCTATTCCACGCGATCCTGAGCACCTGCTGCGCAAAACATATTTTGCCTTTATTGATCCAGATTAAGGATAAAAAGAGATATAATCTTTATTCTATGTTTATTATCATTCTAATATTAGTACCATCCAAAGGAGGCTCTCAATGGTAACTTATGAAACTTTAAATACGCAAAATCATAAAATTACTGAACTTTCCAATGTTCTGTCTTTTCTGATTAAAGACCGCTCGTTGTGTGACTCGGAAACCTGCTGTAACCTGTTTTACAATTATATGGATCGTGTCAACGAACACATGCATAAAGTGGATTCGAATCTCTATGCTGATTTATTGAAGCATCCTTCAAATGAGGTTAATAATACCGCAAAAAATTTCATGTCTGGGTCACAGGAGATCAAGCGAATTATGAATCGCTATGTAAGGAAATGGTGTGATAAGAAAAATCATGACCTGACAATCGGCGACAAGCATGAAGAATTCATCCGGGAAACGGATGAAATGTTTGAAATGGTGCTGAACCGGATTCAGGATGAAACGGAACACCTTTATCCGATGATCAGAAAAGTCAGTAACGGCTAATTATTTTATCTGTCTGCCTGCTGCCATGACATTGAAATCATGGCATTGATTTGTGGTGTCAGGTTGTCAGGCCTATCGCTGCCATAAGTTCATTGAGCGCATTACGCTCTTCGTCGCTGAATTGTTCGCCGCCAAAACCGAGAAAGCCACCTTCGCTGGCGGTGTTGGCGACTTTATCGCCGATATAAAAAGCCCATTCTTTATATTCGCGTGCTTCTTCAGGGGTAGACTTTTTCGCTAACAACTCAGCAACGGCTTCTGCCTTTTTCTTTGTAGCTTGCAAGAATTCTTCCCGCTTCATGCCGCGATAAGGATTGTACAGCGGCTCTATTGTCGCGCGTTTTTTTTCATGAATACGGGCATGCATAATCGCCTGGATCAATTCATTGTCAGGATAATCCTTGACGGCTGCGATGGTTTCCTGCGCCATCGCAAATGATTCTTTCATGCTGCCAAGGCCGCTTTTACCAATCAGCATGACTGCCGCGCCCACCATCATCGGCACATCGACCAGTAGTTGCCATTCATCATCAGTGTAGTTGTTTGTTGTCATTATGTTCTCCTTTTGTGGACTCGGCTTTATTATAAAGTAAAATTATCGGGTTCCATAAAGTGTAACGGTTGCGGTGTTCCTTGCACAACCTATGTTAATGCAAAGCTAAAAGATGCATTTTATACTCACCGCTTCCTCGTAGCAGGAAGTATGTCCTCCGAACAAATAACAGGTTGCAGGATTGCGACATTTTGTTCTCTATGACCGATTCTATCGGTCATCTTTTTGCCTGAAATTCAAAGCCAGTTCATACAGTTTGTTTTTCGACTCACCTGATAATTTTGCTGCTATTTTCGCAGCCTGTTTCACCGGTAATTCCTCGAGTAAAATTTTGAGCAATTGATTGATTTCAGGTTCTGTTGCTGGTTGTTTTTCTTCCCTGCCTTTAACAAGAACAACAAACTCACCGCGTCGATGATTCTCAGAATCTTGCAACCATGCCTGCAGTTCTGCCAGTGAGGCTTGCTTGATCTGTTCGAAAGTCTTGGTCAGTTCCCGTGCGATGACAGCCTCTCGTTCAGCCCCAAATACTGCCAGCATGTCTGTGATCGTTTGCTCGATGCGATGAGGTGATTCATAAAAAACCAGTGTCCGTGTTTCTGTGGTCAGTGTCTTTAATTGCGCCAGCCGTGCTTTTGATTTTGCCGGTAAAAAACCTTCAAAAATAAAGCGGTCACAAGGGAGGCCCGCTACAGATAGCGCGGCGATTACCGCGCTTGGTCCGGGTATTGGAATTATTTTTATATCTGCTTTTTGTGCGGCGCGAATTAACGGAAACCCCGGGTCGCTGATTAGCGGTGTGCCCGCGTCTGAAACCAGCGCAACGGAACCACCTGTTTGCAGCAGGTCAATGAGCTTTTCAGTACGGGCGCGTTCATTGTGCGCGTGTAAACTTTGCATTGGTTTTTTAATGCCGAGATGCGCGAGTAATTTTCCGGTATGGCGTGTATCTTCAGCAGCGATAAGGTCAACTTTTTCCAGCGTTTCTTTTGCCCGCTGGCTGATGTCGCCCAGATTTCCGATGGGTGTCGCCACAACATACAGTTGTCCGGTCATATTATTTTTTTTCGATTGCATTCAACATCCTGCTAGAATACGCCGATCTTTAAGCCAGCTAAACGATAATATGCAGTTAAGGATTTTATTTTTTCTAAGCGTTCTGTTCTTGTTTAATGCCTGTGTTTCCTTGCCGGAGCAGGATTCCGCAGCACAGATCGCAGCCAGACAGGCTCAGCAATACGAAGCACAGGGCGACTACCAGCGGGCAGCAGATATGTATTGGTTGACTGCGCAGAAGGTATCGCCAGGTGAGGATGCTGTTTACCGTATCAAGGCAGCGGAAATGGCTTTTGTTGCGGGCAATGATGCACAGGCGCGCGCCATCATACGAAAAATTCAGGAGTCTGGTCTGTCACCCGTCGAGCGTGCGCGTAAACGTCTGGTTGCAGCCCGGCTGGCAAAGAAAGTTCAGGATACTGATGAGGCAGCAAGGTTACTGGATTTTCCCCGTACGGGTTTGCCTGTACGCATGCAGGAAGATATCGCCACTCTACTCGGAGAGGAATTCAGCATCAGCCAAAGTGGCAGTCAGGAAGACACGCTCCGCATGATGAAGCAGCATGCCTATTCGCGTTCGGAGGATGAAGCAGGTCTGATCTGGCAACAACTGGAAGCAATGAGCACCCAGGAAATCAGCCAGTGGCTGGGGAAATCACATAACTCGCTGGTAAAGGGCTGGCTTGAACTGGCCTATCTTTACCGCACCACGCAAAGCCGCGAAAGTCGTGAGAACGCGTTGCAGGCCTGGCAGGAAAAATATCGCAGCCATCCCGTCTGGCCTGGCACTGAAATGGGCGTTGACCAGATGGTCACGGCCGGGTTGATCGAAACCAATCTTGTTGCAGTGTTGCTGCCCAGGAGTGGCTCTTTGGGCAAGGTGAGTCAGGTCGTATTGAATGGCATCATGGCTGCAAATAGAAGTCAGCAGGGCTTTCGACCTGAGATTCGGGTTTATGACACGGGCGCAGGGCCGGCTTCAGTCGTTGCAGCATATCAGCGTGCAGTGAGTGAAGGTGCCGGACTGGTCATTGGTCCGATGCGAAAAGAAAGTGTTGATTTATTAATGCGCGAAGGACTGACCGTACCAGTGCTGACGTTGAATTACGGTCAGGAGGAAACGGGTTACAACCCGAATTTGTTCCAGTTCGCGCTACTGCCCGAAGATGAAGCCCGTCAGGCTGCTGACCGCATTTTTCAGGATGGGCATATCACTGCAATCGCCTTCGCCCCGGAAGGTAAATGGGGGGAACGCATCATTCAGGCGTTTGGCCAACGGTTTACCGAACTGGGTGGGCAGGTGCTTGAGACCGGGCTGTACAATGCCAAAGAGAATGATTACTCACCCACCATTGTCGAAGCGCTAAAAGTCAGGCGCGGTAAAGATCGCCACAGTGGTACGCGTCGTGAAGACGTGCAGGCCATTTTTATGGCTGCCACACCCAGGCAGGCCAGAATTTTCAAACCCCTGCTGAAATTTCATTATGCAGAAGACTTGCCGGTTTATGCGACCTCGCATGCCTACAGTGGCATCCCGCACGAAAATCGTGACCGAGACCTGAACGGTCTGCATTTTGTCGATCTGCCCTGGTTGCTGGGCGATGACCCCGACCGGACAGACCTGATTCCCTCGCCTGAAGAACTCACCGGTACGGACAAGTATTATCCCCGGCTTTTTGCGTTGGGTGTCGACAGCTATCGACTGGCGCCTCAGGTGAAAAATTTTCTGGCGTTGCCGGATAGCACTGTCCGAGGCTACACCGGAGAAATTTTCATCGACCAGAATAATCGCCTGCATCGCAAATTGCGCTGGTCAACCTTCCGCGATGGATTGCCCGAGATGGTGAATGCGATTAAAACGAAAAGGTGATCGCGCTGAAAATCTGGCGCTGAAATATCTCAAACAGGCGGGCCTCAAGCTGGTAACACGGAATTATCACTGCCGCCAGGGTGAGATAGATCTGATCATGGAGGAAGGAGAATATCTCGTGTTTGTCGAAGTGCGTTACCGCAAAAACAGTCAATTCGGTGGCGCGGTTCAAAGCGTCGACTGGCACAAGCAGCAAAAAATAATCGCCTGCGCAAAACAATACCTGCAAAATTTAAATAAAGTTCCTGCTTGCCGTTTTGATGTTCTCGCTATAGAAGACAAAGGGCAGGTAGAATGGTTGAGAAATGCGTTTGAGGTTTAATTGCATACCGCCGAGTGATCACAGGTTTGCCTCGGAAAGTTGTGGTTGAAAACCAGCGGGCTTAGTTAAAAACAAAAAAAGTGTCCGGTAATTGAGGCGTTCTCTGGAAAACGAAAGCTTGAACCAGTTACTCTGATTCAGGCTTTCTGCATTTCTGCACAGGTTGATCATAAACCAACCTGATGTCTGAAATACCACTCAGCGGAGATTGAGTTTATGAGGAGGTTTGCTGGCTTTTCCTGACTTCAAGTTCAACCAGCTTATTCCATTGTTCTATTGTCAGAATTGAGCGTGCGTTATCACGGCAATTGGTTTTACCTACCGCCAATTTTTTACGCAGGTCAATCAATTCATTATTCTTTGCCATCAGGACTTCCTTGCTCGCACCGTACAGAGATGAAACTGCAATTTCATTTTCAAGAGATGCGATTCTGTTGATGGTATCTGTTGCCGCTTTATTGTTTTGGTCAACCCACTTCTGCAGTTGACTCTTCTGCTCGGCGCTCAATTTAAGAATATCTGCATTTTGCCTGATTGTGCGCATGTAGTTCGGCATCGGTGTGGCGTGCTGCGCTTTCGGCATGAAGCTGGCCTTTTTATCATCTGCTGATGCGACGACCGTATTTTTCTCGGCATCTGGAAAATACATTTTGTCCTTGTTGAGCTTATAACTCCACTGCAGACCCGCGTTTTTCCAGCCATTTTTTAAACGCCAGTTTTTCTTTTCGCCATCCTTGACCGTTCCGCCCTCGAAGCCATCTGTTACAACGTAAACCTGTTTGTAGCCTTTGCCTTCCAGTAATTTGGTTGCGGGTGCGCCGCGTGTACCACCTGAACGGCACATAAGAACAACAGGATCTGCTTTGCCGAGACCACGGGCTTCCAGCGCAGCCGCAATATCTTTTTCGAAGTTTGGGTTGACCTGTAACTGATAAACCGGTTTCTTTTTATGCCACTGGCTGCGGTCAACTAATTTGAAAGGGATATTGGCATCGATTACATCTGTATAGCCTGTAAACATAATTTCAACTGGATCGCGGACGTCAACAAACAGCATTTTATTACCCAAATTCTGTTTCATTTCTGCCGCTTCTTTAGCGTCAACATACAGCCCCCAGCTTGTTTGCTTCTTGGGATCTTTTGGCGCGTCAGCCGCATAGGCTGGTAACGCAATGATAAATGCAACCATAAGCAAAGCTGTGAAGAGATTACGTTTCATGAGTATTTACCTTATGAATTAATAGTTGACCGATATGCTAGGCCATTGAATCGCGATACACATTGATAATTCGCAATTTGATTCAGGTCATCAACGAATGAACCAGTGCAACACTGGTAAAACAATCAGCTGAAAAGAGGGTAGCTTGAAATCTCTTAGCCAAAGTTCAGCATTCTGGAGTAATATCCATGTCCATGAAACCTGAAGATCGTATCCGCCAATTATTTACTGACAGTATTGCTGTGAAGCAACGGGCGCTTGAAACGTTAACGCCAAATATTGCCACTGCCGCTGAAAAGATGATCCAGATTCTTAAATCTGGCGGTAAAATAATGAGTTGCGGTAACGGCGGGTCGGCTGCTGATGCGCAGCACTTCAGTTCGGAATTGGTTAACCGGTTTGAAGTAAATCGCCACGGGTTGCCTGCGCTGGCGTTGACAACAGATAGTTCGACGCTGACTTCAATCGCGAATGATTTTAATTATGACCATATTTTTACCCGGCAGCTAGAAGCGCTTGGGCAGGCGGGTGATGGCCTGCTCGCGATATCGACGTCGGGCAATTCTAATAACGTTGTCGCTGCGATTGAAGCCGCGCAGGAAAAGGGTATTCATGTCATTGCGCTGACGGGAGGCGATGGTGGGTCAATGGCAGAACTGCTTCTGGATTCAGGTGTGGAAATCCGCGTGCCTGCTGAATCGACTGCGCGGATACAGGAAGTGCATCTGCTGGTGATTCATTGCATCTGTGACCTGATCGACCAGGCGTTTACTGAGTAGTCAAAAAGTGGGCACGTCCATATGCCCGGGGAGATGTTCATTTAGTCGTGGTGACGACGGTGTTTGCGGTGGTGTTTGTTGTGTTTGCCCCTGTGCTTGCCCCGGTAATGGATGTTGTAACTGTCATGGTGATTACCGTAGTGGTGGCCATGATGCGATGGACGATGTGTAGAATAGCTGTAGCTATATGATAATGGGGAGTAATGGTGTCCGTGGTGCCCATGGTCGCTATAACCAAAAATCAGATTAAGTCCATGGCGAGAATTACCAGCATTGGCGCTACTCAAAGGAATGAGCATCAACGCAGCCATGCCGGCTGTGAGCAAAGAAGTCTTTATTGTCGTACGCATATTATCCTCCATATATGAGGTGATTGATTTGTGCGTACCAGTTTACGATCGGCAAGCTGAATCCAGCCTGAACAACTATTCTGTGATGATTACGGCTGGTCCATTGTCTGGTAGTAGATCAGCAATATGGCCTGCTAGCGGTAACCATATTGTGCCTTTTGGTGTTTTCTTCACCAATGCAGCATCCGGGAAAAATATAATTTCTTTTGTCTTGCTTTTCCTTGAAATGGAAATCAGTTTTCCTTGCTGGAAATCTACCAGCGCATTGCCTTCTCCTGGTCCCCAGTGTTGCATAAAGAATGTATGAGATTTCCCGAGCTTATCGGGGGTGTCCAGTGCTTTAGCCTCACTATATGTCTGTTTCCCCCAGTGGGCGAGAAATTCCCCATCCCCCATATTCCAGATTCCCTGAGCGCCGTAACAAAAACTGGATGCGCCCGCCAGCATTGAAGCCCAGTAGGCGAACAGCTGGTCTTCGGCCCAGAAATTATCTGTAATACCTTCATACCACGGCTCCAGGTTAATGAAAAAATCATCGGGCTGGTTTTTCAGATAATTAAGTGGCTGTTGCCATAACTGATTTTGTGATGCTCGACTATGGCCTGTCTGGGTTGTGTTGGCAGCGAGCAAATGCGCATTGGGTAAACCCTCGCGTGCCTGATGGTCGCTGTTGGTATGTAAAATAATGGGGCGTTCAGTTTGCCGGTGCAGGCTTTCCAGCACATCTGCCCACTGCTGGTAACGTTTTTTCACGAGCCTGGGGACGATAGCGCGCCAGTAGAAGGCATCCATGATTCGCTTGCCCAAACGCGTTGCGGGTACTGAGCGAAGCTGCGAAAATGTATTTCTTTTGAGATCGTCGGTTGATTTGTCGGGTAATAACTGTCCTGCCTGCCCAACCCATAAACCCACCTCTCCGGTGAGGCAGTATATAACGTCCAGATTATCCAGATATTCGACCAGTTTTTGCCACCATTCAATCATGAAGGCTTTTCCGGTCCAGTCAATCTGATGTCCCCAGGCACCATAGACAATGACACGCAAGCCCAGCTTGTTTAATAAAATGATTCGTTCGCGGGTGAGTTTCAGCTGCTCCGGGTTTATAAAGCCATCAAGCTGCCATGCAGCACCGGCATCACTCCAACCCTGCGGATTTTCCGGGCCGACTTCCGGGGGAATGCCCGCAACGATCTGAATAGCGTTGAAGCCTTGCCTGACGCGCAGCTCGGCCAGCTCTTTAAACGCCGGCTCAGGCATCCGTGATGTCAGGCCATACCACCATGTATCGACTAGTAGTCCTGCCAGTATTGAATTGCTGTTCATTATTAAAAATCAGAGACCAACATATTTTCAAAGTGAAATTTATCATGCACATGATTCAGATACTGTGATATGAATCCATGCCGGCGTTGAAAAACAAAAGATAAAGCGGTTGACACTGGCAGGTGGATATTAGACAATCGCGCGCCTAGTTTTCGGAGGGGTTGGGGAGCGGTCAAACCCAACAGACTGTAAATCTGTCGCCTCGTGCTTCGAAGGTTCGAATCCTTCCCCCTCCACCGTTCTTTTTGCAGCTTTTCCGTAGACCCTTCAGAGAATCTCATTTGTCTGAAATGCTTCTCACAGGTAGAACAACACGTTTCAGAGCAACACCTTTCCCACCATTCTTTCAAGTAATAGTACAGTCGTACGTAACAAAACATAACTTCTTGCTATTCCTTTCTTCAAATTCTTTGAGCCACATTTCCCGCTTTAACCTTACTTTAACCTTAAACTAACTAAATAAATTATATTAATATTATTTATTGTTTTTAAACTTGT
>DTYI01000142.1 GCA_012961935.1 Thiotrichales bacterium | reverse complement strand
CTTTTCTGTTTTATCTTCCCCTAGGTTGGGATGTTATTTTAGGCCGCAGCTATTTTTACTATCTCTGCAAGACACAGGCTGGGGTACATGTTTATGAGCGGGTGGCCATTAACCCCAAATACTTTGCCCCGGATGCTGATCCGAATTATTTTGATCCTGATGCGGATAATTATTATTTTAGGAGGCATTCGATGACTGAAATGAGTATTGACGGGCGCTATTCAGGTGAGTCAATAACTGATCAGCACTTTTCAAAGAAATTTAATATTTCTAAACGCAGTTATATTTTGGTTGATAAAAAGGAATCAAAAGAGCTGGCTGATCATACGTCATTTACCTATTTCGGTGGATGGTTTGCAAATAAAGGACAGCCATTTGAGTCAAGAGGATTCGGTTGTAAGGAAATTTCATATGCCCGATTTCCAGTTGATTTTATTAGACAAGTATTTTATCCAATTAAATAATCAAGGAGCAGGAACATGGTAGACACAATTAAAAGCTATTTCGAACATGCACAACTCATGCAGGCGTCTTATGCAACTTTAATTAAAGGTATGAGTACAGATCAATACCGAGTTGCTCTAAGTAAAGTAAAATTTACCGAAACATTAAGTCAGTATTTCGAAAACACCTATGACATCATCGACCAAAAGCCCAACACAGGCGAAGGTTTTTCAGCCACGGTCTTTAAACACCGTGAAACTGGTGAATATACACTGGCAATCCGGGGGACGGAGTCTGATTTAAACGGCATTATTCAGGATGTACTGCGTGCTGATATTGCCGATATCGGTGGTGACGGCATTGCTGTGTCGCAGGCACTGGATCTATTCAATTATTATCAGGACATCACCGCCAAACAAGGCCAGCCTGTTTACCACTATCAACTGGTTCAGGAACGCGTACCGTTCCCGGGGCATCCGTTAGGGCTGCAACTGGGCGGTTTTGGGTATATATCAGTAACGCAGGTTGGTGTGGCGGCTGCTGATGGTGTTCTGGCGGATAAAAACTTCACAGTAGCAGGCCATTCATTGGGTGGACATCTGGCTTTAGTCATGAGTCGTCTTGATCCGTCCCATGTTGACGCAGTTTATACCTACAATGCGCCGGGCTTTGATACCGGACTGATACCCGCAAATAACAATACAGAACTCTTCTTTTCCAAGCTTGCAGAGGCACAAACAAGTAGTAGTGGCACAACAACAATTAACACTACAGGTTTTCCTGAGGATAAGCTCAATAATTTGGCTGTACCACTGGATGTGATTTCTGATATTGGTGAGATGCCAGGAGGGCAACTATTTCACTTTAACGAGGCGACAGGGCCAGCGGGGATAGTTGCCTCACATCTTAGTAAAGGCATTACAGATGCATTTGCAGTTTATAACCTCATTGCTGATTTAGATGCTGAGGCAAGTCTTGAGCAGATTACGAATATCCTGAAAGCAAGTGCCTTCAGGGAAAGTGAAAGCCTCGAATCCCTGACCGAAGCCCTCTACATCCTGTTTGAAAACCCATATCCTGCTGGCTTTGTCGGGCTGAGGCCTCAGATAGATCGTGAAACGATGTATCAGTACATCCAGACTCTACAGGCCAACCAGAATTTTCAACTGGCCGCCCAAACCGGCAGCGTTGCTTCACTAGTAGGCCTGGGTACATCCAACCTCATCGCTGCCGCACAAAATGACACAGGCGTCATGTACGCACTGCAACACCTCAACCCGTTTGCCATTACCGGGTCAACCGTCATTTACGATCAACACAACACCCAGGGCGAACTGGATGCTGCCAACTACTCAGAAGAGTATCTGGAAGACCGCGCCGGATTCCTGATCGCCAGTATGGAACTCGCGCTGGGTAATGAAGGTGGCCCGAGGTTTTATTATACCGACGCGATCACCGGCGAAACGCTGCTCTCGGGTTTTCTCTCGCCACCGGCGAATTACGATCCACAATCAGTGCGTCAAATCCGGTTTGGCAGTACTGGCAACGACAACCTTGATGATTTGGTGGAAGCTGCATGAGCGGATTGATTGCATTAATTTATTTGTTGATTCCTGTTGTCACTTTACTTTATGCCAGACGGCGGTGGAAAGAAGCAGTAACAACAAAAGAAAAACGCTGGATAATTGTGATCTTCGGCCTGATTTTCCTGTTCTATTTCTGGCTGGCGATTGGCAAGAAATGGTATTACGACCTGCAAGTGAACAGGCTTTGCGCAAAGGATGGGGGCATTAAGGTATATGAGACGGTGACATTGCCGCCGGAGCGGTTTGATAAGTGGGGGAATGTAAAAATTAAGAGTAAGCGATTTATGTCGCCAGAGGATCAATACTATTTGGATTCAGAGGAGCATTTTTATCGAAAGCATAATCCAAGCTTTTCGAAAAGTCGTGACTGGTATGTTCGTAAAAGTGACGAGAAAGTATTAGGCGAAATAATTATTTATAGCCGAGGTGGTGGCGATCTTTACGGGCCTTGGTTTGGAACCGGTTTTCGTTGTCCTCCTGGTGTAAATGAGGGAGGCCCAAATTTAGAATCATCAATTTTTCTTAAAGGAGCACAAGAATGACTACAATTAACGAATCACATTTTCAACAAGCTCAGTTTGCGCTAGCCGCTTATTCCAGCCTGACGCAGGCAATGAATTTACAAGGCTATCTCTCAGCACTGCGAAACAGCAGAGGGAAGGGGTCAGGTCTTTGATTTTTGATGACCTTAGGTGAATTCAAGTTCTAAGCGCATCCCCCGGAATCAATAGAGTCAAGAAAATCTGGGACGCAATACTTAATTCTTAACTAGATGCTCATAGATTATGTATTGCGTCCCCTGATCTATCATGCCCGATCTATCATGTACTTTCGTTGATTAACGATATTTCACACGACCAGCTTTGGTTTGCTCAATCGGGTAATGACCTGGGTATACAGGTTATAGGCACTCAGGACATTGTGACAATTCAGGACTGGTATACCGTCAGTGGCTCTCAACTGGAAATCATTACCGCTTCAGATGGATTAAGTTTGACCGCCAATCAGGTGGAGCAATTGGTCAGCGCTATGGCCGCATTCACTCCACCTGCTAGTGGTGAGTTGACGCTGTCTGATGATGTCAGAGACCAACTCGTTCCGATGCTGGTGCCAGGCTGGGCTTAGACGATTGAAGTGGATATCACTGGCGTCCGAATTTGGCCGTCGGGGTAAATATACAACCGATACGTTCGCGCAGATTGGTACCAGGCAGGCCGCTTTGTTCGGCTTGATGATTGCTGTTTCCCAGCTTGAAAAACTATGGGATAATCCCCGCCTTTGCAAGGCATATTTGAGGGGTTATCAGCGTGGACGAGCAACGTAAAAAAGCATTGGCGGCAGCACTGGGTCAGATTGAACGTCAGTTCGGCAAGGGTGCTGTGATGCGCATGGGCGATGCGGGTGCCGTTCGGGATATTGACGTTGTTTCTACGGGTTCACTGGCGCTTGATATTGCGCTGGGTATTGGCGGATTGCCGCGCGGTCGGGTTATTGAAGTCTATGGGCCGGAGTCTTCTGGTAAAACCACGCTCGCCCTGCAGGCTGTAGCAGAATCTCAAAAGCTGGGTGGCACAGCCGCTTTTATTGATGCGGAACATGCACTTGATCCGATTTACGCTGGAAAGCTCGGCGTCAATGTCGATGAGCTCCTGGTTTCACAACCCGACACGGGCGAGCAGGCGCTGGAAATCGTTGATATGTTGGTGCGCTCTGGTTCGATCGATATTGTCGTGGTTGACTCGGTCGCGGCGCTTACACCTAAAGCAGAAATTGAAGGCGAAATGGGTGATTCGCACATGGGTCTGCAGGCGCGTCTGATGTCACAGGCATTGCGCAAACTGACAGCCAGCATCAAGCGCTCCAATACCATGGTGATTTTCATCAACCAGATTCGTATGAAAATTGGCGTCATGTTTGGCAACCCCGAAACCACGACGGGTGGTAACGCGCTCAAATTTTATTCGTCGGTGCGTCTGGATATTCGCCGCATAGGCGCGATTAAAAAAGGTGATGAAATCATCGGCAACCAGACGCGTGTTAAAGTGGTTAAAAATAAAATGGCGCCCCCTTTCAAACAGGCTGAATTTGAAATTCTCTACGGGGAAGGCATCTCCAGGCTGGGCGAAATAATCGAAATGGGCGTCAAAGAAGGCCTGATCGATAAAGCGGGTGCCTGGTATAGTTATCAGGGCGACAAAATTGGGCAGGGCAAGGAAAATGTCCGTGCCTATTTGCAGGAACATCCTGAAATTGCTGCAGAGGTTGAAAGTCAGGTTCGCAGTAAGTACCTGTCAGCCACTGTGGATGAGCCTGTCGAAGCAGAGGTTGAATGAGCTGCCGCAATGCGGCAATGAATTATCTTGCGCGGCGTGAACATTCCCGGCAGGAATTGATACGAAAGCTTTCGAAAAAAGATTTTTCCCAAGATGAAATTGAGACTGCTCTGGATGGGTTAGAGCAGGATGGTTTGCTGGATGATGCGCGTTTTGCTGAGGCCTACACTCGTGCGAGGGTTAATAAAGGATTTGGTCCGGTAAGAATCAGACAGGAATTGAATGACCGGGGAGTGAGTAGTGAGTTGACCGAGCAGATGCTGACCCATTGGTCAGATGACTGGATTATGCTGGCGCAACAGCAACAACAGAAACGGTTTAAATGCCTGGCTGAAGATTATACTGAGCGAGTTAGGCAGGCCCGTTTTTTGCAACACCGAGGTTTTACGTCAGAACAAATCTGGCAAGTTTTAGGTGGTGATGATTGACTATGAATACCGCAGAAATACGTCAAAGTTTTCTTGATTATTTTGCCGGGAAGGGGCATGAAGTTGTCGCCTCCAGCTCACTGGTGCCTGCCAATGACCCCACTTTGTTGTTTACAAACGCTGGTATGGTGCAATTTAAGGAAACGTTTTTAGGTCTGGAAAAGAGGCCTTACAAGCGGGCCGCATCCTCTCAGCGCTGCGTGCGTGCCGGCGGCAAGCACAATGACCTTGAAAATGTTGGCTACACAGCGCGCCACCACACCTTTTTTGAAATGCTTGGCAATTTTAGTTTTGGTGATTATTTCAAAAAAGAAGCGATTGAATTTGCCTGGGAATACCTTACCGAAGTGATCAAGCTGTCACCTGAACGTCTTTGGGTCACGGTTTTTGATGAAGATGATGATGCGGCAGATCTTTGGCTTAAACATATTGGTATTGACCCATCCCGATTTTCTCGAATCGGAGCAAAAGATAATTTCTGGTCGATGGGGGACACTGGGCCCTGTGGTCCATGCTCGGAAATATTTTATGACCACGGCCCGGACGTGGCAGGCGGCCCGCCGGGAACACCCGATGAAGATGGAGACCGCTACGTCGAAATATGGAACCTCGTTTTTATGCAATACGACCGCGACGATGCGGGCAAGCTGAATCCGTTACCAAAACCTTCGGTTGATACGGGTATGGGGCTGGAGCGGTTGGCTGCTGTGCTGCAAGGCGTGCACAGCAATTACGAGATTGATCTGTTTCAGCATCTGATTAAAGCAGCTGCCGGACTGACAGGGACAGAGGATCTGGACAATAATTCTCTCAAAGTGATCGCCGATCATATTCGTTCCTGTGGGTTCCTGATTACCGATGGTGTGCTGCCTTCAAATGAAGGGAGAGGTTATGTATTGCGGCGTATTATTCGTCGTGCCGCACGGCATGGCCACCAGCTTGGCATGGATAAACCCTTTTTTTACAAATTGATAGAGCCTTTAATTAAAGTTATGGGTGATGCCTATCCTGAGCTTGTCAAGGCCCGGTCTCAGGTTGAACGGGTTCTGAAGCAGGAAGAAGAGCGGTTTGCCGAGACGCTGGATAAAGGTATGGCATTGCTGACAGAAGCAATCGAGAAGGTTGAAGGTGATGTCCTGTCTGGCGAGGCGGTTTTCAAGCTTTACGACACTTATGGTTTCCCCGCTGATCTCACTGCTGACGTGGCGCGTGAGCATGGCCTGAAAATTGACATGGCTGCTTTTGAAAAAGCCATGGATAGTCAACGCGAACGTGCAAGGGCAAGCAGCCAGTTTGCCAGCACTGGCAACAAGCTGATACCCGTTGAGAATAATCTACCTGCTACAGAATTTCTGGGTTATGAGAAGCTGGTTGAAGAAGCCAGAGTGCTCGCGCTATTTTCGGATGGCCAGCCTGAAGGGGAATTTACGGCGGGCGCAGAAGGTGTCGTGGTGCTCGACCGCAGCCCTTTTTATGCGGAATCAGGCGGGCAGGTGGGCGATACGGGTGTGCTGCTTTCAAACGGTAGTGAATTTGTTGTCGAAGATACGCAAAAGCAGGGTGATGTATTCCTGCATATCGGCCATCAGATTAGCGGTACGCTGCAACCTGGTCATGTCGTTCAGGCGGCGGTTGACGAAGAACGCCGTCAGGCGATTGTGTTAAACCATTCAGCCACACATCTCATGCACAAGGCGCTGCAGGAAGTGCTGGGTAGCCATGTACAACAGAAAGGATCGCTGGTGACGCCTGAACGCTTGCGGTTTGATTTTTCACATTTTGAGCCGCTCACAGCCGAGCAGATTGCTCGAATTGAAGCGCTGGTCAATCAGCAAATCCGAAAAAACTCCGGGGCGTTTACAGAAATATTGCCGATTGAAGAAGCCAAAAAACAGGGTGCGGCTGCACTGTTTGGCGAGAAGTATGGTGATGAAGTTCGGGTGATGCGGATTGGTTTTTCGCTGGAGTTATGTGGCGGTACCCATGTTAACCGTGCGGGTGATATTGGTGTGTTTAAAATTATCAATGAAACCGGTATTGCCTCCGGCGTGCGCAGGATTGAAGCGGTGACAGGTGAACATGCACTTGACTGGGTAGCGCAAGAATCTCGTACACTGGAGTCCGTTGCTGCAATGCTGAAAAGTAATAAACAACAGGTGGCAGCAAAGGTTGAGCAAATATTGACGCGAGAAAAAGAGCTGGAAAAACAACTGGAGACGCTTAAATCAAAAATATCCTCGCAAGCAGGGAATAATCTGATTGACCAGGCCGTCGATGTGGGCGGTATTAAAGTTTTAGCGGCAAAATTAGAGGGTGCAGATCCAAAGTCCCTACGCGAAACGGTTGACCAGTTGAAGCAAAAACTTGGGCGAGCTGCTGTTGTACTGGCTGCCGTTAATGGCAATAAAGTCAGCCTGGTTGCAGGTGTTACCAAAGCCGAAACGAAGCAACTTAAGGCGGGCGAGCTGGTTAATCTTGTGGCCTCAAAAATCGGTGGCAAGGGTGGTGGCCGGCCCGATATGGCACAGGCAGGTGGCAATGAACCTTCGCAACTGGAGCCAGCCCTGCTGCAGGTTCCAGACTGGGTAAGCGAGCAATTAAGGAACCT
>DTYI01000141.1 GCA_012961935.1 Thiotrichales bacterium | reverse complement strand
CTATAAAATTGGAGATTTCCACCATGAAATGGGAAACACCTAAGTTTGAAGATATTCGTTTCGGTTTTGAAGTCACTATGTACATCAACAACCGCTAATGATCTGAACTGGACATCGTCCAGTTGGACGGTGTCCTTTTCTAAAATAATAATAACAAAATGTTTGTGCGTGTTTTAGGCTCAGGAGCCGGAGGAGGATTTCCGCAGTGGAATTGTAATTGCCGAAACTGCAAAGGTTTTCGTTCTGGAAAAATTAAAGCCAGCAGCCGAACACAATCGTCGATTACTGTTAGCGCTGATGGCGAAAACTGGGTGTTGTTTAATGCATCACCCGACATACGCGCACAACTCGAATCATTTCCACCCTTACAGCCTGGCCGAGCGGTGAGAGACACCGGCATTTGTGCGATCGTGATTGTCGATGCACAAATAGATCACACCACAGGTTTACTTATGCTGCGTGAACACACTCAACCCTGGGATATTTATTGCACAGAATCTGTTCAGCAGGATCTGACCAGCGGCTTTCCTATTTTTAATATTCTTGGCCATTTCCGGGGCGTAAACTGGCACGAAATAAAAACTGATCAATCCTCATTTACAATTCCGCAGGCGGAAGGTCTTGTCTTTACAGCGGTACCTCTCAAAAGCGAAGCACCACCCTATTCCCCGCATCGGCATAACACTGTGCCCGGCGATAATGTTGGTATGCGTATTGAAGATACCCGAACCGGGAAAAACCTTTTTTATGCACCCGGACTCGGCGTCATGGAAGACCATGTTAAACAGTATATGGAAGAGGCAGACTGTGTACTCGTGGATGGCACCGTCTGGACGAATGATGAAATGTCACATGAAGGCATCAGCGATAAATTAGCCACTGAAATGGGGCACCTGGATCAATCCAGTAAAGGTGGTATCAAAGATATTCTCAGTTCACTGGAACGGCCAAGAAAAATACTCATCCATATCAATAACACCAATCCCATTCTCGATGAAGAATCCCCGCAACGTGCACAACTGACCGAAGCGGGCATCGAAGTATCGTATGACGGAATGGATATTCATCTGTAAGAGAAAAGAATGACAACAGACCAACAACCCTGGACCATAAAAGAATTTGAAGCAAAACTGCGCGCCAAAGAAAAGTATTATCACATCCATCATGAGTTCCACATTTTGATGAATTCCGGCAAGCTGGATAAACCCGCTATTCAGGGCTGGGTGGCCAATCGTTTTTATTACCAGACCGCCATTCCGATCAAAGATGCCGCCATTATGTCCAATTGTCGTGACCGCAATGTTCGTCGACACTGGGTACAACGCATCATCGACCACGATGGCGTGGAAGGTGAAGATGGTGGCATCGAGGCATGGCTGCAACTGGGCGAAGCGGTTGGATTAAAACGGGAGGAACTGCACTCGAATCAACATTTATTACCCGGCGTGAAATTCGCCATTGACGCCTATATCAACTTTGCGCGCCAGCAGCCCTGGGAAGTTGCCGCCAGTTCATCACTGACCGAGTTGTTCGCGCCTAAAATCCATCAAAAACGGCTGGACACCTGGCCCGAGCATTATCCGTGGATCGATACCAAAGGCTACAACTACTTTCGCAAACGCCTCAGCGAAGCTCGCCGCGATGTACAGCATGGTCTGGATATTACTCTGGATTATTACCAGACTCGCGAGCAACAGGAATTTATGCTCGAAGTGTTGCAGTTCAAACTGGATATTCTCTGGACCATGCTCGACTGTATGTGGATGGCCTATATCGAAAAAAAACCACCCTATCATAACGTCAACAACTGACTATGCAGATAGCCGGAAACAGCATTATTAAAATCGCCCCTGGCTTTCGTTTGCAATGGGAGGAAGCGCAGAACTGCCATGTCATTCTCTATCCGGAGGGCATGGTCAAACTCAACGCGGCGGCCGGTGAAATACTGAAACGCTGTGATGGTACGAAAACCGTCGATGATGTGATTGCGGATCTCACCAAAGTATTTCCCGATGTCGACCTGACAAACGATGTCTACCAATTACTGGAGGCTGCCCATGACAATGGCTGGATCAAACACCGAACCACCTAAACCTTTATGGTTATTGGCGGAGCTGACATACAGCTGCCCGTTACAGTGTCCCTATTGTTCGAATCCGGTTGATATTGCCAAGTACAAACAGGAATTGACGACGGATGAATGGATTCGTGTTTTCCGTGAAGCGCGAGCGATGGGTGCGGCACAACTGGGACTTTCCGGTGGCGAACCACTGGTACGGCAGGACCTTGAAATCCTCATCGCCGAAGCCAGAAAACTGGGTTTTTACACCAACCTGATCACAAGTGGCGTGGGCATGGACGAAGACCGCATCAAGGCTTTCAAAAAAGCCGGACTCGATCATATCCAGGTCAGCTTCCAGGCCAGTGATGAAGAGTTGAATAATTTTATCGCCGGCACAGATGCCTTCGAACACAAACTGGAAATGGCACGGTTAGTCAAAAAATATGACTATCCCATGGTGCTGTGTTTTGTCCTACACCGTCAAAATCAGGAACAGGTCGCGCAGATTCTAGACCTTGCGGCTGCGCTTGAGGCCGATTATGTCGAGCTGGCTGCCACTCAATATTATGGCTGGGCAATGTTGAACCGTGATGCCTTAATGCCGACACGTGAACAGGTCAAAAAGGCCGAAGCCGTTGCCCACGAATACCAGAAAAAAATGCAGGGCAAAATGAAAATTTACTATGTAGTACCCGACTATTATGAGAATCGACCCAAAGCCTGCATGAATGGCTGGGGTTCAGTGTTTCTGACCATTTCACCAGATGGCACTGCCGTACCCTGTCACGCCGCCAGCACCCTGCCCGGTCTAACATTTCCCAACGTCAAAGATCACAGCATCGAATACATCTGGAACGACTCAGAAGACTTCAACAAATTCCGCGGTTACGGCTGGATGAAAGAACCGTGCAAAACCTGCCCGGAACGCGAAAAGGATTTTGGTGGCTGCCGCTGCCAGGCTTATATGTTGACCGGCGACGCACGCAATGCCGATCCAGTGTGCAGTAAATCTCCGCATCATGGAGAATTATTGGATAAACTCACGCAACTGGAAGCAGCCGCGGAAAAAAATGAAAAACCGCTCGTTTTCCGTAATATGCCGAACTCAAGAAAATTACTTAAAGGCGTATCGCTTAATTAAAAAACATCGCTGTCATTTTCGACAAACATGATCAGGGCGCCATCAGTCCAGTCTTCTCCCCATCCGACTCGACAAATTCCTGAAACAAATCGATGAAGTGCTGTTGGTAACCTCGCAGGTATTTATCTTTCAGATAAGCAATTTTTGTCACCTCCCAGGGGAAGATATGACTAAGATCCTTCAGCAGCAGGTCACTGTCCTGATCAGGCGTATAGGCCATACTGGCAATTATCCCCACGCCCAACCCTTCCCTGACATAAGTCTTGATCACGTCAGTATCCGCAGCACTCAATACTACCCGGGGACTGAGGCGGGCATCCTGAAAAGTTTTGCTGAAGTGGCCACGTCCGGTGAATCCAAATACATAGGTGATAATTGGATATTCACAGAGTTGCTTCAAGGTAATACGACGCTTACTGGCCAGTGGGTGACTCGGATAGAGGATCACACTTCGGTTCCAGCTGTAGCAGGGTATGGTATTTAGGTCGGGATGCTCTGACAGTGCTTCGGTACAGATTGAGATATCAACCCGATCCTTGATGGCCATTTCAACCAATTGCTCGGGTGTGCCCTGGTGGATCTCCAGCTCCACGTCTGGAAAATCTGTCGTAAATCGCTTGATCACCTCTGGTAGCACGTAACGGGCCTGGGTGTGAGTGGTAGCCACTCTTAGTATCCCCTTTGCGCTTTTTACCTGCTCTCGACCAATATCCCTGATGCTGTGAGTATTAGCCATGATTCTATGCGCATAAAGTAGCACCTCCTCACCCATCGTTGTCAGACCGGTAAGCCGTTTACCACGCCGTATAAAGAGCTTCGAACCCAGTTCATCCTCCAGTCGTGATAGTTGCTGGGATACTGCTGACTGTACGAGATGACGTTTGTCAGCGGCACGGCTGACACTGAAATCTGATTCAACCAGGGTGATCAGTGATTTGAGCTGCCTTAGTTCCATATCAATATATTTGAATTACATTCATATTTTATCATTTTACATGATTAGCTGCGAGTACGATACTCAACACCAATTACCAATACCTCTTTTTGTTGAATAACCGAAATACCATGGCAGCGACTCAACCCGACGATTTTGAAAATCCTTTGCCAACGCATCAGTTTGAGGAAATCAACCGTGTGATTGCAGATCTTACTCAACCACAGATTGCCTGGTTGAGTGGATATCTGGCTGCTACAGGCGGGCTGCCTCTGGCCAGTGAACCTGAAATCAACAACACGGCAACCGCTCCGGCTCTCACCATTCTCTATGGATCACAAACTGGTAATGCACACGGACTCGCTGCATCACTCAGCCAGCTGGCTGCTGCCAGGGGAATCAATGCAAACCTCATCTCCATGGCAGATTACAAACCACGACAACTCGAGAAGGAAACACTGGTATTGTTCATCGTCAGCACACAAGGCGAGGGAGAGCCGCCTGAGTCTGCTCATGAACTGCTCCGACATCTGAATAGTGCCCGTGCTCACCGCCTGGAACAGCTTAATTATGCTGTTTTTGGTTTGGGCGACTCCAGCTACACCCATTTTTGCAAGACTGCGAAGGAGTTTGACAAGCGTCTCACTCAACTGGGAGCCACCTCTGTAAATCCACGGGTTGATGCTGATATTGATTACCAGCCTGTAGCTGAGCAATGGAATCAGCAGGTGCTTGAACAGGCAGAACGTTTCCTGGAAAAACAGCCACACTCCGTTGTTTCCCTGGATACCGCACGTAAACTTCGGCAGCAAGAATATACAAGGGGAACGCCGTATGGCGCCCAACTACTGGAAAGCCGACGGATCACCAGTGAGCAATCTACCCATGAAGTCCACCATCTGACATTGGAGGTCGATCCAGACAGTTTCCAGTATCAACCCGGTGATGCAGTTGGCGTCTGGTTTGAGAATGACAGGCTATTGGTGGAGCGTATTCTGGGTCTGTTGAATATCGATGGTGCCGAAAAAATTGCCGGGGAAACGATCAGTGAACTCTTGATCCGTGACTACGAACTTACTCAACTGCACCCCAATGTTGTCAAAAGCTGGGCTGAGAAAGGCGGTAATAAAGCCCTCCAGAATATTGTCGCAGATAAAAACAAGTTGCAGGCTTTTCTGTATGGACGGCAACTGATTGATTTGATACTCGAATACACTCTACAGCTGTCTTCTGCGGCATTAATTGAACTCCTGCACCCACTACAACCTAGAATCTATTCAATTGCCTCCAGCCAGTCTGAATACGCGGATGAGTTGCATCTGACCCTGAGTGTTGTCCGTTATGGGACAAAAAGAGGAACCCGCACAGGAGGTGCTTCAGGTTTCATGGGTGAGCGACTTACTGAAGGCGATCAGTTGCGAATCTACCCCGTTTCGAAGCCTTCGTTTCATTTGCCGCCTGATCATAATCAGGCAGTCATCATGATCGGATCAGGGACAGGCATCGCACCTTTCAGGGCCTTTTTACAGCAACGAGAAGCCGTCAATGCGACTGGCAGGAACTGGCTGATTTTTGGTAATCGTCATTTTAAACATGACTTTCTCTACCAACTGGAATGGCAGAAATATCATCGCAGTGGACTTCTCAACCGTGTGGATCTTGCTTTCTCCAGGGACCAGGAGGAAAAGCTTTATGTGCAGGATCGCCTGCTGGATCAGGCAGGTGAAGTTTACGAGTGGCTGGAATCGGGCGCGGCGCTCTACGTCTGCGGGTCACAGCAAATGGGCAATTCAATCAATGACACCCTAGTACGCATTATCGATGAACTGGGTTCAGATGGCCTTGATTATCTGGAAAGGCTGCGCAGCGAAAAAAGATATCAACGAGACCTTTACTAATGACAGATCAATTTCACGAAAACGAAGCCATCAAGGCACGCAGTAATTTCCTCAGAGGAACACTAAAAGAAAGCCTGGTAGATAACCTTAGCGACAGCATCACTGCAGATGATGTCCAGCTGGGCAAGTTTCATGGGTTCTACCAGCAGGATAATCGCGATACACGTCTGCAACGTCAGAATCAGTGGCTCGAACCAGATTACAGTTTTATGCTGCGCGCACGCCTCCCGGGGGGTGTTTGCACAACCAAACAGTGGCTGCAGATTAATCGCATCGGCGAACAACTGGCTGGCGCGGCATTGCGCCTTACCACACGACAGACATTTCAGTACCACAGCATTCTCAAGAGAAATCTGAAACCGTTGATTCAGGAAATCAACAACAATCTGATTGACTCACTGGGTGGCTGTGGTGATGTAAATCGTAACGTAATGTGCAACCCCAATCCTGATATATCTCAATTGCACAGCACTGTCTACGACTGGAGCCGGCGCATCAGTGAACACCTGTTGCCAAAGACACGTGCCTATCACGAACTCTGGCTGGATGGCGAGCGGGTGGATAGTGCAGTGGATAAAGAACCTATCTACGGGAAGACCTACCTGCCACGAAAATTCAAGACTGCGGTTGCTGTACCACCCCATAACGATGTTGATATTTATACCAATGATCTTGGCTTCATTGCCATTGTAGAAGCAGGTGAACTGTCAGGTTTCAATGTGGTGGCAGGTGGTGGGATGGGCACCACCCACGGTGATGCAACCACCTACCCGAGACTTGCAGACGAACTGGGTTTTATCAATCCTGAGGATACGCTCGCAGTAGCCGAAGCGGTAGTGACCACGCAACGGGATTTCGGTAACCGGGTGAGCAGACATCATGCCCGCCTCAAGTACACCATCGATAAAATGGGATTGGATGCTTTTCGCAAGGAAGTAGAAAAACGCGCGAACCTTCGCTTTCAGCCAATACGTAAAGTGGTATTTACTACCCAGGGCGATCGGTATGGTTGGATCAAAGGGACAAACGGAAAATGGCACCTGACAATCTATATCGAGAATGGTCGAATTATTGACCTGCCAGGCAGGGAGATGGCAACAGGGCTGGTTAAAATAGCCCGGATTCATAAAGGTGATTTTCGTATTACGCCTAATCAGAATCTGATTATCGCTTCGGTTCCTGCTGATCAAAAACAGCAAATTGAAGCATTGATAGAAACCCATGGACTGACAGTCAAAAACACTCCGACGCTTCGTTTAAACAGTATTGCCTGTGTGGCGTTGCCAACCTGCCCTCAGGCCATGGCAGAAGCTGAGCGCTACTTCCCCGAATTTATGGAAAAACTTGAAGCAGTTGCTGCCCGTCGCGGCCTGAGAGATTTGAAGAGTGTCGTGCGAATGACAGGCTGCCCCAACGGCTGCGCTCGTCCCTTTGTTGCGGAGATTGGCCTGGTGGGAAAAGGGCCGGGACGCTATAACCTGCTGCTTGGCGGAGATGGACGAGGACTACGTCTCAATCAACTTTACAGGGAAAATCTGGACGAACAGGAAATCCTGGCAGCGCTTGATCGTCTGTTTCATCACTATGCTGCCGAGCACGAAGAGGGCGAAAGCATAGGAGATTTTTCTTTTCGCATGAAGTATGCGGAACACCCTGCAGAAATCACAAAGGAGGTACGGTATGCGAAGTGATTATTCATCAGCCCTGCTGAACACTGACGACCATCTTGAACAGGCGGCTTATATCAATTATCAGAATCAGCGTCTGGAGAAACTAGACCCCAGACAACGCATCCAGTGGGCACTGAAGAATCTGCCGGGGAACAGAACTCTTTCCTCCAGCTTCGGTATTCAAAGCGCAGTCATGCTGCACATGGTCACCACCGAAGACCCCACGATACCGGTGATATTGATCGACACCGGATATCTGTTTCCAGAAACCTATCAATTCATTGATCAGTTACAGATTCGATTGCGTCTAAACCTCAAAGTCCTACGCCCTGAACTCTCTCCCGCCTGGCAGGAGGCCCGATTTGGCAAATTATGGGAGCAAGGTATTGAGGGCATCGAGTCGTATAACAAGATCAACAAAGTGGCGCCCATGCTGCGGGCGCTTAATGAGTTGGAAGTGCAAACATGGTTTGCCGGTCTCAGGCGCGAGCAGTCACAAACACGCCGCCAGTTGGACGTGTTACGAATACAGGACCAGCGCTTCAAGGTTCATCCGATCATCGACTGGAGTAACAAGGAAATTTACCGTTATCTGCAGAAACACAAACTTCCCTATCACCCGCTGTGGGAACAAGGCTACACATCGGTGGGTGATGCCCATACCTCTCAACCTCTGAGCCCCGGAATGCGCGATGAGGAGACAAGATTCTTTGGCCTGAAGCGTGAATGCGGCCTGCATGAATAAGCTTGCTGACAGCATCAGCCATCAATCAGGCATTCCCAAACGGAGGTTTACATGAGCAACAATATTATCTGGCACCATCACCCAGTAGATCAGTCTGTGCGCGCCAAAATGAAAGCACAAAAGCCTGTGGTTATCTGGTTTACTGGCCTCAGTGCCTCAGGAAAATCAACCCTGGCGGGTGCACTGGAGCAGATCCTGACTATCCAGGGTTATCACACCTATCTTCTCGATGGTGATAATGTTCGCCATGGTCTTTGTGGCGATCTGGGTTTTTCTGATGAAGACCGTCAGGAAAACATACGCCGAGTCGGGGAAGTGGCCAGATTGATGGCCGACAGCGGATTAATTGTCATGGCTGCCTTCATTTCACCTTTCAAGGCAGATCGACGTATTGTGAGAAACATTCTGCCAGAAGGTCAGTTCCTCGAGGTATTCGTTGATGCATCGCTGGATATCTGCAAAAGCCGTGATCCAAAGGGCCTTTACAAGAAAGCGGTACAGGGTGAAATCAAGCATTTCACAGGTATAGACAGCCCTTATGAGGCACCGGAAAATCCGGAACTTACAATCAATACAGGGAAATTCAATATCCATGAGAGTGTAAACATGCTGCTAGACTTTTTACACGACCACGATGTACTTAAAGCAGGTTTTGAAAAAGTCTCTGAAACTCACAAAGTGATATAAAAATAGCTTATCAAGAAAAACTAACAGCCACTGATTTTTTCGCAACTTGCCGAATTCGAGAAAACTGATCAAGGGTGTCGCAATGAATCAGCAAATATTTCCGTCTCGTTGACCAGAGCAGCCGCCATGGCAGTCTCGCTTGCGAGATGCCCGCTATCAACGGCAACCAACCGGGAACCTGGAATCGCCTGATGCAAAGTCCAGGCGGCTTCGAAAGGACAAATCAAATCATGTCTGCCATGAACAATCGAAACGGGCACATCCGGTAACTGGCTGATATGCCCAAGAATATAATTTTCTGAAAGAAAATAATGATGGCGAGCATAATGTATTTCGATACGAGTTTTTGCCAGCAAGCCGTTTGACGCTACTTCATTGTCTTTTGTTTTCTGTTGAATAGAACCATTCGTAACAACAGTATCCCCCCATGCAGACCAGGCACTGGCTGCAAGGGTGTTCAGTTTCGCATTATCGCTTTGCAGACAATTGTAATAAGCTGTTAGTAAATCATCCTGCCCGACCTCGGGCAACCAGGCTGAAAATGCTTCCCAGGCTTGTGGGAAAATTCGTGCAACACCTTTCCCTTCAAAAAACCAGTCCAGGTCTTTTTGTCGCGCGAGAAAGACACCACGCAGGATCAAGCCGGTGACCCGGGCAGGATAAGTTTCTGCATAAACGAGCGCCAGCGTTGCCCCCCAGGAACCTGCAAACAACATCCATTGATCAATCTGTAAATATTTTCTGATCGCTTCCATATCCGCAAGTAAATGCTCGGTATTATTGTCAGTGAGCTCACCTGTCGGAGTTGATAGACCCGAACCCCGTTGGTCAAAAAGAATAATCCGATAATCCTCCGGATTAAAAAAACGCGCATGGTCAGGCTTGCAACCCGAGCCGGGGCCTCCATGTAAAAACACAACGGGGATACCCTGCTGATTCCCATATTCATGCACATGGATTTTATGCAAACCGTCAACGGAAAGATCATGTTTTTTATGCGGCTCCAGTGGTGGAAATAATGCCTTCATAGTCAATACAAACGCCTGAGTTGGTAACCACGCGATGCCAGCCCACATAACAATCCACGCTCCCCGGGAAGATGTAGCACACCCACTGCGATGAATACTTTTTCTTTCTGCAATAAAGGTTCGATACGATCCAGCATTCTTGCATTACGACGATAAAGCAAACGATCCATTAAACGCTCAAATAATAATTCATCACTGTGACCACTCATGCTGACGTTTTGCATCCCTGTTAGATCCTGCTGTAAATATTTTTCCTTTAACGCCGCAAGCTGCTGCTCAAGTATGGAAAAATTCTTCACTGTATCCCGCAAAATTTCCAGTTGATCGCTAACCGATAGACTATCCAGATCGTCGAGTAATTCATGCATCGTCTCCAGGCCAGAAGTATCAAGCTGACCTTTTCGTGCAAGATCAGCCAGCACCAGATCCAGAATTTTGCCGCCTTTGGGCAAGGGTCGGCTTAGAAGCGTAAAGACCGCCCAGGGTTTAAGCTGACGTAACACATTTTCGTCCAGCCCATAATGTTCTGATACAAGTTTTTTCAGACGCAAATATTCCTGCTGACTAAGGAACTGGTCGAGACTTTTTTCACCACTCAATCTGCTTCGTTCAGTATAAGTCGCCATCGCTAATGGGTGCATTTCTATTTCCATCACATAGCGCTGTGAGGCCAGTAAAGTTTTTTCTACGATGTCAGGCAGCGTGGTGATTTGTGGGTCGTCCAGGTGAATCGTTCCAAACAAATAATCTGGTTCTGAGTTTTCCCTTTTAACTTCCCATAACAGTCCTTTTGAAAATGTCTTCCCTTCACAGATTGTTTTCGTACTGTCAGGAAACAAATAGCATGGTGACAATAGTATTATAAAAAATATCAAATGTTTCATTACGACGCCTGGTTTCCTGAAACAACGCCGCGACTACGTAACCAATAGAATAAACTTCTAAAAAACCCTCGACTATAAACCAGCGTCAATAGCATTAAGGACAATGTTGCCAGCAACCATCGAACATCCCCTTTTGCCACCCGGAGTTCTCCCCATTGTGACTGAGTGATAAATTCAGCAGTACGCTTCACGGTCGTAAGCGTGTGATAGGCCATTGCAGATTCTTCTGCTAGTCGTCTTAAATAATCCTCGTGCAAAAATGATAAGTGTTCCTGACCTGTGCTGAGCATTGTTGCTGCTTCCATCATACGTTCACTGCCGGTTACTGGTCTGCCTCGACTGTAAACATCAACCTGGGAAACATCCTCTGCTCGCCAGTAACCCAACTTCTTACCACTTAAATCAAACCTGGGGATTACTGTCGGCGTAGAACCGCCAACACCAACGATGACGCCTCGATATTCTGGCTGTACAGCCGCAGGAATAAAGCGTAATTGTGGGTGTACCGGCGGCGACTCATGCCCGTCTGTAAAAAAAATAATACGCGCTGGTTTTTCCAGCGCAAGTGGAATCTTATTTGCAGAGCTTAAGCCTTTGGCAATTTCACTGCGCGAACGCCAGGCTATCTGCCAGTCAATCGAGTTGAGTACTTTTAACAACTCAGTGTAGTTATTACACACTTCAACCGGTGCCAGCAATAAAAAACTACGGTGCTCGGTGAAAATTGCATAACCCAGTTTTGAACCGCAAGGCATCGCTTCAAGCGCCATTCGCGAGGTCAGTTTTGCTAACTCAATACGGCGTATTTTTTCATCTTTATAACTTACATCTTCGACGTTCATACTTTGGGTAATATCAAACACATGAATGTGACGAAAAAATCGTTGGGAGTAAGAAAGCTTCGGTATCGCTAACGCAAGTACTACCAATAATAGCGAAGCAAGAACCAACCAGAATGATACGCTACGCAGAAAACCTGTCATGGCAACTCCCGGTCAATTTCTACCGACCCTGCCGACTCAGGGCTGCGTTCCGGCATAACATCATCCGGAAATTCAGCCTCGTCAAGATCAGGCAATATTTTTAACGCGGTTTCAAGATTATATTTTGCCTGATAGTAATGGCTATCTTCGCGCAATATTTGTCGGTAATGATGTTTTGCCATCTCGATGAGTGGCGTAGCGATATCCTGCTCACCTTTGCGTCCAGCCAGCGATGCCTGTTGCATATATAAATCAGCCAGGTTGAAACGTATCGAACGTTTAAAGTCTCCTGAGCCTTGTATTTCTATTTCTGAATAGGCCTTGAGTGCCTGGCCAAACTCGCCTTTTTGATGCAGCATCCAGGCCCGGGCAAACCTGGCTGGCAAAGCATTCCATGTCGGGACCATTTCCAGTTGATCGCTTTTGATAGCGCGATTAAAGCCTTGCACTGATATTATTTGTAATACCGAGTGAACCAGTAGTGCAAGCGAAAAAACGCCCAGAACAAGTGCAACACCCAACAATTGCTTTTTTCGACTCATGACCAGGCGTCCTGTCTTATCTTGAATATCTGTGTAAGCAATAATATGATCAATAAAACAGCGGCGAGTCTGTAAAGGTATTCTGCTAAATCCTGTCGTGGAATAACATCCTGATACAGAATCGGTAAATTTTGTAAGCGGTTTATGTCTGCAATGGCGGCCTGCAAATCTTTAGGGTCTTCAGCCGTGTAAACCCGGTAGGGAATTTCTGCATTTGCAAAAAAACGATGCCATTCTTGCTGCGGTGCATATTTCATATCCGCAACGGTTTCGAATAAATCAACTGCATAACGCGAACGAATATATATCCAGTAAAATGAGACCCGCAACCGCTTTAGCGCATCAATTAGTTTTGCTTTATCGGCTACCCGGAGTTCACTGGCACCATCAGAAATCAACACCACAATACGCGAACCTCGATAGTCCTTACCATCAAAAAAACGTAACGCCTCTATTACGCCAGAGGTAATATCGGTTTCAGCCAGACCACGTCCAACGTTACCTGCATCAATTGCTGCCAGCACCGTTTCCTGCTTATCTGTCAAAGACAGAACCTGAATTGGCCGCGTACTGAATACCACCATACCAAAGCGGTCATTTTTCCTGGCGACAACAAATTCAGATAGCAGGTTTCTTGCAACAGTCCCTTTTGAAAGTGATTTGGGCATGGCCAATACGGGCATTTTTTTATTTCTCATGCTAACAAAAGGCTGATCCATACTCCGGCTGCGATCAAGGAGTAAAATAATTTCAGCCCCCTGCCCTGTGCGTTCAATCGTTTGCTGGGGTCGAAAAGGTGTTGCGATTGCAAGCACTAGTGTCACTATTAATAATGAAATAACCAGTTGCAACATTTTCTCAAACCAGTGAGAAATTATTTCATCCTGCATCAACCACAGGCTTGGGATTTTAATTGCATCCTTTCCCCAATTGAGCCAGGGCAGCACAGCCAAAGGCAAAAACATCAATACCCAGGGATAGGTAAAACCCAGGTTCACAATAATCCTCTTTCGACATCCCTGCACTGTCGGCAGATATCCAGTAGTTCACTCACTGTCCTTTCGGAAGTTTCTGGTTCGTCAAAAAAGAGGGCGCGCGAGTAGACAAACAGGCTGGTTAATTCCTGCTGCAGTTTTTTGAATGCTGGTTGCTTCTGAAAAAACATCTCCAGGTCATCATGCAATAACACTTTACCGTAGGTCTGGTTAAAAGCTGTGTGAATATGTTTTAACGCCTTGTGAGAAGCATCTTTCATATCAGCCGATTTCCGAAGGCTGCGTATCTTTCTGGCGGCTTGAGCGAAAGGACCATTCAGTCTTTCTATCCAGGGAAAAACGGTATAAACATATACGACCAGAAACAGGGAAAGACAAATGCCCAGAACTGCAAAACCTAGCTTTATCCAGCCAGAGAATTCCGAAACCGGTTGTGGCGAAATCGGCGGCTGTAAATCCAGAAACTCCAGTGAACGTGAAGGGTCATCCTCTGTTATCGACATGACCCGGATCGGTCGATCGTGAAACACTGCGGGCAAGGTCCGTTCACTGGTCGTGATATATAAATCGAAGCCCGGCAGAAAAATTTCTGTATGACCCGGTTCGCTGTTAAATATCTGGTATTCAAGTTCTATTTGATAGCGACTAAATTCTTTATGGCTTTTAATTTGTACATCGCTTCTTCTTAACTCCAGCCATCGATTGATTCGCCCGGGTTTGGGGATTTGCTCCTGACTCATTGTATGGGGATGCTCAATCTCGAGGATTATTTTCCGTTTAACAATATCACCAATTACATAACCAAAATCTCGGGATAAAATATCCTGTTTTTGCCTGATAGCAGCTTCACTCGCAGACATAAGTATTAAGCCTGTAAAACTGATAATGACCGCAATCACTCCCCGTGTTTTCATATCAGTTAACCAGGAGGGAAAAAATATTCTGTCAGCTGTCCCGCGCTGAATTGTTTGTTAATAATCAGCGGTTTCACACCATGCTGCAAACATGTCGCCATTACCTGTTGCAAATGCCGTTTTTTACGCAGTTCGAGTTGACGTCTTAACGCGGGTCTCCAGATCACAAAACGCAATTGTCCGGTTTCTGCGTCTTTTAAATAACCTGCCCCATAACGTCTGGTGATAAACAGATCCTGAAACTCAGACAAAACAACTGGCACAACATAATGACGCGCCAAACTGGCCAGCACCTTGTCCAGCAAGTCGTGATTAAAATAAAAATCAGACAGCAAAAAGATCAAACTCGAGCGGGGTAAATGAGCATTTACCTGCAGCAGTGCCTGTGAATTTTGACCGGATGGTATATATTTTTTCAAGCGTCGACTGACCGCTAATGCAGCACCATTTGTTTTGATCGGCGGACGGAAAAAATCCGGGAGAATATTTTCATCACAGCCGATAAAACCAAAACGGTCGCCTGTTTTAGCAACAGAATGCCCCAGTGCACGCGTAAATTTTGCTACCCATTCCAGCTTAGCCCCGTCCCCAAGCGAGGCCGATAAGTCGGCCACTGCCACAACCGGTATCGAGGCGTTCTGTCGATAAACCCGTACCATCAATTCCTGCCATGGGTTACAAAGACTGGCTCGTATATCTATTCGTTCAGGCTCAGGCAACCGCCATAACTGAGCATGAGTCTGAAACTCCATACCCATACCCTGCTGTCGCCCTTTGTGCGCTCCAACATACACGCTGCGGATGCGCTCAGGCAAACGATAGTGAAAGATGTCAGTTGACATACAAATTTAAGGTGCTGCAATCTGGTTGAGTATTTGTTTCATCAATTCTGGAATAAATGCCTCACGCTGAAGTTCGTAGCCTGGGTTAAGGAAAACACGATGCGCCAGGGTGGGATAAAAAATACTGTGTATATCTTCTGGCACAACCATATCGCGTCCTGCCAGCCACGCCGCGACACGCGCGGTGCGCAATAACATACTCATGCCCCGAGGGCTCACGCCTGCTTTCACCAGCCTGGCGGGATCAGTATCGGAAATATTGACACCAAAATCCTGTGGTTTCTGCGTTGCCTGACAAAGTGTTAATACATAATTCTGCAAAGTGTCACTGGTCCGTATGGATTGCTGAATGTTTTTTCCAAAATCATTGAGTTGATCAAAAGGCAATACAGCAGTTGTTACGTTCTCAAGTAATGTGTCTACCTGATGGAATCGTGGGTCAGTCATCAGCTGTTTCTGCAATTCACTATCTGTCGGAGCCTGAATTTTTACCTCCATCAAGAATCGGTCGCGTGCAGCCGCAGGTAATTCAAACGTTTCTTCTTTTTCCAGATCATTTCGATCCGCAAATACCTGTAAGTGCGGAAAATGAAAATCACGATTAAACGCACTAATGCTGTGTTCTGCCATGACCCTGAGTAAAAGTGAATGCACTTGCGGGCGGGCACGATTTATTTCGTTAAAGAAGAAAACAGCTAACTCTTCACCTTGTTGCAACAGGGGGCCCGGATCAACCCGAGGCTTACCCTCTTCATCAAGATAGGTATAGTAAACAAGATCATTGGGTAGCAGATCGATGGTTCCCTCAATCCGCGAATAAGCACCACCCACAGATTTTGCTACCGCGCGTAACAACGTGGTTTTACCAACACCCACACCCCCTTCAAGCAAGACATGTCCGCGAGCAAACAAAGCCGTTGTGATTAAACGTATTGCTTTGTCCTGGCCAATAATTGCAGTTTTTACGGCCGCCTCCAAAGCAGAGGCACAGGAGAGCCAATCTTCCAGTTGGTTGTCAGATAATTTTTTATTCATGAACAGGAATTTTTCCTTTATGGGTATTTTTCAGCTAAGTATAGAATAGCCGGTATCGGAAAAATTCCCATAAACATATCCATGAGGTTCAATATGCGCTCAATTCTCTATCCTCTTCAATTGATACTGATCGTTTTTTTATCTGGTATCTGGATGACATTACAAGCATCTGAAAACGAAGAATTTTCCGAAGCCAATAATCTACTATTTACCCAGGATCATCTCGGAAATATTACAAAACCCATCAGCCTGAATTATCGCTTTGTCAAATCAGGAACTGCTGAATCCGGCTTCGAGGATGATATTAAATTAAAGTATAAACCGGCAAAATCTGTTGAAAACAGAGGCGTGGAAGTAACTCTATTTTCCGGCGACAGAAATCGCTGGATGCCTGATTTTAATGGCAGCAAAGGAAACCCTTTACTGACAGTATTTCTGCAGCGAGACATCCATGAAATGAATCGTTTAACAGATGGCCTGTGGCGTCATTTCCAGAAACGGATCAAACTTGCTCTGGAAAATAACGCTAAAATTAAAACGGTTAATTT
>DTYI01000140.1 GCA_012961935.1 Thiotrichales bacterium | reverse complement strand
CGCAGATCGACTTGATACGGATGCCATCACCGGTCTGAGCGAAGCGGAGGCTGGAGACCGTCTGCGCGAACACGGTCCCAACAGGCTGGCGGAAAAACCACCGAGAAGCCCCTGGTTGTTGCTGCTGGATCAGTTCAAAGGTTTTCTGATTCTGGTGCTGATCGGTGCCGCCGTGCTGGCTGGTGCCATCGGTGATATCAAGGACGCCGTGGTGATTCTGTTCGTCGTCGTGATCAATGCCCTGCTGGGCTTCTATCAGGAGTACCGTGCCGAGCAGTCACTGGCGGCGTTAAAGAAGATGCTCGCACCCGAGGCGGAGGTACGCCGGGATAGTAAAACCAGAATGATGCCTGCTGAACAACTGGTGCCCGGCGATATCATGCTGCTGGATGCAGGCGACCGGGTGCCCGCTGACGGTCGCGTGATCGCCGCGCATAATTTCGAGGTGGATGAGTCCTCCCTTACGGGTGAATCGCACACCGTGGGTAAACACGCTGATGCCCTGAAGAATGAGCATGCGCCACTGGCCGAGCGGGACAACATGCTCTACATGAACACCACCGTGACCCGCGGTCGCGCCGAGATGCTGGTGACCGCCACCGGCATGCAAACCGAAATGGGTCGTCTGGCAGGCATGCTAGCCGAGGCCGAAGAGGCGCCGACACCATTACAGATTCAGCTTGATGGTCTGGGCAAGCGGCTTGCCGCCATCGCGGGTGTGGTCGTGGTGATCATGCTCATCGGCGGTCTGCTACGTGGCGAGCCCTGGGTCAATATGGTGATGACCGCCATCGCGCTGGCCGTCGCGGCTATCCCAGAAGGACTGCCTGCAGTGGTTACTGTCACCCTTGCGCTGGGCCTGCACCGCATGGCGAAACACCAGGCCATCGTCAAGCGGCTGGCAGCCGTCGAAACCCTGGGTTGCACCTCTGTGATTTGCTCTGATAAAACTGGCACGCTTACGGTCAACCAGATGACTGCGCGCGCGCTTTATACTCGTGACCACAGGTTTGCGGTGGAAGGTGAAGGCTATGAAACCAGCGGTCAGATTAACCCTGATGGTGAGGCCGATCTATCCGATATTCAGCCTGCACTGCTCGCTTTTGCGCTGTGCAATGATGCCCATCTGCGAACCGGAAAGGTCATTGGCGATCCCATGGAAGGTGCTTTATTGGTGCTGGCTGTCAAGGGTGGACTGGATCCTGGAGCATTGCGGGAAAAGTTGCCCCGGATCGCTGAGATTCCGTTTGATGCGGCGCACAAGTACATGGTCAGCTTTCATCTGCAGGAAGGGCAGGTGCGGGTGTTTGTCAAAGGCGCGCCGGATGTCCTGATTGAACAATGCACAAGCTGGTTGGGGCCTGAGGGTGAGCAGCCTCTTGATGACAAATTGAAGGCCCGCTTGCTGGCGGAAAATGAAAGGCTTGCAGAGGAAGGTTTGCGGGTACTCGCGGCAGCCAGTTGTACCTTTTCGACCCAGGACTTTGACCCGGCCGGTGATCTTTTTCGCTATCTGGACGGCTTGCGACTGGACGGGCTGGTGGGGTTGATGGATCCGCCACGGGCAGAAGCGCGTGATGCAATCGGCCTTTGTCACCAGGCCGGAATTGCAGTGAAGATGATTACCGGTGACCAGAAAGTCACGGCTGCTGCCATTGCGGCTGAACTGGGGATCAATGACGAGGTGCTTGCCAGCGCAGATCTGGATGCGCTGGATGATGCCCAGTTGGCAGAACGCATCGATGACATTGGCGTCTTCGCTCGTGCCACGCCGGAACAGAAGGTGCGCATTGTCCATGCCCTCAAGGCGCGTGATCATGTGGTGGCCATGACCGGCGATGGTGTTAACGATGCGCCAGCGCTGAAAAATGCAGATATCGGCGTCGCCATGGGCATCACCGGTACCGATGTGACCAAAGAAGCCGCCACCATGGTGCTCACCGACGACAATTTCGCCACCATTGTGCACGCGGTGGAGGAAGGCCGCACCATCTACGACAACATCGTCAAGTTCGTTCGCTTCCAGCTATCCACCAACATTGGCGCGATACTGACGGTTTTCACGGCGCCCTTTCTGGGGCTACCCTTACCCTTTAGTCCGATACAGTTGCTGTGGGTGAATATCATCATGGATGGGCCACCTGCCATGGCGTTGGGGGTCGATCCGGTGCGACCAGGTGTGATGGATGCGCCTCCACGCTCCACGGATGAACGCATCCTCACCCTGCGCCGATTCGCTAACCTTGCAGCTTACGGGACGACCATGGCGGTGGGCACGCTGGGCATCCTGCTGTGGGGTCTGCAAAACCGAACCGAACAACAGGCACTGACGCTGGCCTTTACCACATTCGTATTGTTCCAGGTTTTCAACACCTTTAATGCGCGCGCCGATACGGGTACAACCTTCAACCCAAGTTTCTTTCGTAACAGAATTCTGTGGCTGGCGCTGGCTGGTGTCGTCGGCCTGCAGATTCTGGCGGTTCACTGGCCGCTGGCGCAAGGTGTTTTCAATACTGTTACGCTTTCAGCAGTAGACTGGGTGCTGGCGATTCTTGTTGCTTCGACCGTGCTGCTGCTGGAAGAATTGCGCAAGGTATTTCAGCAGTTGTGGCGCCGCATTGTACGTGCTGAGTAAGACTGATCGGGATGCATTGTTTTATGTATGGTTCATGGGTGCGCTGAGGGAATTGATATTATGCAGGTTCATCACCATCAAGGACTGGGCGCTCATTACGAAAACTGGAGTAAGTAATATATGAAATGGTCCTGGAAACTGACTCGTATCGCCGGCATCGATGTCTATGTCCATGCCACTTTTTTTATTCTCATTGCATGGATTGCTTTGAGCTACTGGCAGGTGGAGGGCACCTTGGCCGCTGTTATAAGCGGTGTTGGTTTCATCCTGGCGCTGTTTACCTGTGTGGTGCTGCATGAGTTCGGCCATGCACTGACAGCACGGCGCTACGGCATCCGCACACGACATATTACCTTGTTACCCATTGGCGGTGTCGCTGCTCTGGAGGGCATGCCCAAAGATCCAAAGCAGGAAATCGTTGTGGCACTGGCAGGCCCGGCGGTCAACATGGTGATTGCGCTGGGTCTTTGGCTGTGGCTCACTGTGAGCAACGCACCGGTGCCGGCGGATCAGATCAGTCTTACTGGCGGGCCGTTTCTGGAACGGCTGATGATAATCAATGTGGTGCTTGCTGTGTTTAACTTGTTGCCGGCCTTCCCCATGGATGGCGGGCGGGTGTTGCGGGCAGCGCTGGCTATGCGTATGGATCGTATTCGTGCGACCCAGGCTGCCGCCAAAATAGGCCAGGGTCTAGCTTTGTGGCTGGGTTTTATCGGTCTGCTCTACAACCCATTTTTGATGTTCATCGCCCTGTTTGTATGGATCGGGGCTGCGGCTGAGGCAGGCATGGAACAAATTAAATCCACCCTGTCTGATGCAACAGTCGGTAGCGCCATGCTGACCGATTATAAAATTTTGTCGCCTGATGATCCTCTTTCTCGCGCAATTGAACTGACCATGGCGGGTAGCCAGACAGATTTCCCAGTGCTGGTAGATGACGTTATGGTCGGGGTGCTGGGTCAGGCTGAATTATTGAAAGGATTGCAGGCGCGGGGAGAGCAGGCCCGTGTTGGTGACTGGATGCAAAGGGAGGTTCAAAGCGCTGATGTTGACGAACCTGTTGAAAAGGTAATGGAGCGTTTGCAGAGTTGTCATTGTCGATTGCTCGCCGTGACCAAAGGTGACTGGCTGGTAGGTATTGTCAATCTCGACAACATCATGGAGTTGATCAGGATTCAGGCTGCCCTGCAGGAACAGCAGGGGCGCGGGCAAATGAAATGGGGGGCTTAATTCATGAAATCTATTTTGTCGGCTTTTTACTTTTTTAAAAAACCTGGTTGAATGACTACTATATTAAATAAATAACACATAGGTTTCCTGGCATGACTCAAATAAAAAAACTTGTGCTTGATGTACTTAAGCCGCACCAACCGAATGCACTTGAATTTGCTACCGCGCTGGCTGATCTGGGGGATGGCCTCGCCATCAATGTTGCTGTTGAAGAAGTTGACGAAAAAACGGAAAGTATTATTGTGCTGATTGAGGGCGAGAATATTGATTATGATCTGATTGCGGAACGCATTAAGGAACTAGGGGCTTCTGTGCACAGCATCGATGAGGTTGAAGTTGTGGGTGCAAAAAATAAAATGGGTGAATAATGCGGTGGGATGCGGTTGGCCGTATATTCCTGCATGTTAAACGGGCAAACAGCATTGCAAGGCGCTATTTTGTCACCAATGGTTTTGATGGTGCACTGACCATGTTGGGATTAATGGTAGGTTTTTCTCTGAGTGATAATATTGCTATACCTGTTGCAATTACTGCCTGCCTTGGAGCAGCTATTGCCTTATGTATGAGTGGATTGAGTAGCGCCTATCTCAGTGAAACAGCCGAACGTAAAAGAGAATTAAACAAGCTTGAAGCCGCCTTGCTTGCGGATCTCAGCGAGTCCGATCATGCCAGGGCAACCACGGTTGTCCCTGTCATGGTGGCGTTGGTGAATGGCCTGTCGCCTTTGATTATTTCACTCATTATCATTACCCCTCTCTGGCTTGCAAAGCTGGGTATTCAATTATCTTTTTCGCCTTTTCTGCTCGCAATCTTTATTGCCTTATTTTTAATCTTTTTACTGGGGGTTATGTTAGGCAGGCTCAGTCAGGAATTCTGGCTGTGGACAGGTCTGCGCACGCTGGCCATTGGCGGAGTAACAGTCGGCATAATTTATTTGTTTAGTCGCTGAATTATTCTGCCGGTGACCAGCGATAGCACTACCGTCTTCCTGGGCATGTGCAGCCATTTTTTTTAACAAAAACCAGGCCCGTTAAAAGTTCGGTTTCTCCGGCGCCTCGGCAAACATTTTTAGACTGTCCATGATTTCCTGCTTGGCCTGATCAATATCACCCCAGCCTTCGACGCGTACCCACTTGCCTTCGTCGAGGTCTTTGTAATGTTCAAAGAAATGCGAAATCTTGCCGAGCAGATCAGGCGGCAAATCACGGTGGTTGGAAATATTGCGATAACTTTTGCAAAGCTTGTCGATGGGCAGCGCGAGCACTTTTGCATCGTCGCCAGATTCATCAGTCATTTTCAGCACGCCAACCGGACGACATTGCACCACCGAACCCGGAATCAAAGGTACCGGCGTTACAACCAGCACATCACAGGGGTCGCCATCAGGTGAAAGTGTGTGCGGGATGTAGCCATAATTACAGGGGTAGTGCATGGCTGTCCCCATGAAGCGGTCAACAAACATCGCGCCGGTGTCTTTATCGACCTCGTATTTAACCGGGTCAGACAATGCCGGAATTTCGATGATGACATTTACTTCGCTGGGTGGGTTTTCTCCAGATGAGACACGGTCAAGAATCATGTTGTTTTGCCTTTGGTGTTTATAATAAAGCGGTATATTAACCTATTGTGATCGTGCTCGCATGTGCCCATATAAACTATCGGCATTGGCAAGACAATTGGCGATTAAAGAAATGTCTGTCTCCACGATCTATAATTTATGAAAGCTCTGAATAATTCATCCCTGAATTATCAGAGCGCAAAAAACGAAAAGTGCGATTTTCGTCTTTTGCACAAAATCAATCGCTTATCGCAATTGATTTTGGCGGCACATCCTTGTGCCAAAGGAAGG
>DTYI01000139.1 GCA_012961935.1 Thiotrichales bacterium | reverse complement strand
CGAGAGATACTACATGACACATTTTTGAAGTTATGATTATATTTTCTATTTTGAGTAAATCATTAAGTCTAATTTTCCTAACCTTGAAACCCCAATAATCATCAGGTTTTGCCTCCTCAACAATAAGAGGATTTTTTGAACACAACCTGCTTCATCCAGAATTAATCAGAGGTTCCTTAAATTAAAACGCTATGTTAACTGATTAACTACATGCCAGCAGATGATTTTATTCGCCAGGCCGAGTGTCTGTATGATCGAAAAAGCATTGATGCAGCGCTGGATAAAATAGCCGCAGAAATTACCAACAAGCTGGCCGATAAAAATCCACTTGTACTTTGCGTACTGCATGGTGGGTTAATATTTTCAGGTCACCTGCTCACACGTTTAGCATTTCCTTTACAGCAAGATTATATTCACGCCACGCGCTATTGCGGTAAACAACAGGGCGATGAATTAAACTGGCTGGCACCGCCGCATGAATCACTTAATGGCCGCGTTATTTTATTGCTCGATGATATATTTGATCAGGGCAACACGTTACAGGCTATTCGTGATTATTGTCTTGCAGAGGGCGCGGCTGAGGTTTATTCGGCTGTGCTGTTAATTAAAAATCACCCCCGACCCAAAGTAACCATGATCCCGGATTTTGTCGGCCTGGAAGTTGATGACCGTTATGTGTTTGGATTCGGTATGGATTATGAACATCAATGGCGTAATGCAAACGGTATTTACGCATTACCCGAGGAGAAAAAAACATGAGCCGAATCGGCATTATCGGTGGCACCGGACTGACAAAAATTCGTCAGCTTGAAATTATTAAACGTCAGGTTGTGCACACACCTTATGGCGAGCCTTCCGGTTTTTTTACCTGGGGTCAGCTGTTTGGACACGAAATTATTTTTCTCGCACGGCACGGCTACAGCCATCACCTCCCGCCGCACAAAGTGAACTATCGCGCCAACATCTGGGCGATGCAGGACCTGGGCGTTGAACGAGTGATTGCGTTTAATGCAGTCGGCGGTATCACAGAGGAAATGCAGCCAGAGACCATCGTCATTCCGCATCAGATTATCGATTACACCCACGGTCGTGACCATACTTTTTTTGAAGGAGAAAACTCAAGCGGTGTCACGCATATTGATTTCACGGAACCTTATTGTGCGCAGACACGCGAGGCGCTGATCAAGGCTGCAGAAAAAGCAGGCGTAAAAATTGTATCAAAAGCCGTTTATGCCGCCACGCAGGGTCCGAGGCTGGAAACAGCAGCAGAAATTGACAAGCTGGAAAAAGACGGCTGTAGCATCGTCGGCATGACCGGCATGCCTGAGGCGGCATTGGCAAAAGAAAAAGGCCTGAGTTACGCAGCCTGTGCAATTGTCGCCAACCGAGCAGCCGGGCGCGGTGATGGGGAAATTACTGTGGAAATGATCGAGGCCCATCTGAAAAATGGCATTGTCTCTGCAGCAAAATTGCTTGAAGCAGTAATGCCGAAATTGTTGTAGCGGGTTAAAAATTACCATAAAAAAACGCGGCACAAAGGCCGCGTTTTTTATGAACCGAGTCAGTCGTTATTCGCCGCTAAATGCACTCACCAGGTTCAGCAGATGTGAGAACAGCACATAAATACTGGAATAAATTGAAACCGTCATCATCACATAATTCGTGTCTTCACCGCCATGAACCAACTGACTGGTTTCAAACAAAATCATGGCCGACATCAGCAGAACGGCTGCTGCAGAAATAACCAGCGAGAGCAGGGGAATGGCCAGAAACAGATTTGCCACAATGGCGACCAGCACCACAATCAACCCGACAATGATAAACCCGCTCATAAAACTGAAATCTTTCTTTGTCGAGAGGGCATAGAAAGACAGCCCAACAAAAATGGCAGCAGTCAAGCCAGTGGCCGTTGCGACAATCTCGCTACCGTTAGGCATGTTGAGATAAAAATTCAGGATCGGGCCGAGGAAATAACCCATTACACCCGTGAATATAAAGGTCAGCAGAATGCTCCATGAACTATTGCGGAACGCATTGATGACAAAAGGCATGCCGATGAAGAAAATCATCATCGCCCACCAGGGCACCAGCGGCGCATTCGTCTTCATAGCGAACAGAGCAGTACCCGCGCTGACAGCCAGCGTCATGGCCAGCAGCAAGTAAGTATTCTTGATCAGTTTGTTGGTAGCCAGCGTCCGCGATTGTTCGCGTGGCAGCATAATTTCAGGTTGACTCATGGGTTCTCCATTAAAAAATATTACAACGACCATACTTTACCTGATGATTTTTCAGATTCCCAGTAGAAAACACACCACAGCATCGGGTATGATACGCCTCCTGTTAATTCAGCGATCCTTGGCGTGGATGGCCATACTCCACCCATGGAAATTGGCTGGATTTCCAGAATCAGGAGAGGTGACAGAGCGGTTGAATGTACTGGTCTTGAAAACCAGCGAGGGTTTATCCCCTCCCAGGGTTCGAATCCAATCGCGCCTACCAACTTATTGGTAGCGGACTCGGATACGACCGGATGCCTGCCAGATTTAAAACGGGATGCTGACAACAGCATCCTT
>DTYI01000138.1 GCA_012961935.1 Thiotrichales bacterium | reverse complement strand
TATGATAATGGTTGGGGCTGAACATGATGTAAACCCTTGCCGGGTTAATAATCACTCTAAGATGTTGTATCTTGTTTATCTCAAACTAGCCCGAAGCTTTCTTGTACTTCCGGCGTCTGCATCAACTTTGCTGTTGTTTGATATACCCAGTTATCATCACGCTCTGGCAAGGGTTTATCCAGCGGATAGCGTTGCACAATTCGTCCGGGATCTGCCTCCATTAACAGGATGACATCGGAAAGCCGGGTGGCTTCCATCAGGTCATGTGTAATCATCAGCACCGCTGCCCGCCGGTGAACCAATTGTTCGACCAGCAGACCGTAGAGCTCGCTTTTCAAACCAACATCCAGTGCAGAAAAAGGTTCATCCAGCAAGAGCAGATCGGGTTCCAAAACCAACGCTCTGGCCAGCGCAGCGCGCTGCTGCATACCGCCGCTGAGTTCGTGCGGGAATTTTTTGAAATCCTCTTCTACCAGCCCCATACGCAGCCCAAGCTTACGGGCGAGCGCTTCTCGCTGCTGCCTTGCAACTCGCCTCGCTTTTAAGCTGATTGCAATGTTATCCAACGTATTTTTCCATGGCAGCAGTCGTGGCTGCTGAAACATAAAGCTGGTGGAATCAAAGCTGTTGCTTATTTTTCCTTCGACTAGATCCGTTATACCAGCGCAAAGACGCAGCAATGTTGTCTTGCCACAACCGGAAGGGCCAACCAATGCAATAATCTGCCCGGCATGAATACTCAGACTAATATCTTCCAGTACATCGTCAAGGCCGAAGGTGTGCGAAACCTGGCTGACTTCCAGCGATTTCTGTTTTGCAGTGTTCTTAATCACTCCCTGTCTCCCGCCATTTTTCGATCTCGCGTTTAATGGGTTCCAGCAGCAGATATTCAACCATTAGCAATAACGCCACCACGGAAACAATCCAGGCCATGGTGGCCGCAGTATCCAGATGTGAACGGCTGACCGCCAAAGCTGCACCAACGCCATCACTCGTGGCAAGCAGCTCCGCCATCACCACGATTTTCCATGACATGCCCAGTGCACTGATCCAGGCCGGAAATATATATGAAAAAATATGCGGTAAATAGACATCAATAAAGGCCATCCACTTAGGCAGCTTAAAGACGTTGGCCATATCTTTTAATTGGTTATCCAGCGTTCTCGTGCCTTGCATTGCACCGACAAAAACGATGGGGAAACAGGCGATAAAGACGGTAAAAATCGGCGCCATATCGGTAGCGCCAAACCACAGCAGTGCCAGTACAATCCAGGCAATCGGCGGCATGCCGACCAGCACAGTGACAATCGGTCGCGACATCATAGAAGCGGTCATCGAAAGTCCGGCGGCAATGCCCAGCGTACTACCCACTGCAACCGAGAACAAAAATCCCGCGAAGGCGCGCCGGCCCGTGATAAGTAGTTGCGTCCATGCCTCGCCAGAAGCAAACAACTGCCCCAATGTCTGGAATGCTGCCAGCGGCGTGGGCAGCACCAGATCACCATAGATCTGGTTACCCCACTCCCAAACCGCCATTAATAACAACAAGCTTGAAATCGCCCCCCAGCCGCTCCAGAGATAGGCAGGCAGGTCTCGTAGCAGTTTCAATTTATGCCAGCCTCTGAATGCCGAGTATCAAACCGGAAAAACAGGAAACCATCCAGATGCTCCAGACAAACACGCTGAACCGATGGAAGTTTGTAATTCTTTTTTCATCGTTCGTAGTGATAACTTTTGTGGCCCACAGGAAGTGAAAAACCATAAGAAAAAACCCAATAAACCCGGAAATCGTATGTGGAGTGAATTTAATATAGCCGAGGTTTTTAAACATCAACCAGGTGCCCAGTGCATCAGTGATAACACCCAGAGAAAAAGCCACAACATGCCATGCTTTCAGCCTTCTGGCGAAGCGTTCGCTCCAGACACCGACGGTATAAAATACCAGCGCGGTTGTGAACAAAACAACGGCGTAGAGAACGAGTGTATGCATTCGAGTTTACCAGCGTAACCAGGCAATATTGTGCATTGATCAGGAGTTAATAACTCCCGAACTTTTTGTATGCATACCTGGGTTAACTCCCCTCGAAATAAAATGCATCATCTGGTAATTTTCCACCCACCAGAGCTGGTGTTTCTTCCATCATCTGCTTAAAAAAGAACTCAAGTTCTGGTTTCGCTTCACTCGCTTTGACGCTTTTGAAAATAGTGACCCCGAGAGAGTCGGTAACCGCTTCTGGTGTCAACAGATCAATATATTTAGCGACCATTTCACCTGCCTTTTCCGGGTTGTCCAGACACCATTGAAGTGATCTAGCGTATTCTTCGTTAACGCGTTTTATTAGGGCAGGGTTTTTCAATGTCTTTTCCAGTGCCACCATGCCGGCTTGGGGTATTTGAGATTCTCGTTCAAACAAGCGACCCCATTCTTGCTGCAAATCCACGCTTCGGTACAAGTCAGGTGCAATGATTTTGACCGGGAAAGATTTTGTTTTTCGCAGTGCCATCGAAATGGCGGGCTCTGCCAGTAAGGCATGATCAACACGACGCATGATCAATAACTGCATCGCATCCAACGGATTGCTAACGTAGCGCAAATTAAAATCCTTTTTCGGATCCAGGCCCTGTTTTTTTGCGAGTTGTGAAAAAACGATATCCGGCATATCGGCGCGAAACGGCATGGCTATTTCCTTGCCTTTGAAATCCGCGAGGGTTTGTAATCCATCTTCGCGGGAGACCATCCACAAAACGCCCCAGACTGAAATATTCAGCAATTTCAATTTAACGCCCCGGTTGTACAGGTTTGCCGCTACATTACTGGGCATGGCGATAAAATCCGCTTTATTGCCAAGCACCGACGCCCTGAGTTGATCAGGGTTGGCCCAGGTGACAAATTCTACTTCTTTCGCCATATCATTAAGCGCGCCGGATTCCACCATATGGATCAGCGGGTTTGAGACGGCGGCAAAGGGGCCGGACAAAATCAGCTTGTCGATTTTTTCCTGCGCCTGAACCGGCGAAACTCCGACGATAAAAAATAGCGAACTGAAGATTAAATATTTCAAGGATAATTTCATTATTTATCCCTCGATAGAACTGCCGTCAAGATTTCCCATCTCACGATCGAAATGATACAGCCCGCGTCCTTCCGTGCCGATGATTTCAATTTTGTCGAGGATAGATTTGAACAACCTCTCCTCTTCATGTTGCTCGGCCACATACCACTGCAGGAAATTAAATGTAGAATAGTCCTCCTCTGCCATCGCAACATGCACCAGGCTGTTAATGCTTTTTGTAATAAAGCATTCATGTTCATAGGTTTTTTGAAAAATATCATTCACTGATTCAAAATCAGTCGGTGGCGCATCGATCTGACCCAGTACAGCTTTTGATCCGGTTTCGTTGACATATTTAAATAATCTCTGCATATGATCCATTTCCTCTGCAGCGTGTGCCTGCAGAAATGCGGCACACCCATCCAGACCCCTAAAAGTGCACCAGGCGCTCATTTGCAGGTATAAATTTGAGGAATAAAATTCTCGGTTAATCTGTTCATTCAGATGTTCAGTGACTTTTTGGCTTAACATTTTGTTCTCCAGAATTGTAACGCCCGGTAAAGTGGGGCTGAAATAAGTTGATTGTCGATTATTCGTGACTTTGTTTATAAAGCGATACCAGTTCTTTCCATTGTTCGTCGTTCAATGTTTTGCGGACGATGTCACGGCAACCAGCCTTGGCATTAATAATGGCCAGGCGTTTATCCATGACCACTAGAGACATTACATGGATTTCTTCTATAGGCTTTTCATCCAGCGCCGCCTGAAGAATCTTGCTTTCCTCGGCCATGATTTCTTTTGCCAGAGCATGCACCCTGGCATGCCTTTCTTTGCGTTCTTTCGCCAGCGCCTCGGTTTGTTCCTTACTCAAACCCAGCAAGTCAGTATTTTTAATAACGACCGGCATCAGGCTCGGCATGGGGCTGACGTGTTTCATCATTGCCATCATTTGTTTTTTATCGCTTGCTTTTTCACCTGGCTTGCCGACGCTGTCAGCACTTACGGTAAAGCTGAGGGAAACAAGTGCAATCGTCAAGATGATATGGCTATAGTTTTTCATCGTTAATCTCCTCTTGTGTGTGGTTTTACTTAATTAAAAATTGGCGCGAAGTCCGCTAAAAATAAATGTACCGACATTGGAACCCAGGCGGGTATCAACTTTTTCGTCAAAAATATTGTCAGCGCCGCCGAAAATTTCAAAGCGGTTATTTTTGCCAAAACTATAGCTGCCATTAAGATTAACCAGTGTGTAACCATCTGCCGTTTTATCTTGCCCGTTCTGGATATAAAACTGTTCGCCGGTGTAGGTTGCGTTAACGCCCAGATTAAGCTGATCAGTCGCTGCCCAGGCAAGGCTGGCTGCAATGGTTCGTTCAGGATTAAACTCAAGCTCCTTCCCGGTATCCTTGTTTTCGGTGTCCAGTTCAGTCCAGAAAATATTTAGATCAAGCGCTTTGTTAAACTGGTAACCCAGGGTTAGTTCCAGCCCCGTGGTTTCAGCTTCTGAAACATTGTTAAAGGTGAAATAATCGTCGATATTGTCTCCGTTGAAATCAACCGTTACCTGCTGGATACGATTTTTTATCTGGTTGTGGAAGACAACCGCTTCGTAGCTAAATGCATCTGCACGACCACTGAATCCGACCTCGTAGGCATCGGTTGTTTCTGGTTCAAGTTCATGCGCAAGTTTATTATGTGCCGGAGAAATCGCCTGGGCACCCAACTGCAGACCTGCCGGTGTCTGTTTTTGAATAAATAGCTCCCGGATATCAGGTATGCGGTAGGCCTGAGCAAAATTTAACCGAAGATTGAAAGCCGGTGAAAAGTTATTCACCATGCCGATGCGGAAAGTGGGTTCGCTGTCGTCCGTCTCGTCTCGCTGGTTTCCCAGGGCATCGATATAGCTATCCTGCTTGTACTGATCATAGCGTCCGCCCAGCGTCAGGTTTAAGGAATTCAGATCCCATTCATCCTGTAAGTAGAGTGCGGCATAACTCACGCTGCGGGTATCGAAACCCGGGCCCTGGGAAAATACGGTAGCCTCTCTTTTTTCGTCCCGTACCTCACCACCAAAAGTTAAAAGATGCGCTTCACCAGCCGCCAAAGTTGCCCATGATTCAAACGCGGTGATTTCTACGTTGGCGTTCATGCCGCTGGCTGAGGATTTTTCTTCATTGGGGTAGCCGAAATCAGCAAATTCAAACATGGTCGTCTGGTTGCGTTTTTCATAATCGGAGCGGTAAACGCGGGCATTTACCTGTAGCCATTCAGTCGCATCCCATTTTGCATCTGCTGAAATATCCAGCCGTTCATTCTCATCGCGTGAGCGCACCGGGACATCCCATGACGGAATTTTCCCTTTTAACTTGCCGAATTGTTGAAAAAAGGAAATCGGCGTGCCATCCGGGTTGTGGCCGACAATCGGATTGGTCTTGTGCCCAACGGGTGGCAGAAAACCCATCGGGTGAAAGGCGGCGCGGTAGATGCCTTCGCGCTCTTCTTCGAACCAGTTGAACTCCAGACCTGTGGTTAGCGACTCCAGCAGATCGACTTCCAGTCGGCCACCGACGGTGTTGATATCCGACTCCTCCCGGTAGGTGACATCAACCAGATAACTGTCCTTCACGTTAGCCTGAACCTGGCCTCTGAAGCGGTCAAAGTCAGCCTGAACCGCCTGTATATCCGTGGGTAGGTTAGCGGGGTTAAGCGGTGCGGGTTTGACCGAGCCATCGGCCTGTAGATAAAAAGGCCGACCACCTGAGGGCCCGTTCGGATTCAGGAAGCCGGGGGAAGGCGGAACCTGTGAGGGTTTGTGCTGTCCTCCGCCCACGCGCGTGTTGGTATTCTCGACTTCAGGATAAGGCTCGGTGCTTTGTATGGAACCGTAAAGGCTGTAGCGAATCTTGCCCTTGCCACCGCGAATATTGCCATTGAGGTGCAATTGTTCCGCATCGCCGTCTGTGTTGGCTCCGGCGCGGACGCTGACACTGCCCTGGAAGCCTTTCTCAGGTTTCTTGGTAATAATATTGATGACACCTCCCACCGCATCCGCGCCATAAAGCGCAGACATCGGACCCTTGACGATTTCGATGCGCTCGATCATCGAGGCCGGAATTCTGTCCATGTCGTAGGGGTTTTTGACCTCACCTGAGAGCCGCCGCCCATCGAGCAACCATAAAGTGCCTGTGGCGCCCACGCCACGAATGCTGACCGAGCTTTTGGATGCGCTGCTGGAGGCGGGGAAGGTACCGTATTGAATAATCAGCCCGGGCGTATTGTTGAATACGTCCTTCAACGTCTGTGCGCCCGTTTTTTCAATATCATCCGCTTCAATGACGATCACTGACGCGGTGACGCCTTCTACTGGTTGCTCCGTGCGGGTAGCTGTGGAGATAACCGTGACCGGCTCCAGTTGTGTTGTCTCTTCTGCGTTCAGATTAGTTGTTGCCATTATCCCTGCCAACAATACGATTTTTTTATACTTCATACGCGCGCCCTTAATTAGTGTTATGTGATATAGCAATGATAACGGTTATTATTTGTATTACAATTGATATTTGTCAATTGCACTTGAATCTATGGGAGATAGCGAGATGGTGACCAAATCAATTATTACGCAAATAGGTGAACGGCAATTCTCGGGTGACAAAAAAACCCAATGGATCAAAGCGAGGACGCTGGATGGCAATGACATTGTTTTTTGGGGGAATAAAGCGTCCTGCGTCAATCTGATTGCGCTGGAGCAGCAGGAAACACCGTTGCTGGTTCGTTGTAGCGAATGTGAAAGGAATTCTGAATGCCCTCAAATTTATGGCCCACATTTTTCAATTCCTGAGACAGCCGTAGTCACGATTTTTCCATACAGGCCGGATGCGATCAGAAAGTTGCTGAATGAAAAGCACGGTAAGGATGCCGTTGTGGAATTGCTGGCGAGAGAATTTTAAGAAAAGGCTGATTGTCCTCAATCAAGCGTGTATTGCTCAAAAAATGCTTTCCCAAAGCTGCGGCCAGAAAGGTCTTTGAGAACAGCATGAGAAGCCCCCACTGGAGAACAATGTTTCTGATAAAATCATCTATCACAAAAATTACACCTGCGGTTGCTGTCATGCAGAAGCATTTTTGTATTCTTCTGGGGTGGAGTTTTGTTCTGACAGGTATGGCGGGTATTGTACTACCGCTTCTGCCAACAACTCCGTTTCTAATACTGGCTTTAGCCTGCTTTGCCAGGAGCTCACTAAAATTTCACCAAATGCTGCTGAATAACCGATGGGTCGGCCCGATCCTGAAGCATTGGGAAGAGAGCCGGGCGGTTTCACGCACTACGAAACGAAAAGCTTCTGTTTTAATTATCCTGACCTTTCTGTTATCAATTTTAATCTTACACCAAAGACCGGAGTTACAAATTTCGTTGATTTTGATTGCGGGAGTTTTGCTCTTCTTTATCTGGCGATTGCCAGAAGAATAAGGATTCAGAGGTTCCTAATGTTTACTCGTCATAGCAGCCGGTAGACTGTCTAGCTATTTCAGCAACATCACAGGAACGCCACAAACGGGCAAAATATTCTGCCGCAGGTGCAGGCACTGTCCACTTCTTCTTGTTGGACAGCTTCTGAGCGAGTGGATAGCCAGCCGGTATCAAAACTGTTTCCAGTATCGGAGCAACCAGCAAAAAGCAGTAACAGAAACATAAAAAACAGGTGCTTACCAAGACAAACGATAACAAAGCCTCATTCAGCAGGTGACTGTACGGTCAGCCGCGAGGCGCTCTGAATGCAAGTAGGCCACACGGGCATTGAGATTGTGCTTGAGAATCTGGT
>DTYI01000137.1 GCA_012961935.1 Thiotrichales bacterium | reverse complement strand
GGCGCCAGGACAATCTGGCTGGATCTGGAGCAGGGCGGTGTCAAACGAATACGCGTACGGGATGATGGAACAGGTATTCCAAAGGATGAACTCAAGCTGGCTTTATCGCGTCATGCGACCAGCAAAATCACCACACTGGATGATCTGGAGCAAGTGCGCAGCCTGGGGTTTCGCGGAGAAGCGCTACCCAGCATCGCTTCTGTCTCACGCTTGCAACTGACTTCAACTGCCGATCAAAATGGTTCTGGTTGGCGTTATGAAATTAACGGTGGGGATGAGGGTGCTCTTCAACCACACCCGCATCCGCATGGCACCACGATTGACGTCACCGATCTTTTTTATAATGTCCCGGCCCGACGCAAATTTCTCCGTACCGAGCGCACTGAATACAGCCATATAGAACAACTAGTTCGACGCCTGGCACTGAGTCATTTTGATACGGGGTTTGAACTGCGACACAATCAAAAGCAAAACCTCCGCTTGCAAGCAGCGGAGTCCACAGAAGCCATGACGCAGCGCGTCGCAGATGTTTGCGGCAAAGCATTTATTGAGCAGTCAATATTTTTTGATGAGTCCAGAGCCGGGCTACGCTTATGGGGGTGGATAGGACTGCCGACATTTTCTCGCAGCCAGGCCGATATGCAATATTTTTATGTTAATGGCCGCTCCGTCAGAGACAAACTGGTGATTCATGCTGTCCGTCAGGCTTATCAGGATGTGCTCTATCACGGGCGTCAACCTGCTTATGTTGTGCATCTTGAGCTCGATCCGAAACTGGTCGATGTGAATGCCCATCCGGCCAAAACGGAAGTTCGATTTCGCGAGACAAGGTTGGTGCACGATTTTATTTTCCGAACATTACAGCATGTCATCGCAGCAACCAGACCCGGTGAGCAAATACAGCAGGTTGAACCACAGCTTGATCAAAATAGGCAACCGGTTTTTGAACAGGGCAGCATTAAACTGCAAACATCCGGGTATACACAACGCTATGCATCATCTATGGGAACAGTTAACGAACAGTTAGCAGGCTATGCGGCAATGGCTGATGCAGCAGCCAGTATTTCTTCGACTCAGGAAGATGAACAATCACACCCACTTGGTTTTGCAATTGCACAGTTGCACGGCATTTATATTCTCGCGCAAAATGAAGCCGGACTGGTATTAGTTGATATGCACGCCGCACATGAACGCATCACTTATGAACGGCTAAAAACAGGATACGATACTGCTGATCTAAAAGTTCAGCCCTTACTGGTACCGTTGCAATTCAATGTCAGTACTCAGGAAGCTGATCTCGTCGAACAGGAACAGGCTTTATTAAAAGAAATCGGCCTGCAACTTGACCGCAGTGGTCCTGAACAAATTACCCTACGCGCTTTACCTGCCATTCTGAAAAAAGACAATGCCGAAATGCTTGTTAGAGATGTGATAGCAGATTGCGTTGCCCACGGAGAAAGTACGAGAATCAAAGAGGTCATGAACGAAATATTATCCAGCATGGCCTGTCATGGTTCGGTGCGTGCTAACCGCCTGTTAACCATACCGGAAATGAATACTTTGCTGCGTGATATGGAAAGGACCGAACGTAGTGGACAGTGCAATCACGGCCGTCCAACCTGGGTACAACTGAGCATCGATCAGCTTGACAAACTTTTTTTGCGTGGAAGATAAACGGCCGATTGTGTGTCTGATGGGCACGACTGCGACGGGTAAAACCGACATCGCAGTTTCACTCGTCAAGAATAATCCCTACGAAATTATCAGCGTTGATTCTGCGATGGTCTATCGTGGTATGAATATCGGCACAGCCAAACCTGATGTTAAAACGTTAGCCATTGCGCCACACCATTTAATTGACATCTGCGATCCGACGGAATCCTATTCTGTCGCCAGTTTCCGTCTGGATGCGATCCGCTTAATTAAGGAAATCCATGAACGCGAGCATATCCCTTTATTGGTTGGCGGTACAATGTTGTATTTTCATGCGTTACTAAATGGGCTAGCAGAATTGCCCAAAGCTGACCCGACTATTCGTGCAGAAATCGAAGCAGAAGCGGCTAAAAAAGGCTGGGAAGCAATGCACGCTGAACTAGCAGTAATCGATCCGGAGGCAGCGAAAAAGATTCACCCAAATGATCCACAGCGCCTGCAACGTGCGTTAGAAGTTTATCGCATAACTGGTGAACCACTAACCAAACTGCAAACAAAACACGCTCAACAAACACAGCCTTTCAATGCCTACAAGTTCGCCTTGATACCAGAGAATCGGAGCTGGCTACATGAGCGTATTACACAACGTTTTCATTCAATGCTGGAGCAGGGATTTGTTGAAGAAGTTAGCAGGTTCTACAAACACGAAGCAATGCATCCTGGCTTACCTTCCATGCGTAGTGTTGGTTATCGGCAGGCGTGGCAATATCTTGAAGGTGAACTGAATTATTCAGAGATGGTCGAAAAAGGGATTATCGCAACTCGACAATTGGCTAAGCGACAATTAACCTGGATGCGCTCAGATAAGGAGCTAACGATTATTGACCCTCAAAAGCTGTCGCGAGATGAAATAGTTTCTGCACTGGAATTGATCACAAAGTCAATTGATGTGCTATAGTCAAACTGGATCACCAGCCAAAGTGAATTTTTTATAAACTATAAATAAAACAGGTACTAACATGGCAAAAGGGCAAACCCTACAAGAACCCTTTCTTAACGCACTCAGAAAGGAACGCGTCCCGGTCTCAATTTATCTGGTTAATGGCATAAAATTAACCGGCCAGGTTGACTCATTCGACCAATTTGTTGTGCTGCTTCGAAACAGCGTCAACCAAATGGTTTACAAACATGCAATTTCCACCATTGTCCCAACCAAGCCAGTCAAACTTTCTCCTCCTGATACCGGCGAAGAATAGCCACAGCTTATTCGCAGTCTTTCATGTTTGAAAGGCCGAAACGCGGTGAGCGGGCAGTGCTCGTTCATATCGACATGCCACCCACGACCAGCAATGGTGAGCACAGTGTGGGTGACATTGAAGAATTCCAGGAGCTGGTTGCATCGACAGGAACTGAAAGTGCTGCATTGGTCTGTGGAACAAGGCGGGCCCCCGACCCCAAATATTTTATCGGCACCGGGAAAGCAGATGAAGTCGCAGATGCCGTTCGAGAGTCTGAAGCCGATGTTGTCATATTTGATCATGCCCTTTCACCTGCACAGGAAAGAAACCTTGAACGTTTAATTCAACGCAGAGTGCTGGATCGTACTGGACTGATCCTCGATATATTCGCCCAGCGGGCACGCTCCCATGAAGGTAAGCTTCAGGTAGAGCTGGCACAGCTTAAATATCTTTCAGCCCGGCTGGTTCGGGGGTGGACGCACCTGGAGCGTCAAAAAGGTGGGATCGGTTTACGAGGGCCGGGTGAGAAGCAACTGGAAACAGATCGCCGCTTGCTGAATGAGCGAATCAAATCAATACAACGACGCCTGGGAAAAGTCGTCAAGCAGCGCGAACAAGGACGCCAGTCCAGAAAAAAAGCTGAGGTTCCTACGGTCTCTCTGGTGGGTTATACCAACGCAGGCAAGTCGACGCTTTTCAATGCCTTGACCGGCGCAGATATCTATGTGGCAGATCAGTTGTTCGCGACATTGGACCCTACTTTGCGCAAGGTTGAATTACCCAATCAACAGTCCATCGTACTGGTCGATACAGTTGGTTTTATTCGTCAGTTACCGCATGACCTTGTCGCTGCATTCCGGGCGACGCTGCAGGAAACACAGGAAGCTGATTTATTGCTGCACATCATTGATGCCAGCGACCCAAAGCGTGATCTTTATATTGATCAGGTTAATGCAGTGCTCAATGAGATAGGTGCAAAAGCACCACAAATTCTGGTGTATAACAAAATTGACATCGAAGGCCAGAAACCTAAAATGAAACTGGATTCTTCAACAGGACAATGTCGAGTTTGGGTTTCAGCCAGGACAGGCAGCGGGCTCGAGTTCTTGAAGCAGGCCATCGCCGACCAGATTCACAGTAAACTTGTCCACGGTTGGCTGAAACTACCTTATTCAGCCGGCCACCTGCGTGCAGAATTATTCTCTCATGGTGCAATATTGAATGAGCGGCAGGATAATGACGGCAATTGGGAATTTGAAATCCAAATGTTGCAAAAACACTTTGAGCAACTCCGCAGTCGACATCCTGAAATGGAAAAATTTCATACGGAACAGGTTGCGGTTAGGCGGCAGGCTTCATAAAATAGATGGCTTGTGTGCCACAAAAGTGGCTGAATAGAGAATTCTGGAGAAAACTATGCCTTGGAATCAACCGGGTGGTGACGACAAAGACCCTTGGAGTGGCGGCCCACGTAAACAGGGGCCCCCTGATCTTGATGAATTGTTAAAGAAATTTACCGGTGGACTGGGTAAGTTTGGCGGCGGAAAGGGCAAAGGAAATGGTAAATCGCCGGGTGCTGGTGGATTTATTTTGCTGGCTATTGTCGCACTCGCATTCTGGCTTGCGTCCGGATTCTTCATAGTCGGCGCGGGTGAGCGCGGTTTGATTCTCCAATTTGGGAAATTCAAAACCGTTAAAAATCCAGGCCTGGGCTGGCATATTCCAAGGCCGATACAAAGTGTAGAAAAGGTCAATATTGATCAGGTGAGGGAATACCCTCATCGCACCACTATGCTGACTAAGGACGAAAATATTGTTGATATCTCGTTGGCTATTCAATATCGGATAAAAGATCCGGTGGATTATCAATTCAATGTTCGTAGTCCAGACGTGTCTTTGCAGGAAGCTGTTGAGAGCGCACTGCGCGAAGCCGTTGGTAAAAACATCATGGATTTTGTACTGGTCGATGGTCGCCCGGAAGTTGCTTTACGCACAAGAGAATTGACACAACAGATCCTGGACCAGTATGGAACAGGGCTGGAAGTGACCACCGTTAATCTGCAGGGTTCCCAGCCGCCTGATGAAGTGCAGGATGCTTTCAACGATGCCATTAAGGCACGTGAGGACAAGGAACGCTTTGTCAATGAAGCTCAGGCTTATTCCAACAGCATTATTCCCATGGCCAGAGGTGAATCTGCCCGCGTGACAGCAGAAGCGGCTGCCTACAAAGAGCAGGTCATTGCGCAGTCTGAAGGTGATGCCTCACGTTTTAGTCAGTTACTCACCGAATATAAAAAAGCGCCAGATGTCACCCGCAAGAGACTTTATCTGGAAACGGTTGAAGACGTTCTTGCCAATACCAGTAAAGTCATGATTGATAGCAAGCAAGGTAACAGCCTGATGTATTTGCCACTGGACAAGTTGATGTCTCAGGGGCAATCAGGCAGTAAAGGAATGAACCAGCCATCTTCATCATTGCAGAGCATGCCTGTACAACGTAATTCGGGCAGTACAACACGTCAGCCCCTCCGTGGGATGAGGGAGAGCCGTTAATGAAAACCAAATTACCCATCATAATAATCGCTGTTGTGGCTATTTTAATCTGGATGAGCGCATTTATAGTCGATCAACGTGAAAAAGTTATCCTCTTCAACCTGGGTAAGATAAGACAGGTTGATTTAAAACCAGGGTTACACTTCAAGTGGCCGTTCGTGAATAATGTCATCAAATTCGACGGTCGTATTTTAACGCTCGACGAAAGTCCAGAACAGTTCCTGACCAGTGAAAAGAAAAACGTCATGGTGGATTTTTACGTCAAGTGGCGAATTGAAGATGTCGGACAATTCTATCGCGCAACGGGTGGTCAGGAACGCAGTGCAGAAGTTCGACTGTCACAAATTATCAAGGACGGACTGCGCAATGAATTCGCCAAACGAACTATTCGTCAGGTTGTTTCGGGTGAGCGTGGCGATATTATGAAATCAATCAATGAGATTTCACGGGAACTGGCTAAAGGCTTGGGTATTGAAGTGGTCGATGTGCGTATCAGTCGAATTGACCTGCCTGAAAGAATCAGTGAATCTGTTTATGACAGAATGCGTGCCGAGCGTTCCAGGATTGCTAAAGAACTCCGGGCTCAGGGCCAGGAGGCTGCCGAGCGGATACGTGCTGATGCAGACAGGCAGCGAACAATATTGCTTGCGGAAGCCTATCGCGAGGCACAGCAGCTACGTGGTGCGGGTGACGCCAAATCGGCAGAAACGTACGCTAATGCCTACCAGAAAGATCCTGAATTCTACAGCTTTTATCGTAGCCTGCAGTCCTATCGCAAAGCGTTCCAGAATAAGAGCGACTTGATGGTACTGGATCCGGATAGCGATTTTTTCCGCTATTTTACTGCGCCCACCGGCTCCGAATAACATAGGTGAACTGGTCTGACATCGGCGCAGCGATTGCTTTGCTACTGGTTTTTGAAGGCCTGTTACCGTTTTTATCGCCTCGTGGATTCAAACAAAGCATGTCACAGATTGGACAAATACCTGACAAGCAATTGCGAATAATTGGGTTGGTGAGCATGTTAGGTGGTTTGGTTTTACTGTACTGGATTCGAGCCTGATGTCTGTAAAAGATTACTGGTTATTGCCAGAAGGGATTGATGAATCATTGCCTGCTGAAGCAGCCAGGCTCGAAGATGCCCGCCGCCAGTTAATCGATCTCTATCGCAGCTGGGGCTATGAACTGGTCATGCCACCACTTATTGAATATCTGGAATCCCTGTTGGTAGGCAGTCCGGATCTGGATTTGCAAACCTTCAAATTAACCGATCAGCTAACCGGTCGCATGATGGGTGTCCGCGCGGATATGACGCCTCAGGTTGCACGAATCGATGCACACCGACTGAAAAGTGAAGTACCCACACGGCTTTGTTATCTGGGTACCGTTCTCAAAACCCGCCCGGATAATTTCGCAGGTTCTCGTAGCCCATTGCAAGTTGGCGTAGAACTTTATGGCCACAGCGGTATTGATAGTGACCTTGAAGTACTGAGCATGATGTTAGAGACATTAAACCTGTGTGGCATCAAGCCACCCATACATGTCGATATCGGACACGTGGGCATTTTCCGCGAACTGGCAAGACAGGCCGAACTGGATGAATCCCAGGAAGCCGTTCTGTTTGACATGTTGCAGCGTAAGGCACGGACTGAAATCAGTGACTGGCTGGACAAACGGGAACTCAGGGCGGATGTGAAAAAATCTCTGGAAAGCCTGGCGATGCTAAACGGTAGCAGGGAAGTGCTTGAAGAAGCCAGAGCCTTACCGGGGTTTGCTGCAAAACAATTACAGGGTTACCTCGACGAGCTTGGCGTTTTGTCAGATCACATCGCGGCGACTTATCCTGAGGTTGAAATCAATTTTGATCTCTCGGAACTGCGCGGTTATCACTATGAGACCGGTATTGTGTTTGCTGCTTATCTTCCGGGCGAGGGACGAGAACTGGCGCGTGGTGGGCGTTATGATGGCATCGGAAAACGCTTTGGTCGTGCCCGGGCCGCCACAGGCTTTAGTGCGGACCTTAAAACTTTGATGCGACTCGGTCGGTTTCAATCGACCCAGATCAATGAAAAAATATTTGCACCTGTGCAGAATGATCCCGAGCTTATGCAGCAGATCAAACAACTGCGGGCACAGGGGAGCATTGTTGTTCAGTCTTTATCAGGCCAACTTGAAACAGCAGCCGACATGGGCTGCTCGGCCGAGTTGGTAAAACAAAATGACCAGTGGGTCGTTCAGAAAATTATGGGTTGATTATGTTTGTAGTCGTTTTAGGCAGTCAGTGGGGTGATGAAGGTAAGGGCAAGATTGTTGATCTGCTTACCGAAAAAGCAAAAGCCGTTGTACGCTTTCAGGGCGGACATAATGCCGGGCATACGCTGGTTATTGATGGTAAAACAACTGCATTACACCTGATTCCTTCCGGGATACTGCGTGAGAATGTTGAATGTCTGATCGGCAACGGTGTGGTGCTGGCGCCCGATGCTTTATTGGCCGAGATCGAAAAACTGGAAGAAACCGGCGTGCCGGTGCGTGACCGGCTGCGTTTGTCAGGCGCCTGTCAGTTGATTCTGTCTTATCATGTGGCGCTCGATCATGCACGAGAAAAAGCCCGTGGCAAAAAGGCAATTGGAACGACAGGGCGTGGTATCGGCCCTGCTTATGAAGACAAAATTTCACGCCGGGGTTTGCGTCTGACGGATCTTCTGCACCGTGAACGTCTTGCCTCACGCCTGGGCGAAGTGCTGGACTACCATAATTTTGCTCTGAAGAATTACTTTAAAACTGACACGGTTGATTTCCAGCAAACGCTCGATCAGTGTATGACCTATGCCGATGCGCTGGAGCCACTGATCATCGATGTGCCTGAACGTTTGCGCCAACTGCGTGCTGAAGGTGCGCATGTCATGTTTGAAGGCGCACAGGGCACGCTGCTGGATATCGACCATGGCACCTATCCGTTTGTGACTTCTTCCAGCACGACAGCGGGTGGTGCATCAACCGGCTCGGGCGTCGGTCCACGCGATCTGGATTACATTCTCGGAATCACAAAGGCCTATACAACCCGGGTTGGCGCAGGCCCATTTCCCACAGAATTGTTTGATGAGATGGGCGAACATCTTGCGCGTCAGGGACATGAATTCGGTACAACAACCGGGCGGCCACGGCGCTGTGGCTGGTTTGATGCCGTTGCGCTGAAGCGCGCTGTCGCCATTAATAGTCTATCTGCTCTGTGCATCACTAAACTGGACGTGCTGGATGGCCTGGAGACGTTGCGTATTTGTGTGGGTTATCAGTGCAATGGTGAGCATTGCGATGTACCGCCTCTGGGTATTGATGAGTTCAGTGCATGTGAACCGATTTATGAAGACTTGCCGGGCTGGCAGGCATCTACAGTGGGTATCACTGAATACGATAATCTGCCCGACAATGCCAAAGCTTATCTCAAACGAATTGAAGAAGTGGTCGGTGCGCCGATCGATATCATATCGACCGGGCCGGACAGGGTTGAGACGATCATACTGAAAGATCCCTATACTGCCACCTGATACAAGGGATGGTCTGAACAAACTGTATTAAAAAACCTGCATCGACTGAAGAATCGGCTATATTCCTGTTATAACCTTTCTTTTTAACAACAGGAGGACGGAGTCATGGGTATAGCCATTACACTACGTGAATACCTGGATAGCGCTGATGTGCAATATGATGTGTTGCCACATGTGCACACGGGCTCCAGCAGTGAAACAGCTCAGGCATGCGATATTTCCGGCGACCAGATTGCAAAAGCTGTCATCCTTGAAGATGAAGACGGCTATTTGATGGCGGTTGTTCCGGCAACTCACCGGGTTGACCTTGGCGTGTTACATCAGCGTCTGAATCGGCACATTGGTCTGGCAACTGAACCTGAGCTGGAAGATTTATTTATGGATTGCGAGCCGGGTGCCGTGCCGCCTTTAGGTCAGGCCTACGGAATACAGGTGATGATCGATGACAGCCTATGCGGACTGGATGATGTTTATCTTGAAGCTGGCAATCATTCTGAACTGATTCATCTTAAAGGAAATGATTTTGAAGCGCTGGTGGAAGATGCAGAGCATGGCGCTTTCAGTCATCACGTTTAACGCCAGCTAGTACTTTATCCATCAATATAACGTGGATAGAATACCAAGGGCCTGTCAGGTTAGTGTTAACAGGCCCTGGGTAAACCTGCTTTTCATCCCACCATTCCATTCCAGGAGGGAGGGATCATTCTTCGTTTATTGCCTTTACTATTCAGGCAAAATATCCTGATAACTTGTTTTTGCGTAGTTACTGTGAATGAGTCGAAATAATTTTCAGGGCATGTCTGCTATATGTGTTTATTACACAGATAAAAAAATAATATGAGATACATTTTATTTATTTTAATAATTGTGCTCCTGTTTTCTGCGGAGGTGCTTGCCGAGTTATCACCCGACACGCAAAAATTTCAGACATGGATACAGGAAATGAAGCTGGCACCACGTGGCCCGTTCAGCCGCATTCGCTGGTATTGTAATGATGGTAGCGTGCTTGAGCCAGAGCCTTATGCATGTGTAGAACGCGAAGGTGGACTTCAGCATGGAGAATGGAATCAAAAAGCAAAATATTTACGCAAATCCGGATTTCAGATTGCAAATGTGCTGGCGGTTTATAGTGATAAAAAAACCAATCCGCCCGTAGCTAATCTGAACACAATAAAACAGATTTTGCTTGAACGGTTTTTGGTGGGTTATGACGATGGCTGGATTTTACGTAAGGCGCGATATTATCGCGGTGCATTTCAGATTGCCGATGAAATAAAAGGCTCGCAAGCATTACTAAATAAACTCATAAGCAAGGTAGGTTCGAGCAATCAAAATTATTTACTATTGATGGAAGCCCATCGTTTATTACCCCAGAAGGGTGGTTCGGTTTTGGCGACTCGTATGCGTGACAAGGCGACAAAAATCAGTGAACAAGATTCAGGGTTCGAACGACTGCGTTCAAAATTACATACCCAGCCTGAAGCAGGAGATGCCAGCCAGATTCGTGATTATGCGCAAAAATATGGTAAGCGATCATTGCGAGGTGAATATTCAGAACTGGCGCGTTTGATTGATAAATTATTCAGCCCTCAGGATCTGGGTGCACAATTGCGCAAGTTGGCGAAAGGCAATACGACAAAATCACTTCAAAAAAAATTGCTGTTAAGTGCGGCAACATTTACTTCACCAACAGTATCGCCAGAAGTAAAGTTTCTGGAAAGTAGTCATTTGCTGGCTGAGATACGACAGGCCTGTCCCATGCAAAAAAATTCTAAGCAGGTTCAAATATTGCAATTAGGACAGACACTTGAACAGACTGTTTTTACAACTGGTAGTTTATTGCTGGCAACACTTGAAAACAGAACACGGCATGAACGCCTGGGATGGTTGCGGAGTGCTGCCCGGTCCATTTATGGTGTTGGATTAATTTCATCGAGGCAGCTACAGGCTGTGCAGGATAGTCTTGACCGAATGGAAAAAGGCGATTTAACGGTTGGACGATATCACACTGAGCTCCGTTATTTAAATCGCTTGCCGGGTTGGGCAGACAACTGGCTGGCATATCATTTTCAGCCCACCATTGAACACCTGGAAAAAATTGAACCCCTGGCTCAGCAATATATCCCTGCCCGTTTGCGTGGCAGCCCGCTGCAATTTTATACTACGGTGCTGGACGGTTTATTGCGTGACGCTAATCGGCTTGCAGGTGTCGAAAACAAATTATTTAATGAAAACATCGGCACAGGATTGAGGTCGTTAAATGCAGGACTTGCACGTGGTAGATTACGGGTCAATAAGGGCCATCAGTCTCTGGATCGGCAAGGCATTTATTTGTTACCGGAAACCACAACAGAGCTTACGCCAGTTGCCGGCATTTTAACCCGAGGAGAAGGAAATGCTCTGTCGCATGTACAGTTACTGGCTGCAAATCTGGGCATCCCAAATGTGGTTGTGGATGAAAGTGTAGTCGATAAACTACGAAACCAGATCGGCCAGAAAATTGTGTTGGCGGTTAGTTCAGGTGGCATTGTCCAGGTGGCAAAGGATGATATAACCTGGGATATTATCCTGAAGCAATCCTCTGGTTTAGCAGAAATCAGGATTACACCTGACCTTGAGAAACTGGATCTAAAAGATAAGACATTTAAATTACTCAGTGAGTTGCGTGCCACTGACTCAGGACGAATTGTCGGCCCGAAGGCGGCTAACCTGGGAGAATTAAAACACCACTTTCCTGAAAAAGTTGTAGAAGGTCTGGTCATACCATTTGGTTTTTTCAAAGAAATACTGGATCAACCTATGCCGGGTTTTCAGGGAACAGTATTTGAGTGGATGGAGCAATATTACCGATACCTCTCGCAGTTAAATGATGAGAAAAGAAAAGTTGCTATACCAACATTTCTGAAAACACTTCGTTCGCAAATTAATTATTCAAAACTTTCTCTGGAGTTTAAGCTACAGTTAAAAAACAAACTGCGACAAACCTTTGGTGAAGATGGCAGTTATGCCGTGTTTGTACGTAGTGATACGAACGTCGAAGATTTGCCCGGATTTACAGGTGCAGGGCTTAATCTGACGGTGCCAAACGTAGTGGGTTTTG
>DTYI01000136.1 GCA_012961935.1 Thiotrichales bacterium | reverse complement strand
CCCAGCAGGCCTGCTTGTGGATGGTTTCTGTAGGGGTGTGGGTTCCTGTTGTTTTTCATGTTAATCCTCTGTGTCAGTTTGTTTGTTGCCGATACCAACCCAATAGCCGCTTGTGTAATAGCATCGAACTTAATACGCCGAGTACGCCACCGGCTGCCATCGTTACCATTTCCAGGACACCGCCGCTGGCAATGCCTTTAATTACCACGAATTGACTCATGGTAATTAAGACTGACGTAAGCCCAGCCCACACAAACTGCCGATGAATCACGTTTTGCTGCTGGAAAACCAACAAAAATACGGTGGCATACGCCGAAAAAAATAAAAGCATTTTGCTTGCCCTTCTCTTTTGGATTAATAAAGCTTGTATTGGTTCGTACTATCCAATAATATCACATTATGACCTCGCCCACCGAGCTTTTTTACCGCCAGCTACAATCGGCTTATGCTTTTTTTAACCAGGCGTTATTTAATAATCGCCTGCCCGACTGCTTGATCACCATGCAGCGTGAAAAGAATGTCATGGGGTATTTCTCAGCCAATCGCTGGGGCAACCAGCGAGGCGACAAGACCCATGAAATAGCGCTCAACCCGGCTTATTTTGGCGCTTACAGCCTGATTGAGATTTTTCAGACCATTGTTCATGAACAATGTCATTTATGGCAGCATGAAGCTGGCAGGCCAGGTCGGCGCGGCTATCACAATAAGGAGTGGTCAGAGAAGATGGAGAGCCTGGGTTTAATGCCTTCAGACACCGGCATGCCAGGCGGGAAAAAAACCGGTGAGAAGATGGCTGAGTACCCTGTCGAGGGCGGCGCATTTCTAAAAGCCTGCCACCAGCTGCTCCAGTCCGGTTTTTTACTGCCCTGGATTGACCGGCAACCTGCAATCACTGCGTCTTGTCAGCCACGTCTGACACAACCAGATATGCCAGCTAACCTGGTTGAGATTGCCCATACCAAACTTGAGGAAGTCTTTCCCGATCTGATGGATACCGACACGGTGCGCCTGGCTGCTAAAACACGCCAGAAAGTAAAATACCACTGTGCAGGCTGCAACAGCAATGCATGGGGCAAGCCCGATCTCAACTTGATTTGTGGTGGCTGCCAGCTACCCTTCACAGCAAGATAGGAGTTAGTAGAATGGCCACAAAGACACAAATTGAATGGACTGAACAAACATGGAATCCAACCACGGGCTGCACCAAAGTATCACCGGGGTGCAAGCATTGTTATGCCCAAACCATGGCGCATCGGCTGCAGGCCATGGGTGCCGCAGGCTATGAAAATGGTTTCGAGTTGTCGCTCATGCCGGACAGGTTGGCGCAACCACTGCAACGCAAAAAGCCCACGGTGTATTTTGTTAACTCAATGTCAGACCTGTTTCATGAGGAAATACCGATTGAGTTTCTGGATAAGGTGTTCGGCGTGATTGAACAAACGCCACAACACACCTACCAGATACTCACCAAGCGTTCACATCGTATGCAACGATATTTTAAAACCAGAGAAGTACCTGAGAACGCCTGGCTGGGGGGTTCGGTCGAAACCCGGCAGTACGGAGTACCGCGCATCGATGACTTACGGAGTATCGATGCAACAATACGTTTTCTCTCGTGCGAACCCCTGCTTGAGGATCTGGGCAACATCAATCTTGACCGGATCCACTGGGTGATTGTCGGTGGCGAGTCCGGCGCCGGCGCAAGGCCGATGCAACCAGAATGGGTAGACCACATCCAGCAGCAGTGCATTCAGTCCGGTGCTGCATTTTTCTTTAAACAGTGGGGTGGTTGGGGTGTGGATGGCAAAAAGCGTGCAAAGAAAGCCAATGGTCGCGTGTTTAAGGGCCGCACCTGGGATGCGATGCCTGCAGCTGCCATGCCGGATGGTTAGCGCGGCTGGCTATCAATGATGTAATTGGCCAGTTTTAGTGCCAGCCCAATAGCCTTTGGCTGTTCATTGGCAATCGCACAATAGAGCGTAAACATGGGGATATTGTCACGCTTCAGTAGCAAACCATGGCTGACCCCAGGGAATAGTTGCTTAAGTCGTTCCGAGACGTAATCAATCAAACCTTCTACATCAATGCGGTCGTATTCCGCTTCGTCATTATCCAGCAATGTCAGTTGGCCAGAATGACTATAAATGTCCTGCTCCCATTCGTTGGTTCCCAGGATCCGGTTGATTGCCTGGCGTTTATCTTCTGTGATGTTAATTCTTTTTCTGGTTGCTTGGCGATAAAGCCCGGAAAGCGGAAACAGATACCACAAATCAATTGCCTGGGTAGCGCAGATGACCTCCAGCGTATGCCAGTCTACTTCCATGCCGTAGGGGTCGAGAAACAACACAGCCCGCTGGCCGCCCCAATGCGCACTAGCACAGAGATTACGGATTACCTGGTTCGCATCACCCTCGATAACTTCAATATTTCTGTCTGGGTAGTTCGTCTGTATTTTTTTTAGCGCAGCAATTTTTGGTTTTTCATTTTCAATGAAAATATATTTCTGAAACGCTGGCTCAACGTTGAGCGCTCGGATGGCTGACCCATCCTCCGTCACATGGCTATCGCCCAGTTGTACTGTACATTGACCTGTGCCAGCAAAGGCGTCGATATAAGTTAACGTCAACCCCTGGTTCTTGAGCGCCAGAGTATAAGCCTTGAGGTATGCCTCCAGGACATCAAGTTTAATTAATGTCCAGGGTCCCCCGAAATTATGTTCCATTTGATTGATCCTTAAACCTGCCCCCAAAGCGTTGTTACTGAGGATTTAACTCCTAAACGTAACGCAATGCTCACTATTTTTCCTATTGTGTTTTGTATCGGCCACGCTGCCTTTCTTTTAATCTATTAGATTTATACTCCTGTTCGTCCACTAATGATGCCTCCTATTTCGGTTAAGGCTTGGTCGCCGAATGGGTAAATATGCCTTATGTAGATGCGCGAGTTTATTATAACAAAAATTGCGACAATAACCTATATTTTGTCGCATTTGCAGGCATCCACCTGTTTTATAGGTCTATTGACTCAAATACTGCGCCAGATACCCAATTAAAACAGCCTGATATTGCAACATATTCTGCTATACTGATATTGTCTCAATTACCGTCATTGAATACCCTGCCTTATGTCCACCCGACAGAATCTTATCGCCCAGCCCCAGGCCCCACTTTTACTGCCCGACCTGCCGCTGGCCGATATCGACTGGGATTATTTTGTCCAGCGCCGCCCGCTGGTGCTCAAAACCTGCGATATGCCGAAATATTTACTGTTGCCAGAGATTCACCAAATCCTGGACCAGGCCGCCGACCTGGAACGGCACTTTCTGTTCAGTACACTCTGGCACACCGGTGCCCGCATCTCGGAAGCCCTGTTGTTGCGCCCGGATGACTTTCATCTGGACGATCACTATCCTTCGATCTTGCTGCCCGCGCTCAAGCGCAAGGGCCGACCTCGCCAGGATCCGCAGAAGCGCCCCAAGCCCAGACTGGTGCCCTTGCGCGCGGACACCCCTTATATCACTACAGCCAGGCGTTACCTGGGCGGCCTGCGCAGCCGGCACCGCCCCGTATTCAATGTATCAAGGTCAACCGCCTCTCGCTGGCTGGCGCAGACGGTCGAGCAGGTTAACCAGGGCGACTCACCGCTTTGCATACCAACATCGCTGCACACCTTCCGTCACAGCTTTGCAGTCAATGCCATCTTGCATTTTATTCCGGTACCGGCGCTGCAGGGGTGGCTGGGTCACAAACGCCGGGAGTCAACCGAGGTCTATACGCAAATCCTGAGCGCGGAGACCGGGCACTTGATCCAGCGAGTGAGTTTTTAAGATGGCAGCAGAAATTATGCAGCGATGGGTGCATGCGGAAAAACGCCGACACTACACATTGCATCTGGGGCAGGATTTACTGGGCGACTGGGTGTTGGTTCGGTCCTGGGGGTCCCTGGACTCGCAGCGCGGTCAGGTCAGCAGGCAGCTGGTCGGTGATTGGGACAAAGGACTAGAAGCACTTGAGGCCGCGCACAAGCGCCGCCACGCTCGGGGTTATCAACCTGTGTCCTGACTGAAACTTTTTTCTCCTGTTTTTAATTAATTAAATGGAGAAACATCTACCCCACAGGGAGATGAATCCCCATGGGGTAGCACAGGCATTCACCTGTTTGTTAAGTGCTAAATTGCATCAATATGGACATCCATTACGTCCCAGTTATATCCAATGGTCGCATCGTGGCGATGCTGCATAGACTCTAAAACATTGGCTGCGTCCTCAGCGGTTAATGTCATACCACGCTCTTCAGCCCTCATGGTGACATCGCCAGGTAACCATAAGGCATAACACGCGGGCGTGTCTTCTGGGTATCGATTCAGTTTCGCAATAATATCTTTGATAGTCATCATGCAGCCCCCAGATAACCAGCGAACTGCATACCCGGTTCATCGTAAAACCAGGTGACTGTGATGCCCAGGTTATGCTCATCAATGATCAACACTAAGGCCTCGTAAATGCCTTCAGCAGGCGACCAGGCCGTATTGAAAGTCAGGCGCATGTAATTACCAAGATCTTCAACGACAATATCTTCAGCTGAGACACTCCATTTTGTTCCCCAGTTCTCGGTACACCAGCCATACCATGATTTGTGGCCGTATTTATCCACATTAGATTTATATATTTCGGCCTTTTCCATAATCTCTGGATAATCAGCGATCAGAAAATCGATCAACTCCTGCTGTGTTTCTACTCCCTTTTCTTTGACCCAGGGATATTCCAACATTCGTTTAAAATCTCCGTATTTTGCATCATAGCCCATTTCATCAGAACCGCTTGTAATTGAAAGGGACTCTGGCATGGGCTTAATTTTCTGAAAATCAAAAGGGTGATCTTTGTTGCCAATCATCTCTTTTAGTTTTGAAAGGTCTTCTGCATTTTCAGCAGACAATTCAACAATATTGTTACACCAATTTGGCATCGTATTTCTCCTGTCTTTGATTAAAATAAAAACCGGAGAAACACTGACCCAGAGGGGAGTGTTTCCCCAGTGGGTAAATGATGGAAATGAATCCATCCAACTATGGCCGGCCACCTGGTTAAAGGCGGTATCGCATTGCACCGGCCTGGTGCGATTTAAGCTGTCACTGAGAAAGCAGCGACTACTTTAAAAACCTTTCCCAACCATCCTGCCTTGCAAGAGGGTTCGGAAAGGCCCCTCAAAAGAGGGGCTGTGATTTAAAGGCCGCCAATCCGCATCTGAATGTCTTCCTTGTTAGCACCGCTCAACAGCTCGCCATTGTGTGTAATCCTGGCAATCTGCTCATCCGTATAATAATCACCACTGAAAGCGCAGCTTACGGAGAGGTATCTCATCTGCATCCCGGTATGTTTGTTCAAACGTTCAAACATGCGAGTCGATTTCTCGAAAAACGAGTCATAGTCAACTTTGATCCTGGCTAGTTTGTCTTCATCAAGTGCCGACACTTTGTAGTCGCCTTCACCCAGGTGATCAAGGAAATACTTTTCCCAGTACTCTGAATTCGGCTCTTTCCTGCCCCACTCAAGATCTCTTTCTGACCAGACAGTAAACGCACATACATCAATGCGCCGTAACGCCTGGTTGAATTTGTCAACATCCAGAATACGTGCTGCCTCATTCGCAGCCGCTAACGACTTCTCAGCCGTTTTGTAATAAATATAAGCACCCATTTCATTCTCCTCTTTAAAATACAAATATTAGAAACGGAGAAGCCCCTGACGGGGGTTTCCCCGTCAGGGTTAATGGCGCAACGCGCCTGATTAAGATGGATTGATTGATAAAAACCCTGGGCCATTACCCTCGGGATCCTGATCGACATAAACCAGCTTCTTTTTGCCAGCTTTCTCGACCACAAACCCGAAGTACTCAAGTTCTTTATCGGCCATTGACCTGGTAATTGTCCAGCCAGCCAGTTCTTCATCAATCACATCCAGCTTCGCTTTAATGTAACGTTGATCAGACATAGTTCACCCCTCACACAGCTTGCTTGTAAGCAGACTGATCGCATGTGATCGTGTACCACTCGTTACCAACAGGCGAATCGTGATGAAAATTCTGAATACGAATTTCCTTGTCGACAAAATAAATGCGGAATGTACAATCAGTTTCCGGCAGAACTTCACGCAGAAATGTCTGGCCATCATCAGCAATGAATTGCTTGTGGCCATCCTGATTTCTCCAGCCGAAATTACTGACTTCAGCGTGCCAATAACCGTCAGGGTTAATTTCCTGTAGTTTCTCGGTCAATGCTTCAGTCAGCCACTCCCGCTCAAAGGTGATTAAATCTGAATCCTGACGGGCCTGGTTAAAGGCCTCGTCTTCTTCATCACATTCACCCGACTCAATCAAAAAATCAGCCTGGTTTTTAGTGATCTCATAGGTATCCCAGACAAAATCTGGTTTGTCATAATTAAATGTCATGGTATTTCTCCTTCGATTATAAAAAGGAGAGGGACCACTCCCCCTGAAGGGGATGATTCCCCTTCAGGGTTTAAACACATAGATGTGTTTTGTTAAAACTAATATCTACCACCAAGAATCGTAGTAGACATCTTTGCCGGCGCTTATGGCTTTTCTAGCTTGAGCAATAAACTCCAGATCGGATTCCTTCTCT
>DTYI01000135.1 GCA_012961935.1 Thiotrichales bacterium | reverse complement strand
TAAAACCGATGTCTTTATTTTCTATGCAACTGGACAGGGAAATATTCCGTCACAATAATCGCTGGATTACCGCTGACACGGATCCGGTAACTGCGGGATATTATTTCAGATGACAGCAGGGAGAGCAGAGAATCTTCTGCTGGAATTTCTGGCAAATAGTTGATATTAAAAATATCTCGGTAGGTCTCAAAACCCTGTTCTCTGAGTAATTCACCAATCCCGATGCGCCCTGCTTCCAGTGCTGTACAGATTTTTTCCGGCAGGTGTTTTAGTGATACTGTTGACCGCGCACAGGCGTAGACCCGATCTGTGTTTTTACCTTTTAGTGCAACTTCTCTTTGCAATACCCGATCACCCTTGCCTGCCTCCAGCCCTTCAATCGTTGCTGTTAACTGCTCCAGCTTGTTATGCAGAGGCGCTATCTTGACTGGCTCCCAGAACCAGGCTTCCAGGGCTTTGGTTACCGTGCCATCGGCGACCAGTAATGTCCGTAGAAAAGGCGGCAACTCAGCAAGGTTTAGCGTTTCGCCAGAATCTGTCGTGATGATGTGCTCAGAAACATAGCCGCTGCTACGAAAATAGGATTTGTGACTCATGCGAATGGTGAATTTCCCGGGTTGCAAGTTGATATTTTGCACGAGGAGATAGCGTATTTATAGCAATATTATTTGTTCGAGAAAAAGCAGGCTTTTTATTTGCCTGAATGAGACGGTGAGTCAACCGTTGGATCAAGAAAAAGGCTACATCGTTTGCGTCGGCCTGTCGGTCTGTAACGCGCCCCCCAACAGTGTTTCTATCTTGTTACGGGTGGCACCCTTATCCTGACTGCTGAACTGTACGCCAATACCAGGAGAGCGACTGCCTGATGCGCCCTTTGGCGTAACCCAGCAGACCTTGCCAGCAACCGGCAGGCGTTCAGGGCTATCCATTAAAGTCAGCAGCATAAAAACTTCATCACCTAACTTGTAAGGTTTGGTGGTGGGCACAAATAAGCCACCATTCTTAATGAAAGGAATATAGGCCGTGTAAAGTGAGGCCTTGTCTTTTATACCTAACGATAGGATACCTTGTCCTGCTGCCATTACTGCTTACCTTTTAATAGATTTACGGAACCTCTGAACAATTCATCCATGAATTGTCAGAGGACGAAAAACAAAAAGTGCGATTTTTGTTTTTCTCACAAAATCAATCGCTTGCCGCGTTTGATTTTGGCGGCACATCCCTGTGCCGCAGGAATCTCTGAATAAATCAGAGATTCCCTATATTACTTTTACATAATAAAATAAAGGTCATCCCATGAAAAAACTCACGCCATTTTTTATCATTATTTTTACGCTTGTTTTTGGTAGCGCACATGCTGAATATGTCATCAAATTTTCACACGTTGTGTCGCCGCAAACGCCCAAAGGAAAAGCCGCACAGTTTTTTGCGGACACGGTGAATGATCGATTAAAAGGAAAAGTGCATGTCGAGGTGTTTCCAAATTCACAGCTTTATAACGATAATAAAGTGATGGAAACAATGCGGCTGTCCAGCGGGAAAACAGGCTTGATGGCGGCACCCAGTCTGTCCAAGTTTGTAAAATTTTCTCGCCAGCTACAACTTTTTGATTTGCCGTTTTTATTCAATGATATTTCGGATGTGCACAAGCTGGTCGATTCGCCGATCGTTGACAGCATGCTCAAACCGCTGGAACGAAAAGGCATTAAAGCGCTGGGTTTCTGGGATAACGGAATGAAAGTTTTTTCTGTCAAAGGTGACAAACCTTTGCGAAAAACACCTGATGATTTCAAAGGTAAAAAGTTTCGCATCCAGAGTTCAAATGTTCACGATGCCATGATCAAATCGCTGGGCGGTACACCACAAAAATTACCGTTTAAAGAAGTTTATACCGCGCTCTCGCAGGGCGTCGTTGATGGACAGGAAAATGCCTGGTCAAATGTATACTCGAAAAAGTTTTTTGAAGTGCAGGATTACATTAGTGTTTCCAATCATTCCTATCTGGGCTACCTGCTGGTTGTGAGTGAGGATTTCTGGAAAAACCTGCCGGTCGATATTCGTAATGAATTAAACGCAATCATTCAGGAGGCAACTTTAAAAGCGCGTGAATTTGCTGCCGAAGCGGATGCCAGCGACCGGAAAAAAATTGAAGCGGCCGGCAAGGCAAAAGTTGTTGATTTAACAGATTCGGAACGCGCCCAGTGGCGCGCAGCGACCGCGAATGTTGAAGATGAATTCCGCAAACAAATCGGCGCTGACCTGCTCAAGCAGGTGCATCAATTATTAGGTCATTGATTTACCCTTTTTAAGGGAACGCTGTCATTAATAATAAAAAAATTTAATGCTGGATCGTCTCGTCACCTTGTTTGAGCAACTGGTGGTAACGCTGGGATTTGCGGCGGGTACTTTATTGCTTTTTGCGAATGTGGTGGCCCGTTATGCGTTTGATACCGGGTTTCCCTGGGTGTTGGAGACTGTTCAGTATCTGTTCGCCTGGGTCGTTTTAATTGGTGCGGCGCATGGTGTAAAAGCTGGCGTTCATCTGGGTATTGATATTCTCACGCGCAAATTTCCTCTGGCGGTGCAACGCTGGTTGGCATTATTAGCACTGGCTGTTTGCCTGGCCTTTACCATTCCTGTTTTGATTCTTTCGGTTGAATACACTTTCAAAGTCTGGCAGTGGGGCGATCTGACCCTTGATCTGCAAATACCGCAATGGATTCCCTATCTCGCCATTCCGGTTGGCTTGACCTTAATGACCTACCGCTTTTTTCAGGTAGGGCTGAAAATCTGGCGGGGCGAACGCTTCACTGTCGGCCAAACCGAACATGAGCAGATGGCAGCCGGAGAGATCATCGAATGACGGCGACTTTTCTTTTTGGTGGCCTGATTATTTTGCTTTTGCTGGGCGTGCCGATTGCGATCAGTCTGGGTTTTACAAGTCTGGCATTTATTGTGGTTGCGACAGACGATGCTCCGGTGGTGGTCGCGCAGAAATTATTCGACACCATGGAGCACACAACTCTGCTGGCGATTCCTTTTTTTGTGCTGTCGTCCCACTTTCTGACCAGTGGCGGCGTGTCACAACGGCTGATAGATTTTGCAAAAGCAATGGTCGGCTGGATGCATGGAGGTCTGGCTATGGCGGCAGTTGTTTCCTGCATGTTTTTTGCTGCGATATCCGGTTCTTCTCCTGCAACTGTGGTGGCCATCGGCTCGATCATGATTCCTGGCATGGTACAGGCCGGTTACGATAAAAGTTTTGCCGTCGGCACCATTGCCACGGCGGGCAGTCTCGGCATTCTGATTCCACCTTCGATTCCGATGATTGTCTATGCCGACGCGGTGGAAGAGTCTGTCGGAAAATTATTTATCGCCGGTATTTTGCCGGGTCTGTTTATGGGTGCGATGCTGTTGACCGTTACCTGGCTGTATGCGCGTAAAAAAAATATGCCGCGTGAACCATGGGGTGGCTGGAAACATTTATTTCACGCTTTTCGCCGCGCTTTCTGGGGCTTGCTGCTGATCTTGATTGTCGTCGGTGGTATTTATGGAGGTGTGTTTACCCCGACTGAGGCGGCGGCAGTAGCCGCAGTTTATTCCGCGTTAATTGCGCTCTTTGTGCATCGGGATCTGGACTTTAAAGGCGTTCCGCACGTCATGCTCGAAGCGGCCAAAATGACCACCATGCTGATGTTTATCATAGCCTGCGCCATGATTTTTGCGCACGTTTTAACAGAGCAGCAACTACCACAACAAATGGCGCAAAAAGTGATCGATCAGGATTTAAGTCCCGGCGCTTTTTTATTAATGGTGAATGTCATTCTCTGGTTTGCAGGTGACTTCATGGAGCCGTCCGCGATCCTGTTAATTCTTGCGCCCTTGTTTCACCCCATCGCCACTTCTTTGGGTGTTGACCCGATTCATCTTGGTATTATCATGACGACTAACATGGAAGTCGGCATGATCACGCCGCCGGTAGGATTAAATCTATACGTCGCCGCTGGTCTGGCCAACATGAGCCTTGGTGCAGTCACCCGCGCAGCACTACCCTGGATGCTAGTGCTGATTGTCGCCTTGCTGGTGATTACCTACATCCCCTGGCTGAGTCTTTTTCTGGTTGGAGTATTATATTAACGCGCTTACTCTTTTAAACGAGGTATTAGCATAACCAGGTTACAGGGCCTGGTGCGGTGATCCAGTTGTGCTGCGATGATTTTTTCCCAGGCGGTTTTACAGGCGCCCGGTGAACCCGGCAGGCAAAAAATATAAGTGGCGTTAGCGACACCGGCAATTGCCCGTGACTGTATGGTTGAAGTTTTTATTTCATCATAAGAAAGCATGCGGAAGGTTTCACCAAAGCCTTCGATGGTTTTATCGAATAACACTTCAACAGCTTCTGGCGTTCCGTCTCGGCCTGTTACGCCTGTGCCACCGGTTGTTAGTACAGCATGGATATTATCATCTGCAATCCACTGTGAAAGTACGGCCCTGATCTGGTAAATGTCATCTCGAACAATTTTTTTATCGGCAAGTTTATGGCCAGCAGTTTGTAGATGGTCAACCAGCAGGTTGCCGGATTTGTCATCGGCATCTGTGCGTGAATCTGAAATTGTCAGCACGGCAATGTTGAGTGGAATAAAATCGGGCTTTGACATAATGCTCACATTTGGATGCGTTAGATAATCTGTATTCTACGCTGTTTTCAGAATTAAGGAATCCAGCAGTAAGCTATTCATGTTTCAAAGTTTAATTGGCCGCGGCTGATGTCTGCTGTATTCCTGATTTGTTACCTCGCTGTGGTTGAACCTCTTCGTGGGCGCCAGTCGAGAGGTTAAATTCTGCGATAAATTTAGCAATTTCTTCAGCGATCAAAGGTTTGCTGTACAAGTAGCCCTGTATCACCTGGGTATCATACTGACGCAAAAAATCCAGTTGCTTTTCTGTTTCAACGCCTTCCGAAATGATGTTTAAATGTAAGGAGTGCGCCATGCCAATGATAGTTTTGATAATGGCTTCATCATCAGAAAGGCCGATATTCATAATGAATGATCGGTCAATTTTAAGCGTGTCTAACGGGTAGCGGGTAAGGTAACTGAGTGAGGAAAAACCTGTACCAAAATCATCCAGAGATAATGTTACGCCGAGCGCTTTAATTGCTTCGAGACGATTAATAATCTCCGTGCCATCACCCATCAGTGCGCCTTCTGTTAATTCCAGGTCAAGGAATTGTGGTTCAAGGTTTGAAGTCGTCAGTGCTTCTTTGACATCATCAATAAAGCCGTCGTAAAGAAATTGTTTGGAAGAAACGTTGACGGATATTTTGATATTCTCCAGGCCGCTTTCCTGCCATTTTTTCGCCTGATGACAGGCTTCATTTAAAACCCATTTTCCCAACGGTAAAATCAGGCCGGTTTCTTCTGCCAGACCAATAAATGCATCAGGGGGAATAAAACCTTTTTCAGGATGAACCCAACGTACCAGCGCTTCGACCCCGATTACCTTTTCTGTTGCGGTATCTATTTGCGGCTGAAAATGAACAACCAGTTCATTATTTTTTATCGCCTTGCGTAGTTCATTTTCCAGCGTCAGTTTTTGTTCCGATTGTTTACTCATTGCAAGCGTATATAAAAGCGAGTTATTTCGCCCCTGTTCCTTGGTGGCATTAACGGCTGTGTCCGCATTTTTTAGCAGCGAAATAAAATCATCACCATTGTCCGGGTAGAAGGCGATACCGATACTGGCAGTGATCACAATTTCCTTGCCGTCAATCTGAATGGGCTCGCTGATTTTTTCAATCAGCCGGTCTGCGATTGTTTTCGCATCATTTTTATGCTCAAGATGTGTTAGCAATGCAATAAACTCATCACCGCCAATACGTGCAACATCGCCGTCCGCGTTGGTATGGTTGCGGCTGAGTAGGTCGCTTTTGCGCAGATAATTGAGAATACGTCTGGCGACGACCTTGATTAATTTATCACCAAAGCTATGTCCGAGTGAGTCATTAATTTGTTTAAACCGATCCAGATCAATGAACAGCAGAGCGGCAAGTTTATTGTGGTAATCTTCTGCCTGCAGTGTTTGTGTCAGAGTTTCCTGAAAAAGCTGTCGATTGGGTAGGCCGGTCAGCGTGTCATAATAGGCCAGATGGATAATACGGTCTTCTGCATTGCGACGCTCAGTGATGTCTTGAACCGTTCCGGAAATATGCAGTGCCTTATCGTCCTGGTCGGTTATCAATTCACCCTGCACAATGAAAATACGCTCCTGCTCATCAAAGCACACGATTTTTCGTTCATAGCTGAATCTGCGATCACCGTTTTTTGCCTGACCGAGCGCAATCTTAAGATGCATTATATCTTCGCGCTGAATTAGACGCATGAAAGCTTTTGATGTGCTGGAATCCACTTCTGGCGATAGCCCAAAGATGCGGTAAATTTCTGGTGACCAGTATAATTCATCGGATTGAACGTCCCATTCCCAGTTTCCAATTTTTGCAATACGCTGCGCATTCGCGAGACTTGACTCGCTGTGTTTTAGATTAAGGAATGTGTGGTTTGCGCGCAGGATGTAACGAATCCGATGTCCCAGTATCGACCAGTTGATTGGCTTGGTAATAAAATCGGTTGCGCCAATTCCATAGGCCTTGTCAACGGATATGGTGTCGTCCAGACCGGTGATCATAATAATGGGTACATTTGCGCCCTCATTAAGTTGTCTAATTTCCTGAAGGGCGTCGAAACCGTTTTTAAGCGGCATCTCAACATCCAGCAAAATGATATCAGGACTTTCCTGTTTGAATAAATGTACGGCGTCCTCGCCGTTAGCACCCACGACGACTTTATAGCCCTCTTTTTTTAACGCTTCCGTTGTCAAAAAACAGGTTGCCTGGTCATCATCAACGACCAGAATGCAGGGTTTAGATAGTTGCGGTTTCTTGTGCATTGTCTGCACCCTCCGTGGCCAGTATGGTCTGTAAATTGTCAATGGCCTTTTGATAGGCAGACTCTAGATCAGCAAGCTGTTTTTCCGCTGCGCTGATACGATTCTCCCGACCAAAGTCTTCAAACATTTTAAAAAGTTCCGCCAGTCGTGTGGCACCCACATTGGCCGAACTGGATTTCAAAGTGTGTGCGGAAATTCGTAATGTCTCTCCATCTTTTTCACGTATGGCGTGTTTAATTTGATCAATGCTGTGTGGTGAACTGTCCAGATACATCTGTATGATCTGGTGGATCAGATCATCTTGCCCGGGTTGCTGCAGGCTGCGAATTCTGTCCAGTATGCGTTGATCGATAATTGTTTCCTGGTTGAGGATATATTCAGACATTTGCGTCACTTCGGTTGCGTTGGAAGAAATAGGTTGTTTGCCTGGCAGAATTTCGTATGCATGTTTTAGCCAGGGAAGAATGGTTTTACGCAGCCCTTCCAGTGAGAAAGGCTTGCTGAGATAACTGTCCATTCCGGATGCAAGGCAACGCTCGCGATCACCTTCAACAGTATTCGCAGTCAGCGCAATGATGGGTATCCGGGTATTTGATTTATTGTTTCTCTCCAGGATGCGAATTTGCCGGGTTGCTTCAAGGCCATCCATCTCCGGCATTTGCATATCCATCAGGATAAGGTCGTAGTGTTTATTATTAAATACATCAAGTGCTTTACGCCCGTTTTCTGCAATGTCAGCTTCAAGACCAAGCTGGTTTAACATAGCGATTGCAACCAGTCGGTTCACTTCATTGTCCTCTGCTACCAGAATTTTTATTGGACGAGAAAAGTTTTCTATAACTGAAGTATCTTCAACGGTCATGCTGGTAAGCATGATGATGCGGACCAGTTTCGTTCTGATGGAGAAATCCCTGTGCTTGAATATGCTCGAAATATTCACCATGCCGGCCTCCGCTGATTTGAAACAATGGCTAGCGCCAGCAGTTTTGAGCTGATGATGATTCTGGATTTCTGCAAGGCATCCAGGTTAATTTCGAACCTCAGCCTGTCTTCCTGCTGGATCAGGCTGATGATGCCGCCTGCGTCGAGAAAGCGGCTGTCGTTGCCGATTGTAAGCACAGGTCTGTCAGCGAGAATGCCGAGGATGTATTCATAGCGTTTACGTTGCGAAGGACTCATGTAGAGTGCATGGCAACGATCCAGCGATTCTTCTGTGAAGCTGTGGGTGATGTGAATCGATTTGTCCTGTGCCTTTTTGCTGTTTAGTGACCGGAGTTTTTCGGTGATGTCGTCCTGCCCGTAAACGCAGAGCTCGAGTCTGTTTTTACGGTTGCCGTGAGTTTGCGGCCAGCTGGTAAATTTTGTGAAATTGTAAATATAGGCTGCTTCGAGTTCGCCATATTTTGCCGGCTCGGCATGAGCGGGCAGAGAAATATACAACAGTAACGGTAAAAAAATAATCATACCGAAGCTGTATCTGTGCGATTTCTGTTTATTGGTGGGAAGCATCGTCGTTCAGGGTAATGCTTACCACTTCAGAGAAATTGTTCCGTACACCGACCGTTCGATCCGAGCCGGGTAGGGGAAAAAGACTTCCGTGAATTCCTTGTGACTGTCTTCGAGCAGGTTTTTTCCGATCAGCGACAGCTCCAGATTCTTTTTCGGGCGCCACGCCAGACGGAGGTCGGCATTCCAGTAGTCATCGACAGTTGTGTCGATCGAAATGGGCAGTTGCCACGGCCTTTCGTCGGTATAGCTCAGCATCAGGTCGAGGTCGATCGCAGGGGTGATATTCCATTGTGTCCAGAGGCTTAACTGCTGATTCAAAGCGCGATCCTCGATGGTGGAAATCAATTCATCATCGATGAACGGATCCGGTTCGGTTTCGATTGTTCTGAGGTTGAGATGGCTGTAGGAAAGCCTGAATTTGAGATCAGGCACAGGTTGCCAGTTCGAGGTGATCTCGTAGCCGGTGCCTTCGCCTTTCCGGGTGTTGACGATCAGCAGATCGTTGACTAGGAACGGGCTGGCAAAAGTGGTGCTGCCAAGCTTGTAGCTGCGCAGGTTCCTGTAATCATTGTGGTACAGGGACAGATCCAGTGACAGATTGCTCTTCGCCAGCCAGCGAAATCCAAGTTCATAGGCATTCAGTTTCTCTGCATCGAAACTGTCCTGGCCGATGGTGGGGTAAGAATCGGCATCGGATTGGTGCCGCCGCCGGGAAAAGGGACTGTCCCCGGTGCCATGGTGTCAATGCTGAGAATGAAATCGTTTTCACCCCGGGAAGGCGTTCTGCTGGAACGCGATGCTGAAGCCCATGCCGTGATGCCGTGTGACGGTGTCCAGCTGGCGCGGATGCCGGGCTGGATTTCCGTGCCAGAGTATTCGTTTTCCTCGATCTTGGTGCCGATCTGCAAGGCAATGTTTTTTTCCGGGAAGATAATTTCGTCCTGAACGAAACCATTCCAGTTGTCGGTGGAGCGGGTTTTTTCCGCGGCGGTGAAATAGGTGTTGTCTTCAATGCTGGAGCGCCAGTAACGGTATCCCAGTCCCCAGACGACTTCATGGTTTTCCAGGGGCTTAAACTGGTGTTTCAGTTCAAGCTCCATGCTGCTGTATTTGAAAATTTCGACATCATTGTAATCGATCGAGCCCTGGAGGCTGATCTCGGAATCCAGCTTCAGGATTCGGTTCCATCGCCCGAGCAGGTTGAGCCCTTCGGCATTGATCTGGCTGTCTGTCAGGGTTTCCGTGAAAGGAAACTCCAGACTGTCGGCAAAGTTGATTTCGTGGTAGGTGTTCCTGTAGGCGTCGCCCTGCACGGTAAACCACTGGTCGCGTGATTTCTGCTTGTCGAGGCGGAAGCCCAGTTGGGCGAATTCGCCCTCATCACCCATGTCCTTTTCGTTCAGGTCGATCGAGTCATCCTGCTGGCGTAGTTTCAGATAGGAACGGAGGTTGCCGCTCTCACCCAGATCGGTGCCGTAGCGAATTCCCACCAACCCTCTGGTTTCATCGCCACCACCGGCTTTCAGGTAGCCACCCTGGGTATCGGCGGCATCTTTCGTGATGATGTTGATCACGCCGTTGACAGCGTTGGCTCCCCAGAGTGTTGCGCCTGGTCCGCGTATCACCTCGATCCGCTCAATGTCCTGCAGCAGGTAATCCAGATTTTCCCAGTAGACGCCGGAAAAGATCGGCGTGTAGACCGAACGGCCATCGACCAGCACCAGCAGCTTGTTGGCGAAGCGGCCGTTGAATCCCCTGGCGCTGATGGCCCAGCGGTTGGCATCGATTCTGGCAACATCGAGCCCGGGCACCGTTTTTAGTGCTTCGGGGATGGTGGTCGCTCCCGAGCGCCGGATATCGTCCGCAGTCACAACGTGGATGGCTGCGGGAACATCGGAAAGCTTCTGTTCCTTTTTGCTGACCGAAGTGACCGACACATTCATCAGATCCTCGATTCCCATTTGCGTGAGGTCGGTGCCAGCGGGCGATGCCGTGACCGTGTGTGTCAGTAGCATCAACGTGATTGTTGCCAGTCTTCTTTTCATGTGACTATTTACCTGTCGATGGTTTTTAAACAACGCGATTTATCCTGAAATCAGAAGAACGCTGCGTCCTCCCAGGAAAACCTCGATTACAAGCGGGATATCGACGTGATGAAGGCTTTCTTTAGCGAGAAAAGCAGGGCGACAGGAAATCTGTTAAGTCTGTCAATGAAAGGCCTGTCATATAAAGAATTGTCACGCTGGGAAGCGGGTGAATGACAGAGATTCTTAGGTTTATCCGGGCGTATCCTGTAAAATACCAGACATTGTTGAAATGCCTTGTTAATTGGAATTACCCCTATGTCAGTTGAACGCCAGTCCAGTTGTGCAGATGACTTCGATCCCGGTTCTCTACCCGTTGAGACAGCCCGTGAAAAGATTCTGCAGGCTATTCAGCCAGTCGCGCAAAATGAAACGGTTCCTTTGCAGAATGCGATAGGCCGTGTCCTGGCTGAAGCAATTATTTCACCAGTCAATGTGCCTTCACATACGAATTCAGCGATGGATGGTTATGCCGTTCGGGGCGCTGATCTGCCTGAAGAGGGCGAAGTGAAACTGGATATGATCGGCACTGCATTTGCAGGCCACCCTTTCTCAGCTGAGATGGGTGCTGGAGAATGTGTGCGTATCATGACGGGCGCGGCCATGCCATCGGGTGCCGATACTGTCATCATGCAGGAGCATGTCACAGCAGAAGGCGATCAGGTCACTATTGGCTCAGGGCAGCGTGCTGGGCAGCACGTTCGGCAGGCAGGCGAGGACATCAAAAAAGGCGATGCAGTTTTGCAGCCAGGGAAATTATTGCAGGCGGCGGATCTGGGGTTGATTGCGTCATTGGGGATTGGCGAAATGCAGGTGACACGTCGCCTGAAAGTGGCTTTTTTCTCCACGGGTGATGAGCTTTGCTCGATCGGTGAATCACTGGGCGAAGGTCAGATTTATGACAGTAACCGTTATACATTGCACGGCATGCTGCAGCAGTTTGGTGTGGAAATTATTGACCTTGGTGTTGTCCCGGACGACCGTGAAAAATTACGCCAAACTTTGCTGACATCCGCAGAGCAGGCTGATGTGGTCATTACTTCCGGCGGTGTTTCAGTGGGGGAGGCGGATTACATCAAAGACCTGCTGGAAGAACTGGGTCAGGTCAATTTCTGGAAAATTGCGATGAAGCCGGGTCGGCCTTTGACGTTTGGTCGGTTGGGCGCGGCCTGGTTTTTTGGCCTGCCGGGCAATCCGGTGTCGGTGATGGTGACTTTTCTTCAGTTTGTTCAACCTGCTTTACAGAAGTTATCGGGCATGCGTGTCAAACGGCCGCTGCAATTACAATTGCCCTGTCAATCCAGACTCAAAAAGCAGCCAGGTCGAATTGAGTACCAGCGAGCGATTATGAGGCAAGGGGAGGATGGGCAGTGGTATGTTGAGACTACTGGTGGACAGGGTTCGGGCATATTGCATTCAATGAGTCTGGCAAATTGCTTTATTGTTCTCCCGGAAGATTCTACCGGTGCCGAGATAGGCGAGCTGGTAACGGTCGAGCCTTTCTGCTATTTAACATAGGTTAATACGAAAAAGATTGCATTGGATGTTGAATTCAATTCAATATAGACAAATGTCACAAGCCCGCCAGACGAATATCATCAACCTGCGTGCTATCAGGGTAGCCTGCCAGGAATGTAGTTTGAATACACTGTGCCTGCCGCTGGGTATGGATCAGGCTGAGCTCAACCGCCTGGATGATATCATCGAGCGCAAATCACCGGTTAATCGTGGTGATCATCTATTTCAAATCGGCGATGATTTTCACGCTGTCTATGCCGTGCGTTCCGGTTCGCTAAAATCATATGCAACCACTGAAAATGGCCATGAACAAATTATTGGATTTCATTTTCCCGGCGAGCTGATTGGGCTGGATGCGATTGCTGAAGGTGTTCACCCACTGGCAACCAGGGCGTTGGAGACAACCAGTGTCTGCGCTATTCCATATGATCAGCTGGATAGCTTGAGTGGGGAACTGCCTGGGTTGAGGTCTCAGTTATTAAGGCTCATGAGCAGAGAAATCTCCCACGACGAGCAGAATATGATCATATTGGGGCAAAAATCTGCAGACGAGAGGCTGGCAACATTTCTGATTGGGTTATCAAACCGATTCGCGCTTCGCGGGTTCTCTTCGACTGAGTTTAATCTCAGTATGTCGCGGGGCGATATTGGGAATTATCTGGGCCTCGCGCTGGAAACAGTCAGCCGCCTGTTTACACGCTTTCAGCAAGATGGCCTGATCAGGGTCGAGCGCAAGTTTATTGAGATTCTGGAATACGACCAGTTATATGCACTCGCGGGTGGTGAGCATTCAGATCACTCTTGAAAAGCTCTGAGTATTTTTTCCTGTCCTTAAGTTAATGTCAAACGGCATACAAATATTGCGTATCAGCAGGCGCCCTTTTGCTTTGACCTTGATCGATGCCGGACTGATTTCCAGCAGATCGTCTTTCTCCATAGCAGCCAGTGCATTTAATTCCCAGGCAAAATAGTCAGCGAAGTCGAGCCGGTTTCTTTTTTCAAAGGCTGGAATGTCGAGGGCAAAGTCACAGGTAAGATGCTGAATCAGGCTGCGGCGTATGATGTCGTCTTCAGTCAGTCGTAGCCCTCTCAGCACTGGCAGCTTGTCATTCGCAAGATGCTGCTTATAACTTTCAACGTCTTTCACATTCTGGCTGTAAACATCGCAGACTTTGCCGATTGAGCTGACACCCAGACCGATGAGGTCGCAATTGCCATGCGTGGAATAGCCCTGAAAATTACGGTGCAGTTCACCACGCGCCTGCGCCTGAACCAGTTCGTCATCAGGCAGGGCGAAGTGATCCATGCCGATGTAGACATAACCGGCTGCAGAGAGTTTTTCAATCGCCATCTGCAATATCTCAAGCTTTTCTTCAGCGGGTGGTAAATCTTCGACATTGATGCGCCGCTGCGGTTTGAACCGGTGCGGCATGTGGGCATAGTTGAATACCGACAGGCGATCTGGCGCCATCTCGATCACGGTGTCCAGCGTTTTTGCAAAGCGCTCTGTGGTTTGCAGCGGCAGTCCGTAAATCAGGTCGATATTAATGGAGCGGCCACCTGCATCACGGCAGGCATTCAATATCGCGCGGGTTTCATCAACGGGCTGGATACGGTTGACGGCCTGCTGCACTTCGATGTCGACATCCTGTACACCGAGTGAATAGCGGTTGAAGCCAAGATCTCCCAGGAAGTGAACATCATCGGGACTGACGCTGCGTGGATCAATCTCAATGGAAAAATCACGTGAGTCATCTTCCTGACAATTAAAGTGACTCCGGGTCTCGGCCATGAGATCCTGCATTTCATCACGCTGAAGAAAGGTGGGGGTGCCGCCGCCCCAGTGCAGTTGTTCTACTACGCGGTCAGGGTCGAAGAGTGCTGCCTGAAGCGCAATTTCCTTGTAAAGCCATGTTAAATATTCTGTTGCACGGCTATAATTTTTGGTGACAATTTTATTGCAGCCACAATAAAAACAGACCGTATTGCAAAACGGAATATGGAAATACAAAGACAAAGGTGCCGGGATGGGGTCTTCATTGCTGTGCCTGATGGCTTGTTGATAATCTTGCTCTGTGAAGTCGTCTGTAAATGAAACGGCTGTCGGGTAAGAAGTATAGCGTGGCCCAGTCTGGTCGTAGCGTTTGATTAAATCAGCATTGAATTCGATGGCTTCAAGCATGTAAAAATGGTTTTGTTGTGGGAAAGAGCAGGACTATATGCCATAAGCTGGTTGATGGTGTTGATTTCAGTCAAAAACAGTTGAAACTGTTTGAGTGCCTGTCTCTTGATCTAGATCAATGTCGCCTTGCGTTATATTAATCAGAGTTGTTAACTTCAAAAAACAACACTAACATACTGGGGCTTTCATATATGTTGCAGCAAACAATCGGGAAATTCTTATGAGTACAGAAACCACCTATAACTATAAGGTTGTGCGCCAGTTCACGATCATGACTGTGGTCTGGGGTATTGTCGGCATGCTAGTTGGTGTGTTGATCGCCGCGCAATTGATCTGGCCGAACCTGAATTTTGACATCCCCTGGCTGACCTACAGCCGACTTAGACCGTTACACACCAATGCGGTGATATTTGCCTTTGGTGGTTCGGCGTTAATTGGAACCTCCTATTATGTTGTTCAACGAACCTGCCAGACGAGGCTGTTTGGAGGTGGGCTTGCGGCATTTACATTCTGGGGCTGGATGCTGGTGATTGTGCTTGCAGCGGTGACGTTGCCACTCGGCTTGACCAGCAGTAAAGAATATGCCGAGCTGGAATGGCCGGTTGATCTCCTGATTACTGCGGTCTGGGTCGCCTATGCGATTGTCTTCTTCGGTACCATTGTTAAACGTAAAACCAAACATATTTACGTCGCCAACTGGTTTTATGGGGCGTTTATTTTGACCATTGCGGTTTTGCATATCGTCAATAGTGCTGAAATCCCAGTTAGCTGGACGAAATCCTACTCAGTCTATCCGGGTACTATTGATGCCATGGTGCAGTGGTGGTACGGCCATAATGCAGTGGGCTTTTTCCTAACGGCAGGCTTCCTGGGGATGATGTACTACTTTATTCCCAAGCAGGCAAATCGCCCTGTCTTTTCCTATCGACTATCAGTGGTGCATTTCTGGGCGCTGATTTCTACCTATATGTGGGCTGGCCCACACCACCTCCATTACACAGCACTGCCAAACTGGGCGCAGTCTGTGGGCATGGTTTTCTCGCTCATTCTACTGGCGCCAAGCTGGGGCGGTATGATTAACGGCATCATGACCTTGTCAGGTGCGTGGCATAAGTTGCGTACGGATCCCATCCTGAAGTTCCTGATTGTTTCCCTGTCGTTCTACGGCATGTCAACTTTTGAAGGCCCGATGATGTCGGTTAAAACTGTCAATGCTCTGTCTCACTACACTGAGTGGACGATCGGCCACGTACATTCCGGTGCTTTGGGCTGGGTTGCGATGATTACTATCGGCTCTGTTTACTTCTTGCTACCCAAGCTATTCGGCCGCGAGCAGATGTACTCCGTCAAACTCATTGACTGGCATTTCTGGATGTCGACAATCGGCGTTGTATTGTATGTAGTTGCTCTTTGGGTGGCTGGCATCATGCAAGGCCTGATGTGGCGTGCTGTCAATGCTGACGGCACTCTGACTTACAGCTTTGTTGAGTCACTGGAAGCGATGTATCCATTCTATTTTGTACGCCTGATTGGTGGTGGATTATTCTTCCTTGGGATGTTGGTGATGGCATATAACATGGTGAAGACCATCTCGGGTGCAAAAGCCGTCAACGATCCAATTCCACAAGCCGCTTAATCAGGAGAATAATTATGAGTCATGAAGTAGTCGAAAAAAATGTCTTCCTGATGGCCGTGTTGATCCTGATCGTGATCAGCATCGGTGCACTGGTTGAAATCATTCCGCTGTACTTTCTGAAAAGCACAACGGAGCCGGTAGATGGTTTGAAGCCTTATACAGCCTTGCAACTAGAGGGCCGCGATATCTATATTCGTGAAGGCTGTAATAACTGCCATTCACAAATGATCAGGCCTTTTCGCGCGGAAACTGAGCGCTATGGTCACTACTCTGTAGCGGGTGAGTTTGTCTACAACCATCCGTTTCTGTGGGGTTCCAAACGTACAGGACCCGACCTTGCCCGTGTCGGTGGCCGCTACAGTGATGACTGGCATCGTGCCCATTTGATACGGCCGCGTGATGTGGTACCTGAATCGAACATGCCGGGTTACCCCTGGCTGGATACCAACAAGCTGGATGGAAAATACACGGCAAAAAAACTGTCAGTAATGAAAATGTTGGGCGTCCCTTATACCGACCAGGATATCGCAGAGGCCAGTGAAGCTGTCAAAGGCAGAACGGAAATGGATGCCCTGCTTGCTTATCTGCAGGTATTAGGTACCGTCATACCGCATAACAGGTAAACATTATGGATATTAATACACTACGCGGTATAACCACAGTCCTGGCCCTGATTGCATTCATTGCAGTCGTCATTTGGGCCTTTAGCAAGCGGCGGAAAAGCGCGTTTGACGAAGCGGCAAACCTGCCGTTCGCTGATGATGAAATAGACCAAAAAAGCCAGGGGGTAAAATAATGACTGCTGATACAACTTTCACCAGTGGATTCTGGAATATCTGGATTTGGGTGCTCACTCTGGGCAATATTCTCGCTTGCTGGTGGCTGATCTGGTGGGCAAGCAAGCGTCGTCCTGGTGATCCTGCGGTTGGTGAGCTGACAGGCCATACCTGGGATGGGTTGCAGGAAATAAACAACCCATTGCCGCGCTGGTGGCTGTGGATGTTTTACCTGACGCTGATTTTTGGCGTGGTTTATCTGATACTTTATCCAGGTTTGGGGACTTTCAAAGGCGTTCTCGGCTGGACTCAGGAAAAGGCGCATACCGCTGAAATACAAAAAGCGGATGAAAAATACGGACCGATATTTGCCCAGTTTGCGTCTCAACCCATCGAGGATCTTGCTGGTAATGAAGAGGCCTTGAAGATTGGCCATCGTCTGTACGCAAACTATTGTGCGCTCTGTCATGGTTCTGATGCAGGTGGTGGTCCCGGCTATCCAAACTTGTCCGATAAAGCCACGCTTTGGGGCGGTAGCCCTGAACAAATCAAGGCCAGTATTTTAGACGGTCGCAATGGCGTAATGCCGGGCTGGGAAGCACCACTCGGGGGTGAGCAGGGTGTTAATGAAGTCGCAGCCTATGTACTTTCACTCAGTGACCGCAAGGTGGATGCTGCACAAGCAACAGCAGGCAAGGCAAAGTATGACGCCATGTGCGCTTCCTGTCATGGTGCCGATGGCACCGGGAACACAGCGCTCGGCGCGCCTAATCTCACTGATAAAACATGGGTATATGGTGGTTCAGAAGGTGCCGTGAGAAAATCCATCGCCAAGGGCCGCAAGGGTGTAATGCCAGCCCATAGAGGTTTTCTGGGTGAAGACAAGTCACATATTCTTGCGGCCTACATTTATAGCCTGTCCAAATAAAGAGATAAGTACATGTCAGAAAACAAGCCGACGGTTAAACCGTCGGCTGCTGCGGTGTCAGAGTCAGATCCCGAAAGCAGCAGCTTTTATGCCAAGCATAAAAAAGTCTATCCCCGTGAAGTCCACGGGATTTTCCGCAACCTGCGCACAATTGGCATCCTGGTATTGCTGGGCCTGTACTACGGCGTCGCCTGGCTACAATGGGACGGCCATCAGGCTGTTTTGTTTGACCTCCCCGCGCGCAAATTCTATGTATTTGGCCTGACCTTCTGGCCGCAGGATTTCTTCTTTTTCGCCTGGTTGCTGGTGATTGCAGCACTTTCCCTGTTTTATTTTACTGCCCTTGCAGGGCGGCTCTGGTGTGGCTACGCCTGCCCCCAAACAGTCTGGACAGAAGCATTTCTCTGGATTGAACGCAAAATTGAGGGCACACGCGGCCAGCAGATGAAGCGTGACAAGAGCGAAATGTCCGCCACTAAATTCCGCATTAAGGCGCTAAAGCATATTGTCTGGATAGCCTTTGCGTTGTTTACAGGTTTTACCTTTGTCGGTTACTTCACACCTATACGCGAACTGGCTGGCAACATACTCAGTTTTTCACTGGGTCCCTGGGAAACATTCTGGATTCTATTTTACAGCTTTGCCACTTATGGTAATGCTGGCTGGATGCGTGAGCAGGTTTGTATTTATATGTGCCCTTATGCGCGTTTTCAAAGCGCCATGTTTGACAAGGACACCCTGATTATTGCGTATGATGAAAAGCGGGGTGAACCACGTGGCTCAAGAAAGCGGGGCATAGATCCTAAGGAAAAAGGCCTGGGTGACTGTGTGGACTGCACGCTTTGTGTGCAGGTCTGTCCGACCGGAATTGATATTCGTAATGGTCTGCAATATGAATGTATCGGGTGTGCAGCCTGTATCGATGTCTGTGACGATGTCATGGATAAAATGGGTTACGAAAAAGGTCTTATTCGTTACACCACCGAACACAACTTGTCAGGTCAGAAGACAAAAATTCTACGTCCACGCATTATTATGTACACACTTTTGTTGCTGGCATTAGCAGGTGGACTGGTTTATGCGGTCAGTCAGAGAGTGCTGCTGGAACTCGATATCATCCGTGATCGAAGCGGGTTATACCGAGAAACTGACGAAGGCCTGATTGATAATATATATACCTTGAAGATTATTAATATGGATCAGAAACCGCACCAATATGAACTCAGTGTGAGTGGTCTGGAAGGAATGGAGCTGATTGTGAAAAAGCCTGAAATCACAGCAAATTCAGGTGAGGTGGTTGATTTGCCGGTTACGGTAAGATTAGATCCGGCAGTATTGGAACGTGCTTCAAATGAAATTGAATTCACCTTGACAGCTAAAGACGATCCAGAACTTACCCGCACAGAGACAGGGCGTTTTGTGGGGCCAAGAATATGAATGTTACAGTAGCTGAACATATGACCCCTAAACCCTGGTACAAACAGTTTTACCCCTGGATGCTGATCGCAATTCCTTTTTTGACGGTGATCGGTTGCATCGTAACGATTACGATTGCCGTTACCTCGCCGAATGCATTGGTGAAGGATAATTATTACAAAGAAGGCCTTGCCATTAATCAGGATAAGCATCGCCTGAAGCAGGCTCAGTTGCTCAACCTTGATGGCCTGCTAAGAGGTGGGAACCAGCGGGTTGCAGTAACCCTCCAGGGTGATCTGGAAATCTGGCCGGACAGCCTGAACCTTCAATTTGCACATGCGACCCGAGCAGAAATGGATCGGGAAGTAATGCTTATGAAAGTCGGCCCCGGTCAGTATGAAAGTGACTGGACCCAGTTACCTGATGGCCACTGGTATTATCACTTGCTGCCTGAAAACAAGGAATGGGAATTGCAGGGCCGGATTAGGGCTGAGGATGTTTTTCAGATAAGGTTGGCTAACCAGGGTTAAAATAATAAAAGCCACAATCACTATCCTGAGGAGGAACTATGGTTGAAATTCCATTTATACAGCGAGTAATAGCGGTCGCGTGGCCATCATTTTTAACAGCAGGGTTGGCCACCATTTTGTTTTTTGTCGCGTTTGATCCGCAAGACCTGGCTGCATTATTGGGCAAGACTAAATCCAGTCGTATGGGTGTTTACACCGTCGGCTTTTTTCTGTTCTGGTTGCTTACACTGACATCCTGCCTGTTGACCTGTTACTTTCAACGCCCTTGTGAAACGAAAAATGCCTGACAGGGTTTAAGGTTTTATTGATTAGGGTCAATGCTGAGAATGCCCTGCTATTTATATGATTAGAATATTCTGTTTTTGTAAACTGTTTGGGAGCTGATTATGAATTTATGGATGGATTTATTATTTGGAAACTGGATTGGTATCCTGTCACTTTTCACCATTGCGTTTATGGTTGGCATGGCCATATTTTTTGTTCGGATGTTCCTGTCAAAATCGAAATAAGTTAACGCCGCTGATTCAGTTAATGTTAGCGGTTTTATATAGATTGTCCTCATGGCCCGAGTGTTTGCTATGCTTGCTGGATGCTCGCAGGACAGCCACTCTTCCAGGTTAAAAATCTCACTACACTGCTGGGTAGCGAGGTTTTTGATTTTTCATTACACCCACATGAAGTGCTTGCGATATCAGGTCCATCAGGCTCAGGTAAGTCACTCCTGCTCAGAGCATTAGCCGATCTGGATAAACATCAAGGTCAGGTTTTCCTCAAGGGTCGTTCGCAAGCGACGTTCAAACCTGCTGAATGGCGCAGGCAGATTGTTTTAGTCGCGGCCGAATCTGCGTGGTGGTCTTCAACCGTTGCCGATCATTTTCAAAAACTACCTACTGAACAGAGTCTTTCTGAACTGGGTTTTAGTGCAGATGTTCTTCGTTGGCCGGTCAATAGATTATCCAGCGGTGAGCGGCAGCGTCTGGGTTTGTTGCGCGCACTGGTTTTAAAACCAACAATTTTATTGCTGGATGAACCCACCGCAAACCTGGATGAAAAAAACACGCTCAAGGTGGAGAAGCTCATAAAGGATTATTTAAAAAATAATCCTGCAGCAGCGATTTGGGTCAGTCATAACTCGACCCAGCGGAAACGCCTGAATAGCAAAGAGCTGGTGCTGGCATGAATGTCATTTCACTATCGGCGCTTGATCTTGGTCTGGCGGCGATGCTGGTTATCCTGCTGTCGGTTTTGACCTGGTGGCTGAAGATAGGAACGACCCGTTCATTGCTGATCGCTGGTTTGCGAACAGTCGTGCAATTATTGCTGCTGGGCCACGTCCTCAGGCTGGTTTTCTCGGCAGGTCAGTGGTATTGGGTTGCAGGTATCATGGCGGTCATGTTGCTGGTGGCCGGGTATGAAGTGAACGCCAGGCAACACCGGCCATTTTCGGGCTGGTGGGGTTATGGTCTTGGCACCCTGTCCATGTTTGCCTCCAGTTTCAGTCTTCTGATGCTGACGTTGCTGTTGCTGGTGCAACCACAACCCTGGTATCAGCCACAATATGCGATTCCACTTTTGGGCATGTTGCTGGGCAACAGCATGACAGGCATCGCGCTGGCGCTGGATCGCCTGACCGAAAGTGCCTGGAAGCAGCGCAGAGAAATCGAGGCGCGTTTGATGTTAGGCCACGAATGGAACGATGCCATCAGCAATATTCGCGTTGAAGCTTTACGCAGTGGCCTGATGCCGATAATCAACGCCATGGCCGCCGCCGGGATTGTCAGTTTACCGGGGATGATGACAGGGCAAATACTTGCTGGCACATCACCGATTGAGGCGAGTAAATACCAGATCCTGATCATGTTTCTGATCACGGCGGCCAGTGGCCTGGGTTCGGTGATTGCTGTACAGACAGGTGCGCGAAGATTATTCGATGACCGTGAACGGTTAACGCTTTCAAGGCTGAAAAGCCGTGATTGAAAAGCTTGAATGTCCGCTTTGTGGTCGCTCGAAATCAAAACATTATCATCGAGATGCGCGACGTGATTATTTTTGTTGCGCTGAATGTCATCTGGTGTTTATTCCTCCAGACCAGCGACTGAATATTATTGAAGAAAAAGCGGTTTATGATCAACATCAAAACAAGCCTGATGATCCTGATTACAGAAAATTTTTAGCGCAGATTTTTGCATCTGTCTGCGAGCACATAAAACCGCCAGCACGCGGTCTGGATTTTGGCTCAGGGCCAGGTCCAACACTCTCATTGATGTTTTTAGAAGCGGGTTACAACATGGCAATCTATGATCCTGTTTATGCGCCTGATGAATCTGCTTTTAAATCTGAATATCATTTCATTACCGCCACAGAAGTGTTTGAACATCTATTCTTCCCCGGCAAAGAAATTGAAAGATTAACTTCAATATTAAAACCAGGTGGTTGGCTGGGTGTGATGACCAGTCGCATCCCAACAGAATTAAAATTTTCAGACTGGCATTATATTCGTGATCCGACACATGTTTGTTTTTATACAGAAAAAACTTTTTACTGGATCGCAAGCCGCTATAATCTGCGCCTGAATTATTCTGATAACGATGTCTACCTTTTACAGAAAAAATAAATGGCCTTAATACGCTTACAAAATATTCATCTCAGCTATGGCCTGCCCGCCCTGTTTGAGTCAGTCGATTTCAGTATCGAAAAAGGTGAGCGCGTCGCGCTGATTGGCCGTAACGGCACGGGTAAGTCTACCTTGATGAAAATGATCAACGGAGAAGTTAAGCCGGATGATGGTGAGATTGTTGCACAGAAAGAATTAAAAGTTGCGCGTCTGGAACAGGAAGTACCCGAGGGCCTGGAAGGCAGTGTTTATGATGTGGTTGCCAGCGGGCTAGGCGAGTTAGGTGAGCTCATTACGGCCTGGCATCATGTTATCCAGCGGCTGGATGACGAAGCAGCCATGAATGAAATGACTCGCTTGCAATCTGCAATTGAGAAGGCAGAAGGCTGGTCATTTGAACAACGTATCAGCACAACGATTTCTCGACTGGACTTGCCTTCAGAAGCATCGATTTCATCGCTATCAGGCGGATTAAAAAGGCGTGTGTTACTGGCGCGCGCGTTGGTCAGTGAACCCGATATTCTGTTGCTGGATGAGCCGACCAACCATCTTGACATTGAAGCTATCGAGTGGCTGGAATCGTTTTTAGTCGGCGCAGGAATAACGCTGATATTTATCACCCATGATCGCAGCTTTTTACGGAAACTGGCGACCCGAATTGCAGAAATAGATCGCGGCAGAATAACCAGTTGGCCCGGTGATTTTGATGATTATCTACAGGGTAAGCAGGCAGCACTGGAATCCGAAGAAAAAACGCAAGCCGTATTCGACAAGAAACTGGCGCAGGAAGAAATATGGATTCGCCAGGGCATCAAGGCGCGTCGCACACGCAACGAAGGGCGAGTGCGCGCGTTAAAGAAAATGCGCGCAGAACGTTCTGCACGGCGCGAAAAAACCGGCAAGGCAAATATACAGCTAAACAAATCTGAACTGTCCGGGAAGATTGTGATTGAAGCGGAAAATGTCAGTTATCAGTACGACACCACACCCATTATCAGGGGCTTTAGCACGACGATATTACGTGGTGACAAGGTCGGTGTAATCGGTCCGAATGGTGTGGGCAAGTCGACCCTGCTGAATTTGTTGCTGGGAAATTTAAAGCCGGACACTGGCAAGTTGAAGCTGGGTACAAATATCGAAGTCGCCTACTTTGATCAGTTACGTGCATCGCTGGATATGACAAAAACTGCACAGGAAAATGTAGCCGGTGGCGGAGATAAAGTCATCGTCAATGGAAAGGAAAAACACATCATCAGTTATCTGCAGGATTTTTTGTTTTCGCCTGACCGCGCCAGGGCGCCGATCACCCGTCTATCCGGTGGCGAAAAAAACCGTTTATTGTTGGCCAGACTTTTTGCAAAGCCTTTTAATTTTCTGGTCATGGATGAACCGACCAATGACCTCGATGTCGAGACGCTGGAATTGTTAGAAGATCTACTGATTAATTATACAGGCACTTTGTTGTTGGTTAGCCATGACCGGGAATTTATTGATAATGTCGTGACGTCCACGCTGGTGTTTGAAGGCGACGGCATTGTAAGCGAATATGTCGGTGGGTACAGCGACTGGCAACGACAAAAACAGCCATCCCAGCAAGTAGAAAATCCTGGTAAGAAAAAGGAGTCTGTCAAAACAGCAGCGTCGTCAACAAAAAAATTAAGTTATAAGGATCAGCGAGAGCTTGCAGAAATGCCTGGCAAGATTGAAACGTTGGAGCAGCAACAAGAAACGTTTCATGCATTAATGGCCGCTCCGGATTTTTATAAGCGGCCTGAAAATGAAATCAGTCAGGCAAAAAATGACCTGGAAAAAATTGAAACAGAACTGGAGGAAATTTTCCTGCGTTGGGAAGAGCTGGAGGGCTCAGCCTGAGAGACAATTCAGAGTCTTATCAGGCTCAGGAATTCGTCACGGGTACGATGATTATCCCGGAACGAGCCTAACATCATGGATGTTGTTGTAATCGAATGCTGTTTTTCAACACCGCGCATCATCATGCAAAGGTGCTCGGCTTCAATAACAACACCCACGCCTGCAGCGCCAGTCACTTCCTGAATGGCCGTGGCAATTTGGGTGGTGAGCTGTTCCTGAATCTGTAGGCGCCGGGCGAACATATCCACAATTCGCGCCACTTTGGAAAGGCCGATAACCTTTCCCTGTGGCAGATAGGCGACGTGCGCCTTGCCAATAAAGGGCAGTAGGTGATGTTCGCAGAGCGAATACAGTTCAATATTTTTAACCATGACCATTTCGTCATTATCGGAAGGGAACACTGCGCCATTTAGAATTTCTTCCAGTGACTGGTGATAGCCCTGAGTTATAAATTGCAGGGCCTTGGCAGCACGTTCAGGTGTTTTTAACAGACCTTCGCGCTTGGGATCCTCTCCGATTGCTTCAATAATTTGCAGATAATTTTCGGTGATATTTTTTGTCATGGGTTGTCGAGTTTTTAATCGTGCAAGGGATAGTATACACATTCTTTTAAAGGGTCGTTCAGCAAGCATTCAGTTAGATGGTGGTTTAATGATTTCATGAAAGAATCAGGAGTCATGAAAATGCGGCTAACTTTGATCATTATCTTATTTTCATTGCTGCCATCGTTGCAGGCAGAAACCATTCAGAATATGCGGGTTTCAACATCAGTCAGCTATCTGGCGGCTGAAAAAATACCGGCTGATTTTTATTCGACCGAAGCGGATGTCATGCCTGCGCTGAAAAAATTTGGTTATCGCAAAGAAGCTCAGCAGCTTGAAAAAGCAGTCCAGAATAAAAGTTGTGGCTGTGGTGCTTTTGTATTTAATGCGACCACCATATTGTTGAATGACCTGGATAATGATGGCTATTATCATCGCTTCAAAGTCGTGATTGATGCGGATTCTACAGACCTTTACGGCGAGTGGGTCTACGCAAAACTCTATCTCAGTCTTGAAGGTGGTCCCTGGAATCACTACGCCACGAGTGGAGATTTTTTTATCAAAGGACATACTAGCGGCGACGAGTTTGTCGTTGAAACCGAACTGGCCGAAGGTTTTCCAGCGGGTTATTACGATATTCGCATCGAATTATTTGATGCGAACTATGATGACTGGCTGGATACCTATGGCCCGCACGATGACGGCGCTCTAAATGCCATCCCGCTAGAAGACGCAGAACGTGATGATGACTACGGTTATGGCTATAGTATTTCCGGTGGCGGAAGTTTTGGTTGGCTATTATTGGCATCACTTGCTGTGCTGGGCTTGAGGCGACGCTGTTTCCACTCAAGCCTGAGATAAGCACTTCAGATGCTGGAAATTTTTTGCATGACGTTTTGGACAATTGCATCGCAACGTGAACCCGCAAACTCATGCACGGATAACCCGGCCTGTTCAATATACTGATTCAGCTGTTGCTGTAATAAATTTTTAGCACGATGAAAACGGGTCTTCACGGTGGCCTCCTGAATTTCCAGTATCGCAGCAGTTTCACGTACGCTGCATTGTTCAATCGCACGGAGCATAAAAACACTGCGAAATGAATCTGGCAGTTTATCGATATTGTCTTCAATTAACTTTTTAATCTGCTGATTAGCCAGTTCACTATCTGGTTGTCTTGGGCGGTTGCTCTGTGCAGAGAGTTCGATTACAGATTCGAGTTGCTGGTCATCCATCGTGATGCTCCGCTGATTTTTACGCAACCGCATAAGCGCTTCGTTTTTTGCGATCCGGGCAAGCCAAGTAGTAAAAGCTTTCGTGTCCCGAAGTGTTGGTAACCGCTTAAATGCAGAGATATAAGTTTCCTGTACAACATCCATTGCCTCTGCATCATCATTGACAATACTTCTGGCCAAACGAAACAATCGCTGATTGTGACGGCGCATAATGCCTTCGTAGGCATTCAGGTTGCCATTCTTGACTTGCTGAATAAGTGATGCGTCAGTCGCGGGTTCAGCTGAAACTTTTGTAGTGTTTTGATGCGGTGTTGATAGATTCATGTTTTAGTGTTACCTGTTATTTACACAGATGCCTGGGGAGTCCGATACACTTTTTAAATATGCAATCAGATCCTGGCGTTTTTTATCATCCTTGATTCCAGCAAAACCCATTGTCGTGCCTGGCACGATTGTCAGTGGTGATTCGAGAAAGCGATCAAGCGTCTCTGTATTCCAGATTATAGACGCCTCGCGCATTGCGGTAGAATATTCAAAGCCTGAGACGCTTCCTGATTTTCGACCAAACAGGCCACAATGGCGTGGGCCGGTCCGGTTTCGTTCAGGTGAGTGGCAGGCAATGCAGCTTGCATAAATTTGATTGCCAGCCTCAGGACTGCCTTCCAGACAATTTGAGCTGGCGGCAAGAGAAATTATAAATGCCACTGGTGCAAGCACCAGTGAAATTTCCGAGTTGTACATTTTTATTCTCATTATTGTTATTTCATGAGAAGAAAGCACCGGGCACCGGATCGAGTCCCAGAACATTACGTAAAACTGCCCAGTGCATTGCTTCATCTGCCAGGATACTGGCCGCAGCGGCAGACAAATCCCGATTACCAAAAACAGGAATTGCGCCTGCATAAGCGCTGACCGCTCCGCGCTCAAGTCCCGCTGCAAATTCCAGCACATCGGATTGCCGTTTTAATTTTTCAACCGGGAATGAATAATCTTTTTTTGCTTCGGCAGGATTACCGCCCAGACTTTTTACGGCTTTTGCAAGGGCCTCGATATGTTCTTTATGATGCCCCTGAAATTGAACAGCTACTTTTAAAATACCAGCTTGCAGTAGACCGCTTTCAGCGCCAAGCTGATATGCGGCAACTGCCTCGTGCTCTGCGCTGATTGCTGTATTTAGTATGCGCACATCCTGACTGGCGGCATCATTCGTTTCTGCGCTGATTGCTTTTGAATTACAGCCACCCAATAATGCAATTGCCGTGGCAGAAAAAGTTGCAGTGCCTGCCTGTAATAGAAATTTCCTGCGTGAGTTGATTGCTGTTTCCTCAAGCAAGCCTGGTTGTTCTGGTTTTAAAATACTCATATACGCTCCAATTAAAATTATTAATAGCGCCTAAAGGATGCATGAGTATGAAAAAGGTTCCGGGTTATTGATGGGCAAGGAAAGGGTAGGTAAAAAAACATTCCACCTGCTTGAGGTGGATTGTTCAGAAATTCAGACTTAACAACTGAAAGTTGCTTGTGGTTATGAGCTTAGTTGGAACCTGCATGAGCAATTGGCAAGCCAGACTTTTTCCAGCCAAGAAAACCATCGGCGTAATTTTTTACATTGGAATAGCCCATATCCTGTAAAGTTTTAGCGGCCAGTGGGCTGCGGATATTGCCACCGCAATAAACAACAATGGGTGTGTCTTTTGACTGCGCCGCACCGGTCACGCGAAATTCAAGCCAGCCGCGTACAATATTGACATTCTGCGGGGCTTTAATCGCGCCACCCATTTTTCTGATTTCAGTTGGTGTGCGAATATCAATCAGAACAACATCCGGATCGGAATCCAATAATTTTTTTAGGTCTTCAGTATTGATATCCGTCGTTATCTTTTCAGCCTGTACCTGTAATGTTTTGCCGGGTGTGATGCCCGCAACTTCGGCGTGCGAATAAAGAGAAAAAGTCATTAATAGAATGGTGGTCGATAATGTTTGAATGATTTTCATGGGTGATCCTGTGTGAAGTGCATAGCTAAATGTATACGGTATAATCATTTTCCTGGATGCAAATCAGTCAACATCACAATGCATTTCAATAAACTCCTGGATGTATTGTTTTGGTCGAGCACTGCTGAAACGATCCACCACATGCCCGTCCTTGAATAAAATAATAGTGGGAAAACCGCGCACCTGATAACGGCCGGCGAGCTTCATGTTTTTACCTTCGTCCACTTCCAGTTTTGCCAGCAGAACCTGGCCATCATATTCGTTAACCACTTCTTTTAAAATTGGGTCAATAAATAAGCAGGGCGCGCACCAGTCTGCCCAGAAATCAACCAGCACGGGTTTGTCGTGCGAGGCCTGTAAAACTTTTTCTTCAAAGTCTTCAAGATGAATGTCAAAAATAAAAATTTCTGTTAGTAAAGTTTGTTTTACTGCGGTCATAGTTTACATCCCGTTCTTGAATTCATCTGCATAAGTCAGGCCGCTTTCGCGTACTTGTTTGAGCGCAACGCCGTATTCCCTTAGAATTTTTAACGAAAAAATAATTCTGCTACGGAAATAGGGATCAGCTTCTGGATCGTTATCAGCGGGATTATCATTCAAAACGCTTTCCACATTGCGCACAATAATTTGTTCGGGGATGTAGCAGATGCGATTATTTTTATAACTGCTCATGCGCAATTCGGCAACGGGATAACTGCCACCCACGCCGCTGGAAACCGTGACGATTAATGCGGGTTTATGTGCCAGCTCGCCCTTGCCCCACATGAGGAAAAAATTTTTCAGGCCGGCCGGCACCTGCCCATGCCATTCCGGTGAGACAACAACAAAGGCGTCGCTTGACGTGAGTTGTTCAGAGACAGGTGTCAGTCGTTCCTGCCATTCGGCATCACCCGACCAGATGCTTTCGTCCCAAAGCGGTAACGGATTTTCAGAGAGGCTGAACAACCAGGATTCTTCGCAGATGTTTTGTTCAAGTAATGTTTTTTTAATATGCTTTGCGACTTTGAGGGTTTGTGCCTGTTTGCGATGGCTGCCGCTGATGATGCTGATTTTCATGGTTTTGGTTTTCTTGTAAAAAAATACATTCTAAATGAAGATAGCGAATTACCAAAGCAAACCACAGGGTTAATATTTAGCCGATGACCAGGTTATCTGAATTCCAAACTCAACTAAAAAAGGCTGGCGTTGATTATTTAATGGTTGAGCCGTTAAATTGCGAACGCGCGCATTTTTGTTTTACTGGTTTTTATCAAGGGCGGGAGATCATCTGGAATGCCGAATTGCTTCCGCTGAAAAAAACAAAT
>DTYI01000134.1 GCA_012961935.1 Thiotrichales bacterium | reverse complement strand
GTTCATCGCCTGCGCATCCAGCGGAATGTGCCCCGCCGCTTGCGCCGCATCCGTGTGAAACAAAACACCATGTTCGGCGGCAATAGCGCCAATTTCAGCCAGCGGCGCAAGCGTGCCAATTTCATTATTGGCCGCCATGATGGAAATAAGAATGGTTTGGGGAGTAATGGCCTGACGAACAGCTTCAGGGTCTACACGGCCGTACCCATCCACCGGCAAATACGTCACCCCAAACTTGCCATGCCGATTGCCATCCCGTTCCAGCTTGCGGCACACATCCAGCACGGCCTTGTGTTCCGTAACACACGTGATAATGTGGTTGCCCTTATGCGCATACTTTTCTGCCACGCCCAAAATGGCGATATTGTCTGATTCCGTCGCCCCGCTGGTAAAAATAATCTCGTCCGGGCGGGCATTGATCAACGCCGCAATCTGCCGCCGCGCTTCATCCACCGCTTGCTTTGCTTCCAGGCCAAAAGCATGATCGTTACTGGCGGCATTACCAAAAGCCTGAGTGAAGTAAGGCAGCAGGTCTGTCTTGGTAAGTAAAACGGTGTCTGCCGCTCGGAAAATGACTGGATACTTTGCCGGCTTGTCATCACCTTCAGGGACGGATAGCAATGTGATATTCAGGTGCTGGCCGAGGTCGAAACTGGCAGGACAAACGAGGTTGCCCACGTTCTCGATAAACAATATATCGACATCATCAAGATTCATTTGATGGAGCGCATCATGAACCATATGCGCATCTAGATGACAGGCACTGCCGGTAACAATCTGTACTGCGTTAACACCTTTAGCGCGTATTCGATCGGCATCGTTTTCGGTTTCCAGGTCACCTTCGATCACGGCGATGCGAAGATTTTGCCCAAGAGTGTCGATGGTTGCTTCGAGCAGGCTGGTTTTCCCCGCACCCGGCGATGACATCAGATTAATGGCCAGCACGCCATGGCGATCAAAGTGTTCACGGTTATGTGCAGCCTGATGGTCATTTTCAGATAGCAGCCCCTGCAACACCTTGATGCTCATTTTCCCGTCAGCCGTTTTTTCCAGTTTTCCACCCGGCGACAGGAGATGGCGATTGCCCGTTGTGATATTACAGCCACAGGTATCACACATAACTTACTTCCTCGCTTTTATTCATCTCAACCGAAACCAGTAGCATTTCATCACCGCTGACGATACGGGTTCGCCAGTCACCACAATAACGGCAGACCAGCTGATTTACTTTCGCATCGCTTTCACGATCGCATTCTTCGCAGTAGACCCTGACATCCTGTTCCTCAATTATGAGCTGTGCGTCATGCGCAAGACTGCCTGCGCTTGCAATTGGAAACGCCTGTAATAATAACGCTGGTTCGATACCTGAGAGTGGACCTATCTGCAAATCGATTCGCTCTACTGAAGAAGCATGATGTTCATGGGCCAGCGAAACGACCTGGTCAACCAGGGCCTGACAGACGGACAGTTCATGCATGGCTATTCTGGATGACTGTCAAGCGTATAGAAAATTTCATCGTAATACTCCCAGGCGGTTTGGGCATCTTGAGGGCTGACTTTCTGAATTGCATAACCGATGTGCACCATTACAAAATCACCCGTTTTGATTTCATCATCCTGCATCATAAACAGGCTGACGTCCCGCTCGACACCCCTGGCTTCGCAACGCGCCATAAAGCCATCAATACTTTGAACCTGCATGGGAATAGCCAGACACATTTGATAATTGCTATGTTTTTTGTTTTAACGCCCGGCTGACCATTTGCACGATCCGCTTACGGGCATCTTTTTTCACCATGAGATAGCCAACAAGCATAATGCTGACCCAGAAAAGCGCCAGCGTAATATGGAGCAGAATATGATCCCAGGAAAGATGGGAATGAGTCCCGATGTGGGCAGTTACCAGCGACAAAACCATAATCAGACTCCAGCAAAATTTATAAAAAACATTCTGACAGATTTTGATTCAAGAAATGCTGATACAGGTCAATTACTATTTTGTTATTTTTGCTGACTATAGTTGGAAAAACTACCGATTACCACAGAGGAGTTTTCCATGAGTCAGGCCGATGGGCTTTCTGTACTGGTGCTGGGTATTGGTAATACCCTGCTCAGTGATGAGGGCGCGGGCGTGGCAACACTGGAATTCCTGCAACAACAAAAACCACAGAAGAAAAATCTCCGTTACCTGGACGGCGGCACATTAAGTTTCACCCTGACGGCTGAAATCGGCGACAGCGACGCGCTGATTGTACTGGATGCGGCTGAACTGAATGCAGAGCCCGGTGCTGTTCGCTGCTTCGAAGGTGACGAAATGGATCACTTTCTGGGAACAACCAAACGCAGCGCCCATGAAGTTGGCTTGCTGGATCTGATGGACATGACGCGATTAACAGATTCATTACCCAAATATCGTGCGCTGGTGGGCATACAGCATAAAAGTCTGGACTGGGGTGACCAGCCTACAGACGTTGTTGCAAAGGCGATTCCTCTGGCGGCTCAGGAGGCATCAAAAATCATTGATAAATGGCAGGCAAGTCATGGCTGAATCAGGCGTCATCCCGATAGCTTTAGATACAGCGACTGGCAATGTTCGACCCCTGCTGCATGAAATCCGACACGCCCTGACCAGACTTTTAAATACCGGCGAGCCAACCGTGATTGATCTGGGTGCTTTGCCGCTGTCCGAAACCGAGCTGGAACAGCTGCAGGCACAGCTCGGCAAAGGTGAAGTCAGGGCTGAGTTGCATGCTCTTGGTGTCAGCCTGATACAGGAAACACGCTACTCGGGTGTATGGCTGATTCGTCACATGAACGAATCGCAGGAATCAGCCGGTATGTTTATCGAAATCAGCAAAATGCCTGAATTACTGTACGCGCAGATGGAGGACATCCAGGACGGCCTTGGCCGGCTTGAACATGAGTTAAACGAACAACCACCGTTCTGATAGTTAAGGTCATGACGGCAGGAGGAGACAACATGCCAAAAAACACACTAGGTGAGCACCTCCGGCAACAAGGAATGTCGCGCCGCAGTTTTCTCAAATTCTGTTCCCTGCTGGCCTCGGGGATGGCGTTGTCACCCGCGCTGGTACCACGCATCGCGCAGGCGCTTGAGGCGACACGCAGGCCTTCGGTCATCTGGCTGTCGTTCCAGGAATGCACGGGCTGTACTGAGTCACTGACCCGATCACACACACCGACTGTTGAGGGTCTAATCTTCGACGCCATCTCGCTGGACTACCACCACACCTTGCAGGCAGCATCCGGCCACGCCGCCGAGGCCGCGCGCGAGGAAGCCATGAAAGAAAATTTTGGCCAGTACATCCTGGTGGTGGATGGCTCCATTCCGCTGGACAACCCTGGCTTCTCCACGATTGCCGGCATCAGCAATCTGGACATGTTAAAGGAAACAGCTAAAGGGGCGGCGGCCATTGTTGCGGTAGGCACTTGCGCGGCGTTTGGCGGCTTGCCCAAAGCCAACCCAAACCCGACCGGCGCCGTACCCGTCTCGGATATTATTACTGACAAACCGATTATTAATGTTTCCGGTTGCCCACCCATCCCTGTAGTCATTACCGGGGTACTCGCCCACATCCTGACTTTTGGTGGGCTACCGGAACTGGATGACCTGGGTCGGCCAGCAGCCTTCTACGGACAAAGCATCCACGACCGTTGCTATCGACGTCCTTTCTATGAAAAGGGGTTGTTCGCCGAAACCTTCGATGACGAAGGCGCTAAAAAAGGCTGGTGTCTCTACAAGCTGGGTTGCAAAGGGCCTGTGACTTTCAACGCCTGCGCAACAACCAAGTGGAACGAGGGTACCAGCTTCCCGATCGAGTCAGGTCATGGTTGTATCGGTTGTTCGGAGCCGGATTTCTGGGACTTCGGCGGGTTTTACGAGGCGTTGTCACGTCCCACTGGACAAACTGGCAAGAACGCCGTTTATGGCGTCGCCGCAGGTACAGCGGTAGGCGCAGCTGTGTGGGCCATGAACAGGGCGAAAAAAGAGGAAGCTGTCCGCGGCCACGAAAAACTGACGATGGACGAGTTGAACCGTGAAGGAGAGGAATCATGACCTCAACTGAATTTCTTCTTTGGGTAAAAGGAACCGGGTTCACGCTCGCCATAGCCGTATTCGCGGCAGGGATTGTTCTACGCCTGGCTGAAATCTGGTCGCTGGGCAGAAAACCAGATCTGGCTGAAGCCAAAGGTAACGCCAATACAGCGGGCGTTCGTACCATCTTCAATCGCTTTATCCCGGATAAAGGTATCTGGGATCGCTCGGCTTTTATCATTATCGCGGCCTGGTTTTTCCATGTCGGCCTGTTCGTGGTGATCTTTTTCTTTGTCCCGCATATTTTACTTATCGACAGCATCATCGGCTTACAATGGCCGGGATTACCCACGCCCATCGTCGATGCTTTTGCGGTCATCACCATGGTGGGATTACTGGCGATGCTGTTTCACCGCATCACCCAGCCAGTCAAAAAATATCTGTCCACCTTTGAGGATTACCTGGTCTGGGCGGTGACATTTCTTCCGCTGTTAACCGGGTATCTGGCTTATCACCGCCTGCTGTTTTCACCGGATATGCTGCTGGCAATGCATATTTTAAGTGTTGAATTGTTGCTGGTTCTTTTGCCGTTCACCAAGCTGTCTCACAGTTTTACCTTTCTTCTGGCGCGCTGGTACAACGGTGCCATTTCCGGTTTCAGGGGGGTGCAATCATGAGCAAGGTCAACATTGAGCGCGGCATCCGGGTGTTGAAGGAACAGATCGATGCGCCGGTCGCTGCTTTTTTCAGCAGTTGCGTGCATTGTGGTCATTGCGCCGACGCCTGTCTGTTTTACACCGAAGACCCTGATCCGAAATATACCCCCATCCACAAACTAGAACCCATGCGACGTGTCTGGGAACAGGAATACACGCTTGTGGGCAAGCTGAAAAAATTACTGGGCCTTAGTAAACCCGTGACTGACACTGAACTTGAGCAGTGGGAACCACTGGTTTATGACAGTTGCACATTATGCGGGCGCTGTTCCATGGTCTGCCCGGTCGGCAACGACATTACCTACATGCTCCGAAAAATGCGTGAAGCGATGGCCGCAACTGGCCATGCGCCAGAGGGCCTGGTAGGTGCGGCCACCAGAGCTATAGAAATAGGCAGCCCGATGGGGATTAAATTACCTGCACTGAAAGCACAGATTCGCCACGTCAAGGAAGACACCGGTCTGGATGTACCACTGGACAAACAGGATGCGGACTACATGCTGGTACTTTCCTCGATGGAGGTGATCAATTTTCCTGAGACCATTGCTGCGTTGGCGAAAATATTTGATCAGGCCGGCATCAACTGGACCCTGTCATCCGAGGCATTTGAGGCCACCAATGCGGGTATTCAAATTGGCATATCTGAAGTAGCGGAAGAACTGGTCAGACGTGTTGTCGATGCGGCTGAAAAACTTAAGGTAAAGACTGTGATCACACCTGAGTGCGGACATGCCTACACCGCTTTGCGCTGGGAGGGCCCAAACCTGATCGGCCGACACTACGGCTTTAAAGTCCAGCATATCCTCGAGGTGCTTGATGATTTGCAGAACGAAGGTCGCCTGAAGCTGGAGGGCAGGGAAACCGACCGCCTCACCTACCATGACCCCTGTCAGATCAGTCGCCGCGGCGGCGTGATCAACGAACCACATCGCTTACTGGATACGATTACCAGCAATTTTGTGGACATGAAAGACCATGGTGACATGAACTGGTGCTGTGGCGCCGGCGGCGGCGTCAGTTCCAATGAGCGGGCGGATGAAATACGCCTGACGGCCTTCAAACGGAAGAAATTACAGCTTGAGCAGGTCAAAGCCCAGGGTCTGGTTTCAG
>DTYI01000133.1 GCA_012961935.1 Thiotrichales bacterium | reverse complement strand
AAGATTTAGTTGGTTTGGCAATAGTAGGAATGATAGGTGACAAGCAGAAGATAGTGGGTGGAAATGCGGAGATAATATAACGAGCAGTTACACAGAATTATTTACAGGCTCGATAATGTGGGTAAATGCTTTTATTCAATCAACCTTCGTCTTCTTCCACAGCAAGACTAACGGAATTAAACAATAAACCACCCGAACCAAAAACATCCAGACTTCCTTTGTAAGTACAGGAAAGTGTCATTCGTACAATGATCTTTGCGATACCTTCATCATTCGTTTTCGTAGTGTAGCCACCATCACCCACATCGCTAACAACTTCATCACCCGCATCAACCACACCAGGCTCGCTGCCTGTATCTGAAATTAAAGTCATGACGGGGCTATTTGATGTGTTGCCTGCTAATTGCAGCGTCATGAGTAAGTCTGTCTCACCCAGCGGTGCACCCGTTGGATCACTCGCAGTTATGACAAACAATCTATCAGCATAGACGTTTGGGTCACAGGCACCAGGATTTGAGATAGTCCAGGTTACTTCTGACGGAGCAATCGTTAATGTGCTGCCTACAGGCGCTGCATCACCGTCTCCTTGACAACCCTGCAAAAGCATAACGCTTGCTAAAATTGGGGCAATAGGCTTTAAAAATTTTCTCATGTTCCTGTTACTCTCTTATTTATTCGTGGCTGATGAACCAAATTTCACTGTACTTCTGGTTATCGTTTTACTGCCGCTTCCCGGAAGTTCGGCCAAAGTCTAGCATAGATAATGAACACAACACTCTATCCAGTTGATTTCTTGTATGAAATTCCAGTCAAATGGTTATGCGTTGGTAGAGTACAGCAGTAGACATCGCCATACCGTTAAGTAGTTCACAATGCTATATGCTATTCGTCAAACGAATCCATATCCCATATAATCCCGGCAAACAAAATAACCGGGAGGCCCTCAATGTTAAAAGTCACACCACTGATACTGGCTCTTATACTGGTACCGCTAACAACCACATTGGCTCATTCCGGCGAGCAGAATGATAGTAGCTTTCCTGAGCCTTTCTTTCCGGAACCATTCCCAGACAGATTTTCTGCAGGCCCGGCATTCGAGCCACCATTTTTACCGGAACCACCCTGGGAAGCATTAGACGAACCACGATACCACTTTGGCCCAGGACCACGCGGGAGTTTCGCCCCTCCACCCCGGCCTATGCCCATTCCTCCCTGGTCAGACTTTTTTCCTGCACACCCACCGGAGCCTGTTTTTCCTGACCCGCGTGTGCCGCCGCCCATGCACCCATCCACCCCCCAACCAAATGCTCGCAGTCAGATGCTGGAGCAGCAGTTACAGCATCTGAATCGACGATTACAGGCTCTGGAAACAGAAAACATGCATCTGAGAAACAGCCTGCAGGGTATTCAACAGCCACAACCCCGGCAGGATAATCTTGTACAGTTAAGCCTGATTGAAGCCAGCATGGCTGCATTAACCGCAGAGCGCGACCAATTACAAGATCAGCTCGGGGCGTTATCGGCAGAACGGGATCAGGCGTTGGCCGCGCACCAGACCTTGCTTGACGAATTGAATGTCCTGAAGACAAACCAGGCTTCAGCCGAAAAAAATCTCTCAGAGCAAAATCAGCAACAACAAGCAGCATTTTCCCAACTGGAAGCTGAGCGTGATCAGTTACAAAACCAAATGACTTCCTTGCAACAAGAGCTGGATCAACTCAGACAAAGCCATCACCAACAACAGGGCAATCTCGAAACAGCTCAGGCCACTATCACAGAAGCACAAACACAATCAGAAGAAATCAGCAGACTGAAAAAGGCTGTGGCTGATCGCGAAGACGAAATCGGCGCTATGAAGATGCGTTTTAATAATATTGAATCCATGATGACCGGGCTAAAAGCGGCCAGCCGGGATGCGCGTGACAGGCTCGCCAGCATGAGCACAGACTACAAAGCCATGCAGGAGCAACTGGCTGTCGCCCAGAAACAGTCAGGCGACCTCAAGGCCATGATTGAAACCAAAGATGCGGAAATTGCGCAACTACAAAATGCGCTACAGGCAAAGGAGACCGAACAGGCACAACTCACTGCGCAGCTTGAAGCCAGCAAACATTCGCAACAGGCGACCCAGGAATTAACCGCATCACTGCAAAAGAATGAGAGTGAATTGCAGGCCCGAACTGAATCACTGGCAGCGGCCAATGCAAAAATCCAGCAACTTGAACAGCAACTCCAACAACTGTCTGATTTAAAGGATGAGCTCAAAACCTGCCAGGGAAATAGTGAAGCGCTGAATCAGCGGATCATCAGTCTGGAAAATGAAAACCAGACACTGAAAGCTGAAATGGAAAAAGCTCAACAAGCACAAAGCAAACTGGAGAAAATGACAACCGATAGCGATGGGGATGGTGTGGCTGATGCAATGGATATTTGTCCTGACACCAGTTCTGGAGTCAGCGTCAATGCAAAAGGTTGTGAGCCGGATACGGATCTGGATGGCATCGTGGATCGGCTTGATTTATGCCCAGGCACACCCGACGGGAAACAGGCGGACGAGGTCGGCTGTCACGCCGAGGCAACCATTACACTGGAAGGCGTTAACTTCCAGAGCGGTTCAGCCGATTTTACTGCCGAGTCACTGGTAGTGCTGGATCGCGTGGCTACGATTCTCAAACAAAATGATAATCTAAACATTGAGGTCGCAGGCCATACTGACAACACAGGCTCAAGGGAACTCAATATTGCTCTTTCTGCAACTCGTGCGAATGCCGTAAAAGATTATCTGATTGGGCAGGGCATCGCGGCCGAACGCCTGAGCGCTTATGGATATGGCCCGGACCAACCTGTTGCGAGCAACGCCAGTGCAGCAGGGCGCGCGCAAAACCGGCGTGTGGAGCTGCGCCGAAAATAATGCTCGCGCATGCGTCCCAACTAGCGCGATCTTGATCACAGAATCGGCCACCTGCGGTAGATTCTGACCGTAAAATATCAGAATCTACCGCTAAATCAGCATCATCGCTCGCAGAATGCGTCCTGATTGATTACAATTCAGAGCCATAATGAAGCAGAATCGCTAACAGGGACGCCATAGAACGCGCCTTACATTCAGACCAGGATCATGAAACCGAAGAGAACAGTCAGCAAACTGCAACAGCAAATCGCATTGTCACTGCCTCTGCTGTGTGCTTTACAGTCAGCTTCAGCACTGGGTCTGGGTGAATTAAACATCAATTCCGCCCTGAACGAACCCCTCTCAGCCAGCATCCCCATTTATCTTGCGCGTGGAGAAAAAGTTTCGGCTGAAGAAATCATTGCCGGACTGGCCAATCCTGCTGCGCATAATCGTGCCGGCCTGCCCTACGCGAATATTTTGCGCGATTTACGTTTTAACATAACCCGCTCTCCTGGTGGAAAGCTCCAACTCAACATTATCTCCCAACGTTCTCTTTACGAACCCCTGCTTAATTTTCTGATTGATGTCAGTTGGGAAAAAGGACACCTGGTTAAAGAAGTATCCGTTCTACTGGATCCTCCTAATTACCTGGCTGCTGCACGACCTGAACCAGGCCCGGTTATTCGTGAGCATCTAACCACTCCGGCACAGGCACAAACCACTGTGTCCCGTCCGGCACCAGCGGCAAAATCTCGAAAGCCTCGACGCAAAACCCGCAAACCCATTCAAATCAGCGGTGATAAATACACGGTCAGTCGAGGTGATTCATTATCACTAATCGCCCAGGCTGCCCGTCGTGGCACGGACCTGAGCATGCGCGAATATATGGAGGCCATTTATGCAGCAAATCCTGATGCATTTATGGGTTCCATGGATCGGCTCAAGGCAAATGTAGATCTGGTTATTCCAAATCTGACTGAAGTGACAGCACCTCCCGTAGCCGTCACTCAGGAACCCAAACCTGCACCTACACCTGAGCCCACACCCGAACCACCTAAACAGACTGAAACCGTTGCCGTTGAACCAGTAGAGCCCAGGCTTGAGATTCTGCCGCCTGACCCAACACTGCAACAACCAACAACCGATACGGGAACAGACGCAACGGCCACCGCAGTTGAAACGACAAGCACTGCCGAAAGCACAAAGATAGCTGAAGCTGCTGTGCTTGAAATGCAAACCCAACTCGCCGAGTTGCAGGGCGAAAACAGTTCTCTGCAAGAAGCACTTGGTGACACCCGGGCAGAGCTGTCAGCCACGCATGAGGCAATGGAAAAACTGCGCATGGAAATCAAGGCGCTGGCAGAAATGCAGCAAAAAAATACGCTCGGAACAACTTCTACAAAATCGCTGGCTGGCTGGCTTGACGGGTTGCCGTGGATATTAGGTGGTCTGCTTTTAGCGCTATTGGCAGTATTTGGCCTCAGACGTAAGAAACAACCAGCCCTCGCAACCGCTGGCCAGTACACCTCACCTGTACCGCGAGAAGTCGCCAATATGGCAGAAGCAGAGATCGACCATCCTGATACTGCCCTGCCCGGCACAAAGCCAGCGACGGCGCAAAGCCTGCTTGAAGATGACCCAACGGTCATCGGCAACCAGACTATTCACGGTATCCAAACGCTTGATGAAGACAGCCCTACCCAGATTGGCACTTCAACTGAATTAACTGAAAATGAAATCAAAGTTGAATCCGAAACGACAGCCGAAATGGACTCAGCCCAGGAGGCAGAAATTTATCTCGCCTACCATCAGTATTCCCTGGCCGAGAAGAGCATTAACAGGCTTCTGGAAGAAGATCCTGAGAACACACATTACAGATTACTAAAACTTCGCTTACTGGCTGAAACGGGAAAAATGGACGAGATGCAATCGCTTTCGGTTGAATTATTCCGTGAATTCCCGGATCGTAACGAAGAAACCCATCGAAAGATTCAGGCAATCTGCGACAAGGCATTTACTGCGTCGACTCCTGGCGCTGAAACTGCCGTCACGAGTATTTTGTCTGCAACGGGTGAAACAGAAGTCATGAACCCGCTCGACGACCCGACCCACCCTGAACTCATCACCAGTGAGACTGTACTCAATGAGGATATGACAGACTTTCTCTCTGACGCGACTTTCTCTGATACCGACCCTGCCTTGCTCGGACCGGATGACCTACCAACTAATTTTGACCAGGACACCATCTCGGTTGAGGATCAGGATCAGGATCTTACAATACCTGAATACAAACAGGCATCTGATGACATTAATTACATTGCCGAAGATTTAACAGAAGAAGGGCTGGATTTGCCTTTCGACCTGGAAACAGAAATTCTCGAAGAAGAAGCTCGGCGTATCGCAGCTGACAAGGAAGATCGAAACGACAAAAACGACAAATCAGACTGAGCAAACCCAGATCAAAGCCTGATCTGAAGCTCTAATTTTCTACATTTGTAAAATATTTTTGCTTCTGCACAATAGCGCTATATACTCTTTTCATTGGGTACCAATTTCATATGCCAGAAGCAGTCATGTTCCTGCGTATAAACTATCCGAACAAAACACGATTAAAGTTACATATAAACACTCTAAGGAGACCTGAAAATGGGGCTATTACAAACCATCATTGAAGCCCAGGGCGGCGCTGTTGTAAAACAACTTGCCAACAATACCGGGCTAGACACAAACAATACTGTTGCTGCACTGGCAAAATTGCTCGGCGGCCTGAACAAAGGCGTTCAGACAAGAACGGCACAGCCAAGTGGGCTTGAAGCACTAATGGGTGCAATTCAGAAAGGCAATCATCAACGCTACCTGGAAAATTCACAGGAAGCTTTTACACCATCAGCATTGCAGGATGGCAATAAAATTCTTGGACATATTCTGGGCAGTAAAGACGCGAGCCGATCTCTGGCTGGTCAGGTACAAAAAGAAACCGGTATCAGCGATAGCATATTGAAGAAAATGTTGCCAATTGTGGCGACCATGGCAATGGGTGCACTAAGCAAACAAACTCACTCCAAAGGTGGGGCACTGAGCCAGTTACTTGGCGGCGGAAACCAGTCATCTGGCGCCTCCAGCTTGCTCTCTTCGTTTCTGGATGCCGATAACGATGGCTCAGTCATTGATGATGTAATGGGGATGGCCGCAAAGTTTTTACGCTAAAGCAATATCAACTAATCAAGATTTTTATAACCAGAGGAGCACACCATGGGGCTTTTTGCATTCGCCAAAAATATTGGTAAAAAACTGTTCGGCAAGAACGATGATCCTGCCGAAAAAATCAAAGCGCATATCGAAGAAGACAATCCGGGCATGGATGGCCTGCAGGTTGTTTATGAGGAGGGCAAGGTCGTCCTCAGCGGCAATGCGCAGTCAGCCGAGGCCATGGAAAAGGCCATTTTAATGGCGGGTAACGTTGATGGCGTCGAGCAGGTCGATATCAGCGCAATCAATGCACCTGCAGCTGTTGTAGAAGTCGAGTATTACACCATCCAGAAGGGTGACAGCCTTTCGAAAATCGCCAAAAACTTCTACGGCAACGCGATGGATTATCCCAAACTGTTCGAGGCTAACCGGGAGGTCATAAAAGATCCTGATCTGATTTATCCCGGTCAGGTCATACGCATACCCAAAGAAAATATGACGGCCTGACTACAGCGCTTAATCGATCATGTGCAGGTGCAATCCCTGCACATGGTTTTGCTTTTTTCTAATGCCAACACTATCAAGCAGTCAAGCCCTGCAAGCGGAAGCCAATGCTTTTCTTGAGCAATTCAAAACGCTGCTGCTGGCCACTGTATCAAAAGATGGCCAGCCCGATTGCAGTTATGCTCCTTTTCTGCGAGACGAGCAAGGGCACTTATACGTCTTCGTCAGTGAACTGGCTCAGCATACAAAAAACCTGTTAACCAATCCGCGCGCCAGCCTGATGTTTACCGCTGCTGAAACAGACAGCAAAAACATCTTCGCCCGACAACGCCTCACCCTTGAAACACAAGCCACCTTCATACCACGCGAAAACCCTGACTGGCCTGCAATGCTTGATCAAATGGAAGCCCGCTTCGGCAACACCATCGAACTACTAAAAAGCCTGCCCGATTTTCACCTGATCCGTTTTGAAGTGCTCAGCGGAAATTATGTACAAGGTTTTGCTAAAGCATACGCATTAGACGGCCCCAAGCTCAAAGTCATTGAACACAGACGCAGCTAAAGAAATCCTGGAATTCTGGTTTGGAGAAAAAGAACTGGGATTGCACTACCCCAAAACACAATCGGAAATTTGGTTTCGCAATGGCAAAGCTTACGACAAAATCATCACCCAGCGTTTTGGAAAACTGCACCAGCAAACTTACGAAAACAAACTGAACCACTGGCAGCAACAACCGCTGACTTCACTGGCCCTGGTTATTTTACTGGATCAGTTTTCACGTCATATTTATCGTGAGACTGCGCGCGCATTTGCACAGGATAAACAGGCGCAGCAGCTTGTATTTGAAGGCATTAAAAAAGGTTATGATAAAAAATTGCTGCCGGCCCAGCGTGTTTTCTATTACTTGCCGCTTGAGCATGCAGAAGACCGCGAAGTACAAATACAAAGCGTGGCCGCTTTTACCGCACTGATTGACAGCCTGCCGGAAGCTATCCGCCATGAATATGCCTCAACCCTGAACTTCGCCATCCGACACAAGGAAGTTATCGACCGCTTTGGTCGTTTTCCCGATCTCAACGCCATACTTGGACGAAAGTCCACAGCTGAAGAAATAGAATTCCTCACCCAACCCGGCTCTTCGTTCTTATAAGCCACTAATTCAGGTATGCTAGAGAATATGAGCACATATTTGATTCTGAATGCAAAAATTGTCAACGAAGGCGACATCACCGAAGGCGATGTGCTGATTAAAAATGGCCGTTTTGAAAAAATCGCTGGTGATTTGTCCAGCTACGATGCAGACACCACCATAGACGCCAAAGGCATGGCTTTATTTCCAGGCATGATCGACAGCCAGGTACATTTTCGCGAACCCGGCCTGACGCACAAGGGTGAGCTGGCAACCGAATCTCGAGCGGCGGTTGCCGGCGGCATCACCAGCTTCATGGACATGCCGAACACGATTCCAAATACTTTAACCTCGGAAATACTCGAAGAAAAATACAGCCTCGCCAGTCAAAAATCGTTAGCTAATTATTCGTTCTATTTCGGCGCGGCCAACAATAATCTGGAAAACATTAAACGCCTCGACCCCAAAGCAGCCTGTGGCATAAAAGTTTTCATGGGCGCATCGACCGGCAATATGCTGGTCGATGATCCGGCGACACTAGAAGGCATTTTCGAGCATGCGCCGACACTGATCGCGACGCATTGCGAAGACACGCCAACCATTCTCGCCAACGAAGCCAAAATGCGCGAAAAATATGGCGACGATATCCCGATTGAACTGCACCCGGAAATTCGTTCACGCGAAGCCTGTATTAAATCATCCCAACTCGCCATTGAGCTGGCGAAACGTTTTGATTCACGCCTGCATGTTTTACACATCACAACAGCAGAAGAAGCACTAGGTTTTGACGCCGAACCACTGACAAATAAAAAAATCACGGCTGAAGCCTGCGTACACTTCCTGCATTTCAGCGACGAAGACTACGCTGAAAAAGGCGCGTTAATAAAATGTAACCCCGCGATTAAAACAGCAGCAGATAAAGCTGCCATTATTCAGGCCTTGCATGAAAATCGTCTCGATCTGATTGCCACCGACCACGCACCACACAGCTGGGAGGAAAAACAGGGCAATTATTTTCAGGCACCCTCCGGCTTGCCACTGGTGCAACATGCGCTGCTGGTTGTGCTGGAACATTATCATGATGGTGAGTTTACTCTGCCTTTTATTGCGCACAAAACCAGCCATGCTGTTGCAGAATGTTTTAATATTCATGAACGCGGTTACATACGCGAAGGTTACTGGGCTGATCTGGTGCTGATCGACTTGAATCAGCCAACGCTGGCAAGTCATGACACGGCACTGTCAAAGTGCGGCTGGACACCTTTTGATGGTTACCGTTTTCGCTCACGTATTCACAGCACGATGGTCTCGGGTGAACTGGTTTATCACGACGGGAATTTTATTTCTTCTCAGCCCGGTCATCGTTTAAAATTTCACCGCTAACAATATCGATACCATTATTATGAACCCGGACGACATCCAGAAAATTATTGAATCCAGCCTTGCTGACAGTCAGGCCATTGTCACAGGCGACGGCAGCAAATTTGAAGCCACTGTCATCAGCTCGGCTTTTGAAGGACTCAGCATGGTCAAAGAACACCAGCTTGTCTACAAGCTACTGAACGAGCATATTGCCAGCGGTGCAATTCATGCGCTGACCATTAAAGCCTACACGCCTGAGGAGTGGGCTGAGCAACAAGGTTAACTCGTGCAGCGAAAAATAATCCATGTCGATATGGATTGCTTTTACGCGGCGATTGAAATTCGTGACCGGCCTGATCTGGCCAACAAACCCGTTGCTGTCGGCGGCCGTCCAGACGGGCGCGGCGTGCTGACCACCTGTAATTATATTGCCCGAAAATACGGCCTGCATTCTGCCATGCCTTCCGCGCAGGCTTTGAAACTTTGCCCCAAAGTTGTGCTGCTGCCGGTACACATGGATAAATATAAAAAAGCCTCCGCTGAAATTCATAAAATTTTTCAACGCTATACGCAGCTTATCGAACCCCTGTCTCTGGATGAAGCTTTTCTGGATGTGAGCGAAGTAGACTTGCATCAGGGCAGCGCCACCTTAATTGCAAAAGCAATTCGAAAAGATATTTTTTCACAGCAAAAATTAACCGCGTCAGCAGGCATCGCACCGAATAAATTCCTGGCCAAAGTTGCTAGCGACTGGAACAAACCGAATGGACAATTTGTCATTACCCCCGATGAAGTCTATGATTTTGTCAGCGCCCTGCCCGTTGGTAAAATTCCCGGAGTGGGGCCTGTCACCGAAAAGAAATTAAAACTTTTACATGTAGAAACTTGTGCTGACTTGCAACAATGGTCGGCTGAAAAACTATTGCAACAGTTTGGGAAATTAGGTGAAAGTCTCTACGGCTATGCGCGCGGAGTTGATGAGCGTCCCGTTAAAACAAAACGCATCAGAAAATCGCTTAGTGTTGAACGGACTTTTGAAAAAAATCTGCGCAACGAAAAAGAATTGCTAGACACCCTGCCCGACCTTTTTACAGAATTACAACACCGCTATGAAAATATCCAGCAAAAACCTCCGGGACCTGTCAAGACCATTTTCATTAAGCTGAAGTATTATGACTTTAGAGTGACGACTCATCAGATACCTGCATTAAAATCCAGGCAATCCCTGTATAAAAAGCTATTGCTTGAAGCATGGGGGAAATGTCAACAACCCGTTCGGCTGGTCGGTATCGGCATGCAGTTTGATACCGCTTCAAAGGATACTCAACTAAAGTTGCTGGAAGAATAAACCAGTGAAAGCACTCCAACTAAAGGGATGTTTTTAACGCTGAATTATTCGATTTTTTCAGTGAAAATTTCTTTATAAGCCACATAAATTGCGGCTGTCAGTACTGGCGCTAAAACCAGCCAGCCTAAAAAGAAAGGGACACTGGCAACAATTGCCAACACGACAGCGATGACGCCATAAATCAGAAACGGGATAATATTTTTCAGGCAACCTTTAAAGCTTAATTTCATCGCTTCAATCGCACCCAGATCGTGGTGGACAACTAAAGCTGGCGCGAAAAAATAGGCCATTACCACCGGAACAATCAAAGCCAGGCCAATTAATATTGCAATACCACCCACCGCAAATAGCGACTGAACTTGATCAGGTGAAGGGCCTGCGTCAGAGTCTATTCCGGCCATCATGGGAAACAATCCAGATCCCCCTCCCATCACCATCATCAGCAAAGTTATAATGACAACAACCACAATCATAGCGACCATATACAACACACCGACCATCGCAAGGTTACCGGTGTTTTTCTGGAACCCCTCAAATAAATGCCCGACAGTCAGTTGTTCGCCCCGATCCTGTGCTGCACAACCTAGCATCAGACCACCCGTGAAGATGGGCGCAAGAATATTAGCCGCCAGGCTGCCGATAAGTGGAATAAAGGCCAGTACCATCATGATCACAAGCAGAATAATCACGTTTACAATCCAGATGGCTGGACTGCTCATAAAATATTTAAAGGCATCCTGAATCCAGCCCCAGCCTCTGCCTGCTGATAGTTTTTTGGGTTCGACTAGCCCACTCTCACTCATATCAACTGGGTCTGACACAGTCACTTTAGGTGGTTGGTAAGGATTCTCGGTCATTGCTTGTTCCTTTCTGTTTATATTTTCATGACAATCGCAAAGATAGCAGAATTACACCTGTTTGCAATCAGGCCAGTTTTTTTGCGCGCGGGTATGACTAAAAGTTATAGGAAACACCCAGCGAAAAGACAGGTGAGAGTTCAAGGTCTTCCAGGCTGCGAAGAAAGTTATTCGCGGAGGGTTTGGTATTTTCCCTGTAGGCGTCAACAGCTTTATTATCCAGTAGCCTTTCATCAGGCTGATAAAGCACACCCATATCAACATTGAAACCCAGCTTTGATCCTTGCCACTGATTGTTCCCCCAGCCAAGCCCGACATAAGGCGATACGCCATCTGTTGACAGACCAGAAAAACCCGTCTCGATATTGGGGAGCAGCAACGGAAGCTGAAACGGTTGCTTATGTTGTTTTTGTTTTATATCTTCAGGCTGGTAAAGAACGCCAGCACTCAGACGGAACAAGCCATGCCTCGGGTACCAGTCAGAAAGTAGCGAAACCGTATCAATTTCCCGCTGTAGCTCAAAAAATGAGGAAGCGATGATGTCATCATGATACAGGCTGGAACTGAAACCAAAACGCTGATTAAACTGCCGGGTCGCCTGAGAATTTTCAAGCAGGTTAGAAACACCATAATCGACATAAGGACCAGCGAAAGCCGGAATCACCACGCCAAAAAACAGACATATCAAAATGCCTTGCTGTGCATGTCGGATTATCGATTTTGATGTTTGCCCTTTCATAAAAACCCGCCCTGAACAATCAGGTTTCCTGTAATCTGTCAGCTAAACTGATGTTTTAAAATAACACTGTTGTAAAAAGTAGACAATCATTCTTACAAAAGGGTTCCAGGGTTTATGTGATCCATTTGGTAATTTGTAGAAATGACGACTAGAACCCAGACAAATATGATTTATTTCAATGACTTAAATAAAAATGACATTGCTGCACTTCTGGCCAACCATGGCCTGACAATTCACCACGTCCCGCTAAACAACGATATACCAGGCTCATTCTGGGGAAACCCCGAAGCCGGGCTGATCAGCAACCAGCTCTATGTTCGTGCCGATACCCCGATACATTCTCTCCTGCACGAAGCCTGTCATTATATTTGTATGCCTGATGCACGAAGAGTAAATCTGCATACCGATGCGGGTGGTGATTATGATGAGGAAAATGCGGTCTGTTACTTACAGATCCTGCTGGCTGATCAGATTCAAGGTTATAGCGCAGCTACCTGTATGGAAGATATGGATACCTGGGGCTACAGTTTCAGGCTGGGTAGTACTCAGGCATGGTTCGAGCAGGATGCCGAAGAAGCCAGGACGTGGCTGAAAAAGCACACACCGCATTTATTGACAAGGTGAACTGATGCTCCAAACAGGTCACAAAAATACATACCTGTTCTATTCCAGAGTTCCCGGTACTGGTTCCTGACCAGACAGTTAGGTAATATGGCTGTAAAGCGTGTTAGAGGATTATGCAGATGAAATTTGGAAAAAACGTAGAAAAGGAGTCTGTCGTAGCATCAGGCAAAGTCATAGAAATTGACTATACCATCAAGGACGACAATGGCGACCTGCTTGACTCAACCAGTGATTCCGCCCCGCTAAGCTATGTGCACGGGGGGAAAAAATTATTCAGTGAATTACAAGAGGCGCTCGAAGGGAAATCAGCCGGTGATACCGCAAAAGTCACGCTACTTCCAGAACAAGCTTATGGAGAGCATGATGCAGAAAAAACCACGACCCTGGAGGCTGCATTATTCGAAACAACCCATGACATTACAGCCGGCATGCTGTTTGAAATTCCAACCGGAAGTGGCGTACAGCTCGTAACCGTTCTGAGTGTTGAGGGAAACGAAGTACTTATCGATCTTAACCACCCCTTGGCAGGCAAAACGCTTCACATTGAAGCCACCATCAACGGTATAAGGGACGCCGAACTTCAGGAACTCGAACAGGAAAAATAGGCCACATAAGCCCTTGATCAACCCAAAAAGGTTAATCTGAATCTATATCGATATTAACCCCCCAGGAAACAACGATACCATTCACTCGCCTGTCCGGGAGCCTGCGCCTGTCGCTGACGACATAGATACCATTAGAATCAATCAACGGAAACTTTGCCAGTTTCTCATTCACCCTACGATCCATTACTGCCCTTCTACACCCTGCCGTCGGCGTCCTGTCTATTGTGCTCATCTGCATTCTGTTCTCCATGCTTGTACCTCAAGTATAGTATATTTCCAGAAGGTGGCGCGAGTCACACTTTGTAAATCTGCCTATTGATATTTTCTACCTTTTAGCGTAATCCACCCGCCTGGCAACTGGCCTTTCGGGTCATGGTGCGTCCAATGGATAACGCCACCTTTATGATTCCATTCATAACGCCCTCTCAACTCAGGTTGATCACCTTCCTGCAAAGGCAGTCGCGGCGCCAGATCAATATTGTGTGAGACTAAAACGGTATGTCCATTCTCGAGACGCAAGATGAATCGCTGATGACGTGAACCCAAATTGTCATCCTTCATAATCCTGACCACCTCTCCTGACACGCCGACCCAAAGACCAGACCGCTGATTTTCATAGGCCTCTAGCACCTCGCCCGCACTGTGCGTGGTGATGTTTAAAACACCACTCTCAGGGAGATATTGAAAAGCCAGCGCAGTCGCACTCAAAAGTAACGGCAATAGCCAGCGTTTCCAGTTCATTATTTAATTTTTATTCATTATCATGGGCGCAATATTTCACCACAGTATTCACCCCTGTTAATGATTAATTACAAACACCTTTACGAGCGGCTTTCAGAATCATCGCTCGCGCCCTGGCTGGAAACGCTGCCAGATAAAATAAATAATGAACTGACCAGCAAAAAACATGGCCGCCTGAACGAGTGGCTGGAAATACTTGCAGAGTTACCGAAGATTAAAACAACGGATATCGCTTTAGACCAGTCATTTGTCAAAATAGGCGCACAAGAAGAGCTGAGTCACTCACAACATAATCAGCTTGAAAACACACTACGCAAACTACACCCCTGGCGCAAAGGGCCATTCGATATTTTTGGCATCCACATCGAAACAGAATGGCATTCAGACTGGAAATGGGATCGCCTGAAAGACCACATTCAGCCGTTAACCGGGCGGCAGGTTCTGGACGTTGGCTGTGGTAGTGGTTACCACTGCTGGCGGATATTGGGTGCCGGGGCAAAACAGGTTATCGGCATTGAACCCACCATGCTCTATGTGATGCAGTTTCACGCAATCAAACATTTTACGGATAATTTATTGATCGATGTATTGCCACAAACGCTGGAAGATATGACGAATAATTTACAGGCCTTTGACAGCGTTTTCTCGATGGGCGTACTTTACCACCGCCGTTCCCCCATGGGCCATTTATTCAAATTACATGACTGCCTGCGGCCTGGTGGCGAATTAATTCTGGAAACACTAATCATTGACGGCAATGTTGGAAAAGTTTTCATGCCGGAAGGCCGCTATGCAAAAATGCGTAACGTCTGGTTTATTCCTGACACACCAACCCTAATTACATGGCTTAAGCGCAGCGGGTTTGATGAAATAAAAGTTGTCGATATCACGCCAACAACAACTGAAGAACAACGACAAACAGACTGGATGGAATTTGAATCACTGGCAGACTTTCTTGACCCGCACGATCCAAATAAAACAATTGAAGGACACCCAGCACCTTTGCGTGCAATTCTTACAGCAACAGCTGTTTAAATTTTATCAAAATAATTCCTGTTCCATTTCCCTGTAAACAAACTCCAGGTTCTTTCGGTGATTTAATTTATACAGACGAACATCTTTCCAGTCTTCAAATTCATTCGATTCGACTGCGTCCTGTAACTCAACATCTTCTTCAACTGCTTTAGTCATCACCTCACGCAAACGCTGCATATAGCTACGTGTTTTACTGACCATTTCGAATGGTGGTGTCTGAGCACTGCCATGCCCCGGCACCATTAACTTTGCATCAGCGAATTTTTCCAGCAACCAGTTCTGGCCTTCTATCGCCGTCTGCGAACCGCCATCCGCCATAAAGGTCACGCGCTGATTAAATGCCAGGTCGGAAATCCAGACGATATTATCTTCAACCTGATGCACAACCAGATCACCATAAGAATGATGTGCGCCCGTGTTGTAGATATCAAACGTCTTTCCACCCAGCGTAAAACTGTGTTTTGAAAAACGTTCACCGCCAACAAGCACATCGGGCTCAACGGCCTCAAAACCTTCCATATCCGCAGCGATAAATGTTTTGCGATAAGCGACTGAATGATCGATGCGATCAGAGTTTAAATATTTTAGCGTGCCTTCATGACCAATGACTGTTACGTCTTTTAGCATTCGAAAAACAGGCGCGCCGTATGCGTGGTCGGGATGGTTGTGGGTAATAATTAAATAACGAATTGGTTTGTCAGTTTTTTCCTTAACACTCGCGATGATTTGTTTCCCAAGTTTTGGGGAACCCAGGGAATCAATCACCACGACACCTTCATCCGTGATCACAAAACCAGCATTACCATTGCTGCCCCGATTAACCTCATCCACCTCCGCAATGTTTCCAAAAAACATAAAGGTATTTTTTGAAATTTCATAAAACTTTAGCGGCTCGTCTGAGCTGGACTTTTCGTCAATGACAATATTTGGTGTTGCCGTGGTGTCGATTGCGGTTTCCGGGTAAACCGTTTTCCCTGCTTTCGTACCAAACGCATGATCAACTTCTTCACGGCTGAATTCATTTTCGGTTGCTGCTGCCACCTCCTTTTTATTTGCTTCATTTTTTTCAGACGGGTTACACGCAGACAGCAGTACAACAGCACATATCAACAGGACATGCTTCATCATCTCCTCCTTACTTTACTTTTACATATTATACACCCCTTCGGAAACCTCAATATCCGTGGTCACCGAACCATCTGCATCAACGTAACAGGTCAGAAAACAATCCAACTTGTTTTAGACAACAACCGAATCCACCCCCGTCATGGAATCGATGCGGATAAAAACTTCGCGCCTGTCGCATTCGGGTCGGAAGTCGCCAGCACCGGGTTGTCATCCTCATCCTTGAAATTGACGTTGATCGTCACATCCTGTAGCGGGATGCTGTCGAGGTCATTCGTGATTTTCATATTCGCATCAAACGCCTGACGCTCCAGCGTCAGCTCCTGTTTGATCTCGATCTTGACTTCAGTGCAAACCGGCTCGGCGTGCACAGCACCTGTCAGCAGCCAACTCAGCAACAACAGCCACAAGCCCATGACGGTTGTTTTATTGTTTCCCATTTTGTCCATAGCGTTTCATCTCGTTTTCATCAAATGCCTGCCCTGGTTGGCAAGCTGTTTTAAATCATCAACCTTACAATCACTACACCTCCCCCTTTTTAAAAGGGGGAATGAGGGGGATTAACCCTCTCGACACGCTGTCGCTCGGCAATAGCGCCTGCATTGCTCTACCTACGTCCATGGGGCATTAAAAGGTACTGACCCCTTTTCCCCTTTTCCCTGGTAAAAGGAGCCGGGCAAAAGGCGGGCAAAAGGAGCGGGCAAAAGGGGCAAAAGGGGTCAGTACCCTTAAACACATTTTGTCCATTGCGTTTCATCTCATTCTCATCAAATGCCTGCCCTGGTTGGCAGGCTTTTTTTAAATCATCAAGCTGCTGACTGAATCATACAGACCTCTTTACCCTTACCGCCCCCTTTTTACCACTACTGTATATCGTCGAGGTTTTGCATGCCTCCAAGTATACGCAAAAAAATGGCCAGAACCGAAAACAGTTCTGGCCAAAACGGTTTTTATGAAAAATGCAGATTAGATTTCTTTTTTACAGAAATACCAGTCAGTACATTCATAGCCTTCGTTCATGCGCGCTTCGGCCGCTGTAGCATCCTGGGGTGGAGGCACAATGACCTTGTCACCCGGTTGCCAACCTTCTGGGGTCGCTATCTTATGCTCGTCAGAAGCTTGCAGCGCCTTGATGATGCGCAGAAATTCCGGGATCGAACGACCATTGGTCATCGGGTAGTAAACCATGGCGCGCAGAATACCTTCCGGATCGATAATGAAGGTAGCACGTACCGCAGAAGTATCCGCCGCACCCGGGTGGATCATTCCGTAAGCTTTGGCTACTGTCATTGACAGGTCTTCGATAATCGGGAAATTAATCTCGACACCAAAGTTTTCCTTGATATTCCGCACCCAGGCAATGTGGCTAAAGTAGCTGTCGATGGACAGGCCCAGCAGTTCTGCACCCGCAGCCTGGAATTCTTCATGATACTTCGCGAATGCCATAAACTCCGTAGTGCAGACCGGCGTGAAATCTGCCGGGTGTGAAAACAGCACCAGCCATTTTCCTTTGTAGTCAGAAAGCTTTTTCACGCCATGCGTGGTCTTTGCTTCAAACGCCGGCGCAGGCTCATTCAAACGCGGCATGCCGACAGTCATCTCGGTTACAGTATTTTCTTGCATCGTATTTCTCCAGTTAATTAAAAAATTGTGGCCAGCAGATTCGCCTGCCATGGAGTACATATTAGAGAATACTGATTAATTAATACAATTGATATTATAAATTATTTCGATAGTAAAATACTATAGACTGGATTGGTTAAACCAAGTGCTTTACACAACTGAACTGGCAAGCTGCAACCGCTTCACGCATCACATCGATAACCTGTGGTCGCGGAAAACTGACTCGCCATGCCAGCGCAATAGTTCGTTTTGGTATCGGCCGCACAAAGCGCCTGATCGCCAGTAATCTTTGCGAATAACGATCAGTTCCGGCAGCCGTACAGGGCAGAACAGTTAACCCCATGCCTGATACCACCATGTGCCGAATCGTTTCAATTGAGCTACCTTCAACAACCATTGCGGCATGTTCACCCTGCACCGATTTCGGCAAGCAGCCCGGGCAGGCTTCCAGCACCTGATCACGAAAACAATGACCCGCACCCAACAACAACATTGATTCCTTCTCTAACTGTTTCGATGAAAGTGTTTTTCTTGCAGTTAAAGGATGTGCCGCAGGCAGCAACACCACAAATGGTTCCTCGTACAAAGGCAGCGTCAGGATATTGGGTTCTTCAAAAGGCAGGGAAATCAGGATCACATCCAGCTCACCCTGTTTAAGCTGCTCGGTTAAATCGGCGGTATAGCCCTCCTCAACAATCAAAGGCATCTGCGGGGCGATTTCTTTCAGGTGCGGAATTAACTCAGGAAAAATATACGGCCCAACCGTATAAATCGCGCCCAGTTTAAGTGGCGCAGTTAACTGATCCTGGCCTGCACTGGCAACTTGTTTGACGCTTTCTGCCGCCTCTAGTGTGCGCTGTGCAGCATCAATCACCTGCTCACCAACTGGCGTTAAACTAACATCTGAGTGACTGCGTTCAAACAACGTGACGCCCAACTCATCTTCCAGCTTTTTTACGGCAACGCTCAAAGTCGGCTGACTGACGAAACAGGCTTCAGCCGCACGCCCGAAATGACGTTCACGCGCAAGCACGATGATGTAGCGAAGATCAGTTAATGTCATGAATGCTATCTATTAGCAGATATAGATAGTTTCACACTATAGCAATTAAACTAATAGCTGTCATGCCCTGTTTATTTTCACTTCACGCAATTCTTAGACTGGGCTCAGCCAGTAGCCGAACGATTTCATCAGCCGGCAACGGGCGGCTGAACAGGAAGCCTTGAATCACATCACACTGCCGCTCAGTTACGATATCCAACTGACTCTGCGTTTCGACTCCCTCGACAACGACGCGCAGGTGTAACGTATGCGCCATGGCGACAATAGCCCCGACAATTTCTGCATCTGCCTGCTTTTCATCGATCTCACTGATAAAACCCCGGTCAATCTTGAGTGTGTCGATCGGGAACCTCCGCAGGTAACCGAGCGAGGAATAGCCTGTACCAAAATCGTCCAGCGCAATACCAACCCCAAGCCCCTTTACATCATCAAGAACCTGCGCAGCAATTTCCGGATCACTCATCATGGTGCTCTCGGTAATCTCGATCTCGAGACAACGCGGATCCAGTCCACTGCTGCCGAGGGCCGCTTCTACAATCGAGGCAACATCCTGCCTTGCGAACTGGACGTTCGAAACATTGACAGACATTAACGGCAGCGGGTAGCCTGCATTTTGCCAGGCGCGAGCCTGCCGGCACGCCTCGTGTAGAACCCATTCACCGATCGGCAGAATCAGACCGGATGTTTCAGCGACTGGAATGAAATCATTCGGCAAAATCAGACCATCCTCCGGATCCCGCCAGCGCAGCAAGGCCTCAAGGCCAACCACCTTGTGAGTCAGGCTATCGATTTGAGGTTGGTAGTGCAGCTCCAGATGGCCGCGCTCCAGTGCGCTACGCAGTTTGGTTTCGAGCTTCATCCGCTCCCTGGCTGCGACATTCATGAGGTTCTCAAAAAACTGGTAGTTATTCTTACCCTTCTCCTTGGCATGGTACATGGCTATATCCGCGTTCTTAATCAGCTCATTGGTATTGCTGCCATCATCCGGGTAGAGGGTAATGCCGATACTGGCACTCACATAACACGCCTCCCCGCTGACAATAACCGGTTTGGCGAGCGCCTCGACAAGCCGCTGGGCCACCACACCTGCGGCAAGAGAATCCGGGATATCAGGCAACAGGATAATAAATTCATCCCCGCCAAGCCGCGCCAGAATTTTTTCGCCGCTATTCTGGGAACTCCCCCTGGCAAGGTAATCACCTCCGCGTAAAACCTTTGTGACGCGCTGTGCAACTTTCTGCAGCAGAGCATCACCCGCATAGTGTCCCAGACTATCGTTGACCTGTTTAAAGTTGTCGAGATCGAGAAACATCACTGCAAGGGATTGCTGGTTTCTCTTTGCATGCAAGATCGACTGGTCAAGATATTCCTGGAACATGGTACGATTGGGCAGGCCTGTCAGGCTGTCGTGATAAGCAAGAATGCGCACTTGCTCATCGGATTGCTGCAGATTTATAGCCATTTCCCTAAACGCCATAGCGAGATCACCAATTTCATCACTGGCAGTCACACCTCCAACTTCGGCAGACCAGCTGCCACTACCAATTTCCTTTGCGATCCTGCGAAGACGGTGTATCGGACGGATAACCAGGTACTCCATCGCCATCACCATGAACAGTGTCGTAACCAGAATGGTCACCAGTGTGATGGCCGCTACCACGAGGGCAAGCTTATAGCTGACCATGCGTAACTCACTTTCTGGCAAGACTGCAAATAGATTGAGATCATCATGCAGACGCGTTGCTGAGAGAAATGCACTTTCTCCATTGAAAGTCGCCAACATGGGCTCACCCGCTTCTGATTCCAGAACCGATTCGGCAAATGCTGTGGGTATGGAATCATCCACCGGTCTTTTGGAAGACTCAAAAATAACATTCCCTGCGGCATCGGTTGCAAACAGGTAGCCGCTATCACTGATAATCTCATCGCGGATTTGGGTCTCCAGCTCACTGAGGTCAACAGTCAGACCAACATAACCACGTAGTTTTGGAGCAATACCGACGGGATCGACAGCCCGGTCAACAAGAATCAGGGGATTCCCAATAAACAGGGACATCCTCTTGTTGTCAGGATTTAGATATATTGTTGTTAAAATATCATCTCCTGAAGCTTGCAGGGCCTTGAAAAAAGCGCTGCCGCCTTCTTCATCGGTGAGATTGTCAATGTAAGGCCGCGTCTGGCGAGCATCCTCATAACCATCTGGCAGGAAAATGCGAATCTCGTAATATTCCGGGAAGGCTTCCTGATAGGACGAGAACAATCGCAACAAGACAGGCTGAAGCAGGGTATACCGCTCCTCTTCGTCTTCAGTCAGGATATATTTCTTGATCAGTACCTGGTTAGAGAGAAGCTTTATATTACCGCGCGCAGTCTCGACTTCCGTTTCTATATGTGCTCTGAGATGGCTGAGCGATGCGCTCATCTCTGCAAACATGCGCTGCTCGGATGCCTCTCGCAGTTGCATGTAGGCAAACCATCCAAGCACCAGAAGAGACAGGACGATGAGCGGAACGAGTAGAAACGGAATCTTGGTTCGAAGTTTCACAGGCTAATTCCAAATACTGTAGCGGCTGCATGGATCACTGATTCAGGCGCGCAAAATTCGTATTACGCGTTTTTGTTGCACGAAACGGCAGAGGCGTGTATGCCTCAGATCTAGACAAGACCTCCTCACTCGGATAAATGACAGGGTCTTCCAGAAAGTCGGCGGGTAGCAGCTTTTCAGCTGCTTTGTTAGGGCTTGCGTAATACACAAACTCAGCGAGTTGCGCTGCGTGGCTGGGCTCGTTCAGAAAATTGATAAAGGCATAGGCAAGATCCTTGTTCTTTGAGCCCTGTAATACCACCAGGTAATCAACCCAGATGTTGCCGCCTTCTCTCGGAACAACGTACTGTATCTCATCATGGTGTTCCTTTAGCATGAGTGCATCGCCGCTAAATATCATGCCCATGACAACGTCACCGCTGACAAGAGCGGAATTCTCATCCAGCACAAGATAACCGTAGCTCTTGACGTAGGGCTTTTGGGTCAACAGAAGCTCCATGGCCTCGCGGATCTGGCGGCTGTCGATGCTGTTGGCTGAGTAGCCGAGTGCTTTCAGCGCCATCCCCAGGGCATCCCGTTGTGACTCGACCATCGCAATCTTCCCACGTAGTTGCTCATTGGGTTTGTACAGATCCATCCAGCTCCCTGGAGGTGTCTGCACAAGATCCGCACGATAGGCAATTCCGAGCGTTCCCCAAAAGTAGGGAACCGCATAACCCTCAGCACCGTCGAATGACTTGAGCCAATACTCGTCAACATGCTTCAGGTTCGAGATTTTGTTTTCGGTTGCAACGGCCAGCCAGCCCCGCTTGCGATAAGTATCAACCATAATCCCGTTCACGACTGCAAGGTCATAACCCATGCCATCTGTATCAAGTAACAGCTCGTCGCGCAGGTCATCATTCTCGAAATAAACCTCACGTACTTTGACATTGTGTAGCTGCTCGAACTTCTCAACTAATTCAGGATCCAGATATTCAGACCAGTTCAGCAGCACTAATTCACGTGGTGGTGATTCTGCAAAGACTGGTGATGAAACAAGCATGGTAATTAACAGGATCACGCCAGCAAGCGAGCTGATCAAATTGCGATTCATCATTTCTTTTCCCTTTACTTAATTAAATCTGACAGCATCCTGATCTTCAGAATATTCTGCAAAAATGTGTGTGACAACATGCCAGCTCAAACAAAACTGGCTGCTACCTTTATAACTATTTGTAAAAAATCACGTCGTGATAAGGCTCAAGAAAATGTTTATGAAAAGCTTCAGTGGTTATTTTACTGCGATGAGTGGCAACCATTCCCAATGGTCCTGCCCGTATGACTTTTTCAGCAGAAATCGCTTACTGTAAAACGGCTGGTCAAATCGATAACTATATGGCTGGCAGATCTGAATTATTAATTCCGATCAGGGGCGATCAAAATGCTCTGCATCCGATCGGATCTTCTTAACCATATCTTCCAGTTGGTCGCATATTTTTTCTTCGGCGTCGAGCACGACGGCATCCATAGCCGATTCAACCAGCAACACCAACTCTTCCCAATGCTCTTCATCCAGCAGCTGCGAGCAGGTATCTCCGATCATGGCGCGAAAACGATTAACGACTTTGGTTGCGTGTGCAGTTTGCTGTTCAGTCATAATTTTAAACCCAGGGATCTAAGAAAGAATGAGTTACGTTCTGATGATGGAAACGGGTGAATCAGACACTTCTTCACCTTCTTCATAAATAACCGAAGCTGGCCCGACGATTAAATGATCAGGTGGTATCACGATATCCGAATTTTTATTCGGATAAGGCAAGCTGGCGAGCACATGGCGCATGGCATTAATCCGAGCACGCTTTTTGTCGTCTGACTTAACCACCGTCCAGGGTGCATCGGCGGTGTCTGTGTAAAAAAACATGGCTTCTTTAGCCTCAGTATAGTCATCCCATTTATCCAGAGACGCCATGTCAACAGGGCTTAACTTCCACTGTTTTAATGGGTCTTTTTTACGCTTTCTGAAGCGACGAAACTGTTCTTCACGGCTGACTGAAAACCAAAGTTTGAAAAAGTAAATCCCGTCGCGCACCAACATTCTTTCAAACTCCGGCGCCTGACGCATGAATTCAAGATATTCAGAAGCAGAGCAAAACCCCATCACTTTTTCCACGCCTGCACGGTTGTACCAGGAACGGTCGAACATGACGATTTCACCCGCGGTCGGCAAATGATTTATATAGCGCTGAAAATACCACTGGCCTTTTTCCCGTTCAGTCGGTTTTTCCAGCGCAATCACTCTGGCACCCCGCGGGTTCATGTGTTCCATAAAACGCTTGATGGTGCCACCCTTGCCTGCCGCATCCCGGCCCTCAAATAAAATCACTATCCGCTGACCAGTCTCCTTGACCCAGTTTTGCATTTTCAGTAATTCAATCTGCAACTCGGATTTTCGCGCTTCATACTCGGCTGTTTTTATTTTTTCTTTGTACGGATAGTTTCCATGCTTGAAAATAGCTTTACGCGAAAGACGGCCATGCATTTTCTTTTTATTTTTCTTGCCTGGCCTGGCCAACTTCAAAGTGCCTTTGCTTTTATTTTCCTTAAGCTTAAGTTCTTTGTTTTTCTTGCCCATTGATTTCAATGCCTCGCTTACTATCAATACTACCGAACTTTAAATTATCTCATTCAAAACAATTACTAGCTTTAATCTAGATCAATTTATCTTTACATTTTGCCCTCTACGGGTATGCTGGCGATTCACAAAATTTTATGAAGTTTACGAATGAGCATTTTTGATACAGCCAGCTTACTGCTATCCATCGCTGCCGTTTTCGCATACCTGAATTACAAATTCATTAAACTCCCCACCACCATCGGGATTATGCTGATTGCACTGGTGTTCTCGCTCATCCTGGTTGTTCTAAGTCATTTTGGTATTGGCTTCGGCGAGCAATATGCCGAACAAATTCTAAACAATATAGACTTCAACGAAACGCTTATGCATGGCATGCTCAGCTTCCTGTTATTTGCAGGCGCACTGCACATCAACCTGGAAGCCTTGCTGGAAAAGAAATGGATCGTCGGTATTTTAGCAACCATCGGCGTCGTCACCACAACCTTTATCGTCGGCTTCACCAGTTACTATATTTTTGGCTGGCTGGGAATTGATATACCATTAATTTACTGCTTATTATTTGGGTCACTGATTGCACCGACAGACCCGGTTGCAGTAATGGGTATTTTAAAAACGGCTGGCGCGACAAAAAGTCTGGAAACAAAAATCGCCGGAGAATCATTATTTAATGACGGCGTAGCAGTGGTTGTTTTTCTCGTGCTACTCGGCATTGCAACCAGTGGTCAAGATGCAAACGCCAGCGAAATTGCATTGCTATTTGCCGAAGAAGCACTGGGCGGCGCAGTGTTTGGATTTGCCATCGGCTGGATTACTTATCGCATGTTGAAAAGCGTCGATAATTATCAGGTCGAAGTATTATTATCGCTGGCGCTGGTTGCAGGCGGTTACGCACTCGCCAGCCAAATACACGTATCCGGCCCCATCGCGATTGTCGTTGCTGGCTTGTTTATTGGCAACCACGGTCGTCACATGGCGATGAGTGAAACCACCCGCGAACACCTGGATACTTTCTGGGAATTACTCGACGAAATACTGAATGCGGTTTTATTTGTTTTAATCGGACTTGAAGTGATCGTACTGAGTTTTTCCGGAAACCATATTATCGCGGGATTAATCCTCGCACTGGTTGTTTTGCTGGCGCGTTTTATCAGCGTCGGCATCCCGATTAATTTAATGCGGCTGCGTAAAGACTTTCACCCGCATGTCGTCAAAATACTCACCTGGGGCGGTCTGCGCGGCGGTATCTCAGTCGCGCTCGCATTATCATTACCCCCCAGCCAGGAACGCGACATCATTGTCACGATTACTTATATCATTGTCGTCCTGTCAATCGTGATCCAGGGGTTAACGATCAAAAAACTGGTCGAGTTTGCCAGCAGGAAGGCAGCCTGATCAGGACTCCAGGCAATAGTTCCTGCGTTATTCAACTTACGGGCTTACTGCCCCGATGCGTAGGGACGAAAATCTGTTAGTTTTGCCAATTTTTGTCAAAACAGCTAGTATCATGGTATGAGTACAATGAATATTTCTCTACCAGATTCACTAAAATCCTTTGTGGATGAACAGGTTAACCGGCGTGGTTTTAGTACCAGCAGTGAGTACATGCGGGAGCTGATCCGGAAGGATCAGGATCGTACGGCCTTGCGTGAGATGCTGCTTGCCGGGGCAGGCTCTGAAGCTGTTGGACACTTCGATGCAGATTATTTCAAAAGGCTGCGCAAGTCTGCCCAACAAAAAGCGTGACAACAGGAAAACCTGTCCTTCGGCGTGCTCAAGCGCAAGAGGACGTTGCAGATGCAATAGCTTACTATCTCGAGCAAGGTGCGCCTGATGCAGCCGACGGTTTCATCACGGCTTTGGAGAAAGCCATCAGACACATTAGCCGTCACCCCGCATCTGGATCACCTCGCTATGCAGGTGAACTTGGGTTGCCCGATCTTCGATTTTGGCATATCAAAAAGTATCCCTACCTACTGTTTTACGTAGAGCGTGACGACCATATTGACGTTTGGCGCATGCTTCACAATCAGCGTGATATACCTGTATGGTTGCGAGAGCCAGAGTTATGATTCCGCAAACTCGACCGTATGATATCGGGAAACACTAATCTCTTCTGACCAATAATTTTCCGGCAACCCGGCTTTGCGTTTTAGCTGTTGTAAAAAGTCAATTTTTTCTGGTAGCGATTTCCAGACTGCTGGCAGGAAGGTTCCTCGATACCTGCCTGCTTCTAGAATCAAACCATCGACGCCGGGATTTATTTTTTCCAGCAAATCCAGCTCATCTTTGAATTCAATTTTTTCCGCGGGTGTCAGAACGGAGATGCTGATGGTGATTAATTCCAGTTCATCACGGGTGACGGGCGAAAATCTTGGGTCAGTAAAAGCTGCGGCAAAAGCATGACTCGACACGTCCTGAACTAATGGCCGACTGGCTTCCAGTGTGCCGATGCAACCACGCAATGCCTCTTCTATTTTCAAGGTTACGAAAGATGCGCCTTTGTTTTGTAAAGCCGCCTCAAACTTTTTCACATCAACAGGTAAAGGCGCGTTTTTCTCACAGCCCTCGTGGATAGATTTTCGTGCGACCTGCAATAACTGGCTGCGCTGTTCGTCAGTTAAATAAATAAGCGCCATAACCTACGACCCGATTTTTATCGCCAGCGGTGTCACCTGAGTTTCGCTGGTCAATTGTTTCCACTTTTAAATTCTTTTCTTCCGCTATTTTCAACAGGCCACGGACGGGTAAAAATCCGCAGGCGTCTTCCGGGCCAATCATTTCACCATGCAACGTTTCAATCGCTGCGGAAGTTTTACTATCCCGTTTTATTGCGGTTGCATAATCATGAAAATGGCTCAGGTCTGAACTGATCACAACCAATGTTTCCGGCCCGCCCCAGTATTCACGAATCACTTCCGCGACTTCATCTGCCGTTGCCTGACCGACAACCAGTGGCAGCAGTTTAAAATTTCCCAGTGTTTTCTGTAAAAAAGGCAATTGAACTTCCAGGCTATGTTCTTCTGCATGCGGCCGATCATCCAGAATTACCTGCGGGAATTTCTCTGTAATTTTTTTTACTGCTTCAAGATCGATTTCAATCTGCCCCAATGGCGTTTCAAAATATTGATGACTGGGTGCAGCCAGCCCACGAAAACCAACTCGATGCGCTGGCCCAAGCAAAATAACTCGCTTAATTTTATGGCCGATGTTTTTTAGCTGCGCGTAAGCGCTTGCGGCGACTGGGCCGGAATAAATCGTACCCGCGTGCGGAACAATCATTGCTTTGGGCGATGATTCTTTGCATTCGGCCGCATTTAAAAACGCATCAATTTGTGAGGACAGTGCGGTGGGATCAGCCGGGTAAAATAGCCCGGCCACCGCCGCTTGTCGTATTCTATTTTCCATATCTTAACTATGGCTTGTATTAATTTTTTTTCAAGCATTGATATTTGCTCGATAACGCATATATTTAAAGTATGCATACAGAAAAAATTCTGCTGGAAAACACACACCCAACGCGATACTGGCATAAGCTGGATGATGGCCGGGTTCAATGCGATGTTTGTCCACGCGAGTGCAAGTTAAAAGAAGGCCAACGCGGCCTGTGTTTTGTGCGCGCGAACCAGAATGGTGAAATTGTTCTGACGTCCTACGGGCGCTCCAGTGGGTTTTGCGTTGATCCGATTGAAAAAAAACCGCTCAACCATTTTCTGCCGGGTTCGTCCGTGCTTTCCTTTGGCACCGCGGGCTGTAACCTCGCCTGCAAGTTTTGCCAGAACTGGGATATGAGCAAGTCCCGCGAAATGGACACGCTGATGGATCAGGCATCACCAGAAAAACTCGCAGAAACAGCACAGGAGTTAGGTTGTCGAAGCATCGCTTTCACTTACAATGATCCGGTTATTTTCATGGAGTATGCGATTGATACAGCCATTGCCTGCCACGAGCGCAATATTAAATCAGTTGCAGTAACGGCGGGTTATATCTCCCCCGAACCGCGGGCAGAATTTTTTAAATATATGGATGCTGCGAACGTCGATCTAAAAGCATTTACCGAAGACTTCTACTGGTCAATCACCGGCAGCCACCTTGAGCCCGTACTGAATACCTTAAAATATATCAAGCATGAAACAGATTGCTGGCTGGAAACAACGACCCTGCTTATTCCTGGACACAACGATTCTGACGAGGAACTGGATGCCATGACAAAGTGGGTGGTTGAAAATCTCGGCCCGGATGTGCCGATGCATTTTTCAGCCTTTCACCCGGACTGGAAAATGATGGATACGCCAGCCACACCACCGCAAACACTGACACGCGCAAGAGAGATTGCAATTAAAAACGGTGTCCGCTACGCCTATACCGGCAACGTACACGATGAGGATGGTGAAAGCACTTATTGTCATCAATGCAACCATAAGCTGATCGGCCGCGACTGGTACACAATCACCGCCTGGAATCTGGATGAAAACGGCTGCTGCCCGGAATGTGGTACGGCTTGCGCAGGCGTATTCGAAGCCGAGCCGGGTCATTGGGGCGCGAAACGGATGCCGGTCAGAATCCACCGTGAAATGGCCTAAATCCGCAACCAGCATAAAAACATGGGTCTTTATGCAGTTTGCGGGCTAGAATAGAACCACCAACCTGATCAACAATAAGGAAAATTAACCCATGCCTAATGTACTCAAGAAGCTCTTCGACAGCGAACCCAAATCTCCCCTTTACGTTGCCATCAACCGGGTTTTTGTCGAGAACGATCCGAACCTGATGCAGATGATGAAACAGGCCAGTTCAAAAATGTGTCTGGCGACTGCTTTGACGCCAGGCTTTAGCGGCTTTGATTTAATGAAACAGGTGGGCGCCTGCCCCATGGGCATGCGCTGGGGCGCCAGTTCAGACATGCGTCAGGCGTTATCACACATCTGGATTGACCAGATTACCTATTGGGACAGTTGGGAAGCGCACGAAAATTTCCACGAGACGTTTGAGGACGTGGTCGTCGATACCTGCGCAAAATGCGGCGACGTTCTACTCGACGGGCCGGAAGAACCCGTTTACCGAATCGTCAAAAGCGACCTGCCCAAACTTATTTCTAAAAATCAGATGCTGAAAATGGGCTTTGAAAACAACGGCGATACATCCGGTTATGCGCTGAATTCTGGCGAAACGGTGACGGTCATGGCGCAACACATTATCAAGCACGGCAAGGAAGAAGAATTCGAAAAAGCCGAAGTGCAGGTAATGGATATGCTAAAAGAAACCAGCGGCGTCATCGGCTACCAGATTCTGAAACGGATTGGCCTGTCCACATTAGGCAGCGCGCACGCCACAGTGGAATCGATCATGGAAGACATGCAGGACAGTTCCGGCAGTAAACTCAAACGCACCGCTGAAGTCTGGGAAGGTTATACCCTGCCCGCTCAATATCTGGTGATGGTTGAATTTGAATCGCTGGCTGCGGCGCAAAGTGGTATGCCGCATGTGCACGTCAAACCCGAAATTCTTTTTATCCACGGGCCGAAAGTTTTCAATAATTGTATTCGCGTACCCAGCGTGTATCTGTCTGATTCCATGTTTGCCGAACACAGCTACCGGGAAATATTACAAGGGAAAAAGTAGTTATTAATTAAGGATACTCTGAATAGGTCGTGATTGATTTACGCTGGCTGAAATTCAACCAGATCTATTCAGAGTATCCTTAAATACTTATTTTTCACAGGGCCAGGAATGATCTATAGTTTTTAGGATGTTGCGTATTTTACTGTCAGTCGCTGGTGTTCTCTTTCTTGTCCCTGCAAGTGCGGCGGCTAGTGAGGATATCAACCCCATACTCATCAGTGTTCTGATTCTGCTCGCGCAGGTCGTTCCTTTTATTCATATTTTGTGGAGTAAAAAGGTCAACCCCTGTTATAAAACCGGCTACTGTGTGCTGTATCTATCGATATTAGTGATAGCCTGGTTGTTTGCGCTGGCACTGCCCGCATTGGTTCCCGGCATCAGCAAGATTATCCTGTTTCTGATTCTGCTCACTCCGTTTCTGTTCTGGATTTATACCTTCACCCTGGGTAAAGAAATCCGTGATTCAGCAAACCGAACCTGCAGTGTCACACATAAAAAATAAAAAAAAAGGCGTCACCAGGACGCCTTTTTTGTGAGAGGGTTTCTCTCTTTACAAGACAGGTAACTGCCCACCGCTTTCTTCAAGGTCTGGTGGCATTTTATATAGCCACATCTGATAGAGCGAGGTGAAAGCCTGAATCGCAAATGACAGTCCCATGAAGGCGCCACTAATTAACACCACCCAGGCAAAAGGTGTCCACATTTTTGTTAGGTACCACGACAAAATATCAAAAATAATCGTCAGAAAAGGTACAACAATTACGATACATTTAAACCACAGCGGGCGCACATGAGCATGCGTATAAATGATACTGGTGATAAAGAAAATAAATGTAATACCAAACAGGTGGATGTGCGACACCCTGACCAGAGTGAAAATATCCATTCCAGTATCTTTCTCAACCAGCGGCATCACCCCGGAGATATCAGATAAATTGGGGATATGCGGATTGCTACCATCGTGGCAAGACAGACAGCGGTTCTTTACAATACCCGCAACATCTTTTTCGTAAGCAGCCTGATCCGCACCTGCACGCACCCATGCAATAATCTCATGGGATTCTGCTGGTGGCAGCATACTTTGCATCGGTCCTTTAAGCGCGGACTCGAGCTTCGTATCGCTTTCACTACCGCTATAAGCGATCATGATATCCTGCACTGACAGGCTTGCTTTACCATCACGCCCTGCGTGTGATGAAAAAATATGGATCATGGCAAATAGATAGCCCAGGCCCAGCACCACCAGCGTCATGGTATAGACCATCCGCAAACTTAGAGGCAAGGCAAGAAAATGATGATGATTTGTTCGAGTCATTGAAATAATCCCGGATTTTTTTGTTTCAGATCTGAATGCAATTCACGTAGCGTTTATTTCGATAAAAGAACGCCCCCAAACCACATTCCCGACACCAGCTTTTATATTAGAACATATTTATATACTATACATCATCTTTAGCATTGACGTGAATCAAGAACATCATCGTCTGAATAAGGTGAAATACACCCTGTAGAAGTGATTATACCGAGCTTGCAGGGATTCTTAACTTAATTGAAAACATATTGGGACTGAACCATGAAAATTATTTTCCCCGTCATATCACTGGCATTTTTACTGACGGCCTGTGGCAATGAGCCTGAAAAACAGACCGAGACGCAACCTGAGACCCCCAAAATAAAAATTGATATCGCCGCAGGTGAAGCCGCTGCCAAGGCCTGTGCAGGTTGCCATAACTCAAATGGCATCAGTTCCACTGCTGAAACGCCACACCTGGCGGGTCAGCATGCTGAGTATTTACGTAGCGCCATGCAGGCCTATCAGGACAAAACACGCAAGGATGAAGTAATGGCAACTGCCCTTGCAGAACTCAACGCGCAGGATATCGCCAATATCGCCGGTTATTATGCCAGCCTGCCCGGGCCTGACATCAACACCAATCCCGAGCCTGTAAAAGTGGCTGAAGAACCTGAGCAAGCAGAAGCAGAACAGGCTGCTGCACCTGCAGCGGCGGCAGCCTGTGCAGGCTGTCACGGTGCAACTGGCGTCAGTGCATTACCCGGCACACCCAGCCTGGCGGCATTGAGTAAAGACTATCTGGTGGCTGCAACAAAGGCCTATAAAACTCAGGAACGCAAAGATCCCGTTATGGCGGGCATGGTTGCCGCGTTGAGCGATGCGGATATTGAGGCCATCGCGACATTTTATGCAGAACAACCACTGGAAAATCCATCCACGCCTGCCAGCGGCGATGCAACTGCAGGCGAAGCCGCCGCCGCAACCTGCGCAGGCTGTCATGGAGCCGACGGCAATAGCGGCAGCCCAAACGCAAATCCAAGCCTGGCTGGTCAGGATGCGACTTATCTGGCCAAGGCCATGAAAAGCTACAAGGACGGAAGCCGTGATAACGCTGTCATGCCCGGCATGGTCGCTGCATTAAGTGACGCCGATCTTGAAAATATTGCCACCTTCTACGCATCCAATACGCGACACGCCCCCGGTGCAGGTGGTGAGGCTGAAGTCACGCGCGAGGCTCTCAGCGCAGAAGCCTGGGCTGAGAAATGTAATCGCTGTCACGGCGAGGATGGCAAGAGCGAACGTCCGGGATATCCCCGCCTGGCCAACCAGCGCGCTGACTATACTGTCAGGGCACTGCATGCTTATCAGGGTGATGGCCGCGACATGAGCACCATGCACAAAATGTCTTTGCCCCTGATGGAATCTGAAATTCAGGACATAGCAAATTATTATTCCAAACGATAAGCACCAACAAAAAAGGCTGTCAGATGACAGCCTTTTTTATCAGTGAAATTGTTGCTTTAATTGTTTTTTGCACCCTGATCTACCCAGAGTTTCAGCAGTTCCAGCTCCGCATCTGTCAACGGATCTTTGCCATGCGGCATCCTGATTGAAGGGTCAGCCCTGCCTTCGACCAGCATATTCAGGGCGCTACCCAGAGAATTGCCGGCGATCACAATCGGGCCATACTTGGTGCCCTTCATTAGCCCCTCGTAGGAAAGCACATCAGGCGCAGATTCGGATGAAAGCATCAAACCACTGGCGATATGCCCGGTACCCGCTGGTTTGTGACACTCCAGACAGTTTGCTGTCAATATCGGTGCGATATCTTTAGAAAAGCTGACCGTCTTAACAACTGGTTCTTCTTTTTTAGTGCAACCATGCGCTACCAGCATAGCGCCGCCAATGATAAGTGTTGCAGTTAGCAATTTTTTCATCCGTATTTCCACCTTAATAATGTATATCTAAATATTCTAACATGCTGTTCGATCAAATGCGTGAGGATAATTCAACCACATTTATTAACCCGGCAACAATATATGTCGGGTTAATAACTAACATTGACCGTTATCAACTAGCCCACATTTCTCACAGGGTGTTGCGAATATCGCGCTGCAGATTTGATTTCACAAGGGGTTTGTCTGAAGGAGCGGAATACCAGAGTGTATTTCCGAGTTCAGACAAATCCCTTGTGGAATTAAAGATCAAGCGAGATTCGTGATAACCTGTGAGAAATGCGGGCTAGAGCCCGCCTTGCTGGCAACAATACTCGCCTTCCCTCGCCACCCTTTCTGCAAATCACCGACCATCCCGTCTTCACGATAGGTATGAACCTGAAGCTGGCCAAATACATCAAGTAACTCACCCGGTTTTAGCAAGTAGTCCGGATTTGATGGCCCGGTTACATGGCCAGGCCGTTCCAGAGTATGCGTTTCATAATAAATCAACCCACCTGGTCGCAAGCTTTCAACAAGCGCATTCAGGATGGGACGATAGAGAAAATGGCTCACTACCAGCACATCCAGTGTTTCAGGCTCGGGTGGATGTTGTTCACAGTCTCGCTGTCGTGTCTGAATCTTTAACCGCTGGCAGGCAGCACTGGCCTGCAACTTTGTTAGCGCGACCTGGCTTGTATCCCAGGCCTGCACTGTCAGTCCTTGACGCGCAAGAAACAGGGCATTCGCGCCCAGGCCACAAGCCAGATCGAGCGCAATACCCTCAGCGGGCAGAAGATGGGAGAAGTCCGTTAATACTTTCGCAGGTTCACCAGCCTCAGCCATTTCTGAATAGCGCTGATTCCATTTTTCATTTTGATTCATACCAAAACCAAACGTCTCTAACGCCGCCAGAAAGCCGGGGTCAGCAACACCAGTAACGTAAAAATTTCCAGACGCCCCATAATCATGGCAAAACTCAACACCCACTTGGCAAAATCACTGATGCCCTGATAATTCGAGGCGACTTTTCCCAGACCCGGGCCCAGGTTATTCATAGAGGCGGCAACTGCAGAAAAAGCCGTCACCTGATCCAGCCCTGAACCCATCACCAGTAACATTAATATGACGAAGACCAAAATATAAGCAGAGAAAAACCCCCACACCGCTTCAATCACGGTATCTGACGTAGGCTTGTTCCCCACCTTGACGACAAACTGCGCATTGGGATGAATCAGTCGTTTCAATTCCCGACTGCCCTGCTTGAGCAGCAACAGCACTCGAATCACTTTCATGCCGCCACCAGTTGATCCTGCACAACCGCCAGAAAAACTGAGAAACAACAATAATACTGGCAGAAATGCAGGCCAGACACTGAAATCAGCTGTGGAAAATCCGGTCGTGGTGGCAATTGAGACAGTTTGAAACAGACCTTGCCGAACAGCATCTACAGGATGGGTATTGGTGGAAAGGAAAAGATATCCGATCACAATCATGGCAGAGAGGCCAATCAGAATAATATAGGTTTTGAATTCCGAATCATGCCAGTAGGTAATCGGATTATGATTTCTCCAGACGGTAAAATGCAGCGCATAATTTACACCCGATATCAGCATAAACACAATTGCGATGGATTCTATTGCTACATTATTAAAATAACCAATGCTGGCATCATGCGTTGAAAAACCACCAATTGCCACGGTAGAAAAACTGTGTACAACCGCATCAAAAACGCCCATACCGGCAGCCCAGTAAGCCACTCCACAAGCAACCGTTAAGGTCAGGTAAATATACCAGAGCGCCTTGGCTGTTTCGGTGATTCGTGGGGTGAGCTTGCTGTCCTTGACTGGCCCAGGTGTTTCCGCGCGGTAAAGCTGCATGCCACCGATACCCAACATGGGCAGGATGGCGACCGCCAGCACAATAATACCCATGCCACCCATCCACTGTAATTGCTGACGGTAAAAAAGAATACTTTTGGGCAAATCATCCAGCCCGGTAATGACGGTCGCACCCGTTGTCGTCAGCGCCGATACCGATTCAAATACTGCATCTGCGATAGAAAGATGGGGCGCCTCAGAAAGCATAAAAGGTACCGAACCTGCCAGGCCAAGCACTGTCCAGAAGAGAACAACTACTAAAAATCCATCACGCAGACGTAATTCTCGTTTTTCATTCCGCGCCGGGAGCCATGATACGAGTCCAGCCAGCAGCACAAGCAGAAAACCTTCAAAGAATGGCGCAACACTTCGGCCACCATCGACCATACCGACAATCGCAGAGGGCAGCATGCTGAGACTGAAGATCATCAGCAGTAACCCCAAAATTCTTTGTACGACCCGGATTTGCATTTTTTTAATGGCTCCAGACTCTAGATAAAAGTCACGCCAACCTGGAACATCTGCTCCACTTCTGTAATACGCCGTTTATCAGAGACAAATAAAATGATGTGATCTTCGGCTTCGATCACGGCGTCATGGTGCGCCATGATGACCTGATCCTCACGCACCAATGTTGCGATATGCGTACCTTCCGGCAGGTTTAATTCATCAATCCGACTACCCACAACTTTGGAAGTTTTTGCATCACCATGGGCGATGACCTCAATCGCTTCGGCCGCACCATGGCGCAGTGAATGCACGGACACCATATCGCCTCGGCGGATATGGGTCAGCAGTGCGCCGATGGTAATCTGCTGTGGCGAAATAGCAACATCCACCACACCACTTTCAACGAGCTGAACATAACTGGGTCGGTTAATCAGCGACATCACCTTGCGTGCACCCAGACGTCTGGCCAGCATAGCTGAAAGAATATTGGCTTCATCGTCACTGGTTAGCGCGACAAAAACGTCCATGCTTTCGATATTCTCCTCGACCAGCACACTTTCATCCGCCGCGTCAGCGCGCAGCACAATCGTATCGTTGAGGGCTTCAGCCAGGAAACGGCAGCGTTCGGCATCACGCTCGATTATCTTGACCTGATAGCGTGACTCCAGCGCCTGCGCCAGCCGTCGACCAATATTTCCGCCACCTGCAATCATGATCCGTTTGTATGGTTTATCGACCTGCCGTAATTCACTGATAATGGCGCGAATATGTTTGGGGGCCGCGATAAAAAATACCTCATCATCCGCTTCGATCACGGTATGGCCATCAACTTTGATCGGCTGCCCACCTCGGAAGATAGCGGTCACCCGTGTCTGAATACCCGGCATATGCTCAGAGAGTTCACGCAGTTCATGTCCGACCAATGGGCCACCATAGTAGGCTCGCACGGCAACCAGTTGTACCCGGCCATCGGCAAAATCAAGCACCTGCAAGGCACCAGGGTGACGAATCAGGCGGACGACATGATCGGTCACCAGTTGCTCCGGGCTGATCAGCACATCAACAGGCAAGGCCTCCTGCACAAAAAGCTCTGGATGCTGCAGATAACTCCCTTCTCGAACCCGGGCGATTTTGGTTGGCGTGTGATAAAGCGTGTAGGCAATCTGGCAGGCGACCATATTGGTTTCATCGCTGTCGGTGACGGCAATCACCATATCAGCGTCTTCGACGTTGGCCTGCTCCAGCACATCTGGATGCGCACAGTGACCACCGACCGTGCGCAGATCAAGACGATCCTGCAACTCACGAAGCACCTCACGATTGGTATCAACAACTGTGATGTCATTTGCCTCGCTGGCCAGATGCTGGGCCAGTGAGGAACCAACCTGCCCAGCGCCCAGTATTATTATTTTCATTTGTCGAGTGTTCTCAGTTTCTTTTTGGATTCACACCCAGCGCGCGCATTTTACGATAAAGGTGGGTCCGCTCCATCCCTACCCGTTCGGCCAGACGGCTGACATTGCCATGACATTTTTCCAGCTGACGAATCAGGTATTCGCGTTCGAAAACTTCTCGTGCTTCACGTAACGGTAGCTCCATCGCCTCACCCAGAATGTCGGACGCGCCTTCCTGCACCTGAGCCACGCGATCACTGAGCAACGCTTCTTCTGCTTCATCCTGACTGATTTCAGTACCATCTCCCATGACCAGCAATCGCTGCACCAGGTTACGTAATTGCCGGACATTACCCGGCCAACTGTAATAGCGCAGATAGTTTTGCGCCGCCAGGGTGAAATGTCGAAACGCCAATCCTTCATAAGTGTTGAAGTAATCGACATAAAAAGCCAACAGCTCTGGAATATCTTCTGCATGCTCACGCAGAGCAGGCAGCCGCAAAGGAAGAACATTCAAATGGTAGTACAGGTCTTCGCGGAAGGCTTTATCCGCCACGCGCTGATTCAGGTCGTGCTGGGTAGACGCCATAATCCGCATATCCAGCGCAATTTTTTGTCCATCGCTTTTCCGCGTGATGCCTTTTTGTTCCAGCGCATTGACCAATAATGCCTGAGCCTGTAAATCAAGATTCGCGACCTCGTTGATGTATAACGTGCCGCCGCTGGCCTGCTCCAGCAACCCAGCCTGCCCGTCACGACCAAACAGCTGTGCCGTGATTTCTTCGGCATCCAGCCCCATCGTGGTCAGCTCAATAAATGGCTTTTTAGCCCTGGCGCTGTTGGCGTGAATGTAACGCGCCACCATGGATTTGCCGGAACCGGCTTCACCTGTCAGCATCACCCAGGTGTCATGCTGTGCTGCACGCTGAAGCTGCTCACGCAGATGCTGCATTTGCGGGCTGGTTCCCACTGGCTCTATCACTTCGATTTTAGGAGCTGTAGCAGGCCTGGCTTGATTGGCGGATTCAAGCGCCTGAGTTGTTACGCGCAACAACTTGGCTAGAGAAAGCGGCTTCTCAATAAAATCAAAAGCGCCGTGTCGAGTTGCTTCAACGGCTGTTTCCACCGTACCGTGACCCGACATCATCACGATAGGGGTCTGCATGTCTTCATTCTGCTTCCAGTCTTTGAGCAGGCTGACGCCATCTTCATCCGGCATCCATATATCCAGCAGCACCAGATCAGGCTGTTGCTGTTTACGTTGCTCTCTGGCCTGGGCCGCGCTTTCAGCCAGGCTGACATCGAAGCCTTCGTCTTCAAGAATGTCCTTTACTGCGTTGCGGATTTCAGGCTCGTCATCCACCACTAATATACGTTGTGCTGTCATGCAGTTTTCTCCTGTACAGTATTCAGCCGCCGACGACTCGGCAGGCGAATAACAATTTGTGCGCCACCCTGCGGCTGGTTTCTGGCGATCACAATACCACCATGCTCTTCAGCAATCTTCTTTACAATCGCAAGCCCCAGTCCAGTACCTTTAGTCTTGTTGGTCGCATAAGGTTCGAACAGGGTATCTATCATATCCTCTGAGATACCATGTCCGCTATCACTGACGCGTAACTCAACATAATCACCCTGGGCTGATGAAAACTTCTGGGTGGCGATATTCAGTTCACCTTGCGTTTCAGCCTTGAGGGCTTCAAAGCCATTTTTAATCAGATTATGTAGCACCTGGCGAATCCGTCCAGCATCCACAATGACTTCCGGCAAACGTTTATCCAGATCTAACTGCACCTGAACTCCCGGACGAAAATCGGTATACAAATCAGCAACCTCTTTAACCAGCGCATTCAAATCACATTTCTCCAGCACTGGCTCCGGTGTGCTGGCATAATCCCTGAACTCGTTGACCATTTCTTTCATCGCGTCCACCTGTTGAATGATGGTATGGGTGGCGCGCTGCAAAACTTCCTGTTGCTTCGCCGACAAATCCTTTCCCAGCTTATGCTGCAAACGTTCCGCTGAAAGCTGTATCGGCGTCAGCGGGTTTTTGATTTCGTGCGCAAGGCGCCTTGCCACTTCACCCCAGGCAGCATCTCGTTGAACTTTGATCATATTAGTAACGTCATCAAAGACAATAATTTGTCCACTCCCTTTACTGGCAGTTGCCGGTAATTCCACACCCCGGCATAGTAAAACTTTCCGCCCGGTCGCGCCGAACAGATGCACCTCCCGCTGCCATTCTGGTGTTCTACTCCTTAGCTCAGGGCCAATCTTCTTGCAGAAATCTTCCAGTAACGGCGAACCTTTGCAGACTTCAGCAAACGGCCTGCCGATATATTGCTGCAACAGCATTCGGGTTTCCAGGATAGCGTTGGCCGCATCATTGGCGGTACGCAGGTTATTCCCCGCATCAATGGTCAATACGCCGGTCGTTAAATGCCCCAGAACAGCCTGTAAATAGCTGCGCTGACTTTCCGCCACACGTTGACTCAACTCGGCGGCCATTCTCGCCTGATCCATGCGTGCTGTCATTTCATTAAAAGATTTAACCAGAAAACCCATCTCATCAGACTGCAACACGGGTAATTTTTGTTCATAGTCACCCGCGGCGACAGCCCTGGTTGCTTCAGCCAGTTCAACAATCGGCGAGAGCAACCTTCGCGCCATGGCAAATGCAGCCCAGATCGCAAACAGGGTACTCAGTAGCAAGACCAGCGCCAGCGTCAGTTTAAAGCTGCGCTTCAATGGCTTGCGCAGGAAAACCAGCCCTTTGTATTCACCATAAGCCGCCTGGACACTATCGGCCAGTGCGCTGATACGTTGTGAAACCGGAAATAATGCCACAAGCACTTTGGACTCGGAAATACGCCCATCCGGCTTGATTCGCACCACCGCACGGATACGCAAGCCATCTTCTCCGGCGGGTTCCAGACCGATATAGTTTTGCCCCTGGCCTAATAACAACATGATATCTTCCGTCGGGAATTTGGGAACTGCAAGCTCATACTGCTCACTGCTGGTTGCGATAATCCGATTATTATTTCCCAACAGCGCCATCTCCACTGCACCCGCGCGGCGACGGATATCGTTCAAGCTCAAACCAGCCAGTACCTCAGGAATATTCGCCAGTTCCTCCGCGGCTTGCTCGACCTGGTTGAGGTCTTCCTGCATGCGATATTCAAGCGACAACCGACTGAGTTCCAGCGCATCTTCAAGTGATTGCTCAATTTTCACGTCAAACCAGCTATCAATACCGCTGCCGAGAAAACGAACTGAAAAGCCATACACCATCAGCACGGGCACCAGCGCAACAACGATAAACATCAATACCAGACGCCAGGTCAGGCGAGCGCCAGAGTCTCGCTTATAAAGTTGTCGGATGAGAACAAACAGACGGACAATGATAATAACCGTCAGCAATAGCAGCATCGCGCCATTAAATAACAGCAGGCCGATATAAAGTTGATCAAACCGATCCGAGTCGCTCGCCGCAAGACTCATGAAATTGAGCGACACCAGAATCAGGACAAACAACACCAGCATCGGCAGAGAACGGATGATCCAGCGCCAGCGCCTCATTGCAATGCCCACCGCACCCAGGTGCTTGTTGTATACCAGTTCTGACTGGTGTAGGCACGAATTTTAAGCGGCAATGGCAACTTGCCCACATCAAGCCGAATCCGCAGCCGGGCAAGCACATCATCCCGACCTTCAATAACATCCGCATCCAGTAGCGGTAAATTTTCAATATAACTTAATTTACTCAAAGCAAAGGTAAGGTTATGGAAGGCCGACTGAATCCCCGTATTTAAATTAGTCAGCAAATACTGTTGACTGAGCGCATGATAACGCAGCTCATAACGCTGCTCGACATGCGCAACTTCACGATTCAGCCATTTAAATCTGGGCTCAAGAATTTCCAGCTCCAGCACAAAAACCAGCGGCACGCCGTTGCGCAGTGCTTCGCGCATTTCATCACCCAACTGCAAATCCAGTCTGGCATTTAAATGATAAACACCCTCTTTTAATTCACTCCTGATATCGCTAATCGAAAATTTTGCATCGATTGATTCTGCGAATGCAGCGTGCTGCGCCACTGCGAAACACATCAACAGAAATAAAAGCTTGTTTTTAAAAGCGAGCTTACTCAAACCAGACCGTTATATTTAGGGAAGAATCTATCATTCTCTGCTATTTTCACACGATATAGAAGTCATTACATTTTTTTAGTCCATCCGGCATAATGCGCTGTTTCAAAGATTCAACCATTTACCGTGATAAAAGCCCGCGACATAGATTTCTCATACGACACTGAAACACGGGTACTCAACGCTGTTAACCTTGAGATTCGAAGAGGCGCAATATTTGGATTACTGGGCCCGAACGGTGCAGGCAAAACGACATTGATCTCGCTCATCACCGGATTAAACAAACCACAAAAAGGTAGCCTCGAAATCAGTGGCATGAACTATGACCGGCATCGTTCACGCATCCTGCAACAACTTTCAGTCGTACCCCAGGATTATGCTTTTTATCCTCAGCTAACTGTTTCTGAAAATCTTTCTTTCTTTGCTGCACTATCTCCCAACAAAAACAGAAAATACAGCATAGAAAAAGCTGTCGAAACAACTGGTCTCGACTCTCATAAAAACAGAGTAGCTAAACACTTTTCAGGCGGACTCAAACGTCGCCTTAATCTGGCAATTGGCTTGCTCAACAATCCAGAATTACTCATTCTAGACGAACCCACTGTCGGCATCGACCCACAGTCCCGTCATTTTATTTTGCAGGCCATAAAGTCACTGAATGAAAAAGGCACGACCATTCTCTACACCAGCCATTATATGGAGGAGGTTGAACAACTTTGCGACAACATCGCCATTATGGATCATGGAAATATTTTAATGACTGGAAAAATAAATGATTTACTAAAACAGAAAACACATATCAGCATTCAGACCGACCGGGAGATCAACGCAAAAAGCGCAACACTCATGCCATTTTTTGCGCAGGACAGTTTTAAACAACAGGGCAACCAGTTTGAAGCCATTTTAAAAGACACGCAAAAACTGCCTGAACTCATACAAAAACTACAGGCAAATGGGCTCAACATCACGCACATAGAATTTGGCAGCCAGACATTGGAATCATTATTTTTTAAACTCACACGCACAACACTCAGGGACTAACATGTTTGCGGCCATCCTGAAAAAAGAACTCTTACTGGTCACTCGCGACATCCACGCACTTGCTGTGCTTTTCATCATGCCGATGACCTTCATCCTGATTATGTCACTCAGCCTGAAAAATACGATGGAGCAGGAAACCGATAACAAACCTGAAATTGGTTTATGGCTGGAAGACAGTGGCCACCAATTAAAAAGCAAACTTGAGAATATAAAAGGTTTTCAGGTTGCTTCTTTTCAAGAAATTGAAACCATAAAAGAATCTGCAAAAAATGATGAGATCAACGCGGCAATACTGATTCCAAAAAACATAAACTCTGCTGAACAACCACAACTGGAAATTTATTACGCACCTTCTACACCTCCCCAACTGCGGCAACTTATTCTTGCATCAATCAGCCAGGTTCTAACCGCAGAAAAACTGCAGCAGCTTCTGAAAAAGGTTCCGCAAACCAGAAATCCTGAAGACACTCAAGACACAAAATTATCTGAACTAATATCCGTTCACGAATTATTCAAAAGCAAAGGCAAAACGAAACAACCAACCTCAGTCCAGCAAAGCGTACCAGCCTGGTTAATATTTTCCATGTTCTTTGTCGTGATCCCGATCGCAACCACCTTCCTGATTGAAAAACAGCAAGGCACTTTACAACGTCTAAAGACCTACCCCATCCCCGGTAGTTTTTTATTAATCGGAAAATTAATCCCTTACCTGGGCATCAATCTAATTCAAACCCTGCTGATGTTTTTAGTCGGCATTTACCTTGTGCCACTGCTCGGCGGCGATGCGCTGCAATTACCAGAAAACCCGTGGCTACTCATCCCCATCTCAATGGCAATCAGCGTCACCGCCATCAGCTTTGCCTTACTGGTTGCCACGCTAGTCAAAACAACCGAACAGGCAACCACAATCGGCGGCATCAGCAACCTGCTACTGGCCGCAATCGGCGGCATCATGGTGCCCATATTTATCATGCCCGACTTCATGCAAAGCGTCGCAAAATTCTCACCCATGAACTGGGGGCTGGAGGGTTATCTGGATATCTTATTACGGCAGGGTACGCTGGAAAATATTCTACCAGAAATTGGGAAGCTTTTATTGTTGGCGACTGGCCTATTTGGGCTGGCTTTGTTTTTTTATGGTAGACGAACAGCGACATGAATCGTTTCGTAACGAATTTATCTTTTCTATAAGAAAATTCATGGGTATATTTCGTAGCCTATTAAGTTTGCATTTCTTTTTCTGCTTAGTCGAAAGGCTACGAGATCATTTTCTTTTCTTGTCCAAAGAAAACGAACCAAAAGAAAAGACACCCCGCACACGGCTTGATTCCTGTTCTGCACCAGACTGCTACTCGGATGGGCGATTGAGTGATGCCGGCACCGGGAGCGCCTGCAGCACGACCCCGATTGACGCTTGCAGCAACGGATTAAGGCGAATGACGGGTGCGTTTTTTTCGTCTCTTTCTTGTCGCGTCACAAAAAACGGACTTGCGCATCTGCGATGTTGTTAAAAAGAAGTACACACTTAAAAATGCGCGACAAAATCATCAGGAATGATTT